>NYZC01000428.1 GCA_002686995.1 Phycisphaeraceae bacterium | reverse complement strand
CGATGCACAGCGACATCGCCTGCTTCGGCCTCCTTGCCAACGGACGATTCGCTCGGTCTTGGGCCCGCGGCAGAGCTCTGAGACAGAGCCTAACGACTAACAGCTCAATGTCATGATCAGACGTGGGCGAGCCGGTTGGCGCCGTTCAGCGCCGCGATCTTGTAGGCCTCGGCCAGCGTGGGGTAGTTGAAGACGTTGTGGAGAAAGTAGTCCACGGTGCCTTTCATCGCCATGACCGCCTGGCCGATGTGCACCAGCTCGGTGGCGCCGGTGCCGATGGCATGCACGCCGAGAATCGTCCGGTTGTCCTGGTGGATGAGCAGCTTGAGCATGCCGCGATCGTCGCCGAGCAGGTGCGCGCGGGCGATCTCGCGGTAGTTCGCGACGCCGGCTTCGTAAGGGATGCCTTCGTCGGTCAGCTGCTTCTCGGTCTTTCCGACCATCGAGATCTCGGGCACGCCGTAGACGCCGTAAGGGAACAGATCGGGCATGGCGTGGATCGGCACGCCGAACGCGTGGCACACGGCCATGCGGCCCTGCTCCTGCGAGGTGCTCGCGAGCGCGGGGAAGCCGATGACGTCGCCCACGCCGTAGATGTGCTCGACGGCGGACTGGTAATGCTCGTTGACGTCGAGGCGCCCGCGCTTGTCGTGCTCGAGGCCGACGTTCTCCAACTGGAGCGCGTCGCAGTTGCCGTGGCGTCCGACGGCGTAGAGCAGGGCCTCGGCCTTGAGCTTCTTGCCCGACTCGAGCGTCGCCTGCACGAGCGGGCCCGTCCCGTTATCGGGCGGAATCTGCTCGATGTGGTCGACCTTCTCGCCCAGGCGCAGCGTGATGCCGCCCTGGCGCATGTGGTACTGGAAGGCCTCGGAGACCTCCTGGTCGAGGAAGCCCAGAACCAGGTCCCGACCCTCGACGAGCGTGACGCGGACGCCGAGCGCCGACATCATGCACGCATACTCGGTGCCGATCACGCCGCCCCCGACGACCAGGAGCGACTTGGGCAGGTGGTCGAGGTCCAGCAGCGTGTCGGAGCAGAACACGTTCTGCTCGTTGAACGGGACGCAATCCGGCCGCGACGGCCGTGACCCGGTCGCGATCGCGAAATAGTCGGCCGTCAGCATCTGCGTGTCGTCTTCCCGCACGATCTGCAGGAGGTTGGGTCCCTCGAAGTGGGCGGCGCCCATGATCAGGTCGACGTCGTTGCGCTCGAGGGCGTCGTGGATCAGCTCGATCTCGTTGTGGACGACCTGGTGGCTGACCCCGATAAGATCCGAGATCGTGATGTGGCGCTTGACCCGGTGGCTGCGGCCGAACAGGCCGCGCTTCGAGTGGCCGGTCAGGTGCAGCACCGCCTCGCGCAGGGCCTTCGACGGGATCGTGCCCGTGTTGATCGCGGCGCCGCCGACGACCTTGGATTTCTCGATGATGGCGACGTGCTTCCCGAGCTTGGCGCCCTGGATTGCCGCCTTCTGACCGCCGGGGCCGCTGCCGATGACCGCAAGGTCGTAATGCTTCATGGATGCGACCTGTGAGCAATGGGTCGGTGCCGCAATCGTTCATCGGGTGAACCGGGGCGGCGGGTTAGGAGGGACCGGGTTCCGGGGCGGAGCGGCCGCGGCGATCGCGCAGGCGAACGACTTCGCTTCGGTCATGTCCCGCAAGCCTGGAGGCTCTTATTCGGAACCGCGCAATGGAAGTGCGACGCGCCGAAACCCGGGCTCAGGGCTGATGCACGGGTGCATTCAGACTCGTCCCCATGCGGACGAGATCCGCGAACGTCAGGGCCTTCATCTTGCGCATCACGCTCGCCCGGTGGGTCTCGACGGTCTTGGTGCAGATGTCCAGCTTCCGGGCGACCTCGTGATTGGGCTCGCCGGCCACGACGTGATTCATCACCTCGCGCTCGCGGCGGGTCAGCGTGCCGACGAGCTTCATCGCGCGCTCCTGCTCGGTCCGCGCTCGCTGGTGCATCCCGTCGATCTTGAGCGCTTCCTCGATCGACTCGAGCAGGGCGTCGTCCGAGAACGGCTTCTCGAAGAAGTGATGCGCCCCGCGCTTGAACGCCCGGATCGCCATCGCGACGTCGCCGTGGCCGGTGATGATGATGATCGGGATGTCCTGGTGGTCCCGGGTCAGCCGGTCCTGCACCTGCAGGCCGTTCATGTCCGGCAGCCTCACGTCGAGCACGAGGCACGAGGGGCCTCCGTGCCGGAAGTCGTCGAGAAACTCGGTCGCCGACCCGTAGCAGCGGCAGCGCCGGTTCTCGGATTCGATCAACCAGCGCAGCGAGTCACGGACGGCGTGATCGTCGTCCACGATGTAGATGGTGTTGCTCGGTGTCATGTCGGCCTCCCACCTTGGCGGCTGTTCATTAGTTAGGGGCGCCCGCGGCAGAAGTCAACCGAGCGGTCCTCGCGACGACCGTGACCTCATCGGGACGTCCCTCTGCCGCCGTTCGAACCGCGATTCGGCATGGCGGGAATCGTGATGTGAAATCGTGCGCCGCCGCCCGGATCGTCGTCCACCCGGATCCGACCGTTGTGATCCTCGATCAGGGTCCGGCTGATCTTCAGTCCCAGGCCCATGCCCTGGGACTTGGTCGTGAAGAAGGAGTCGAAGACCTGTTGCCGCAGGGCCCCGGGCACGCCGGGACCCTGGTCGGCGATCGTGATCCCGACCTCGTCGGCGTCCCGCGTCACGCGGATCGATACGCAGCGCGGCTCGGACGGCTTGTCCCGCATCGCGTCCAGGGCGTTGCGAACGACGTTGACGAGCACCTGCTCGATGAGCACGGCGTCGGCGTCGATCGTCGTGTCCTCGTCCGTCAGGTCCATCTCGATCTGGCCGTTGATTTTCTGCGTCTCGAACTTCAGGAAACGGACGACCGCGCGCACGGCGGACTTGACGTCGACCGGTCTGCGCTTCGATTCCCGTGTTCGGACGAATTCGCGCATCGTGCGAATGATCACGCCGGCGCGTTGCGCCTCGGACTCGATTCTCGTCAGCACCTGCGCCAGCTCAGGGTCCCGATCCGGATCGACGCGCCGCCGGCACCCGTTGGCGAAGTTCGCGATCGCGGCGAGCGGCTGATTGAGTTGGTGGGCCATGCCGCTGGCCATCTCGCCGATCACGCTGACCCGGGCGGTGTGGGCGACCTGGGCGCGGTGCTCGGCCGCCTGCTCCTCCGCCCTCACCTGGTCGCTGATGTCGCGGGAGTTCACCACGATGCCCCGGATGGCGGGATCGTCGAGTTGGTTGGCGCCGATCGCCTCGAGATGGACCCAGGAGCCGTCGCGATGGCGCCAGCGAAACCGGGTGGGCACGCCGACGCCGGGCACCGCGAGCAGGCGCTCGAACGCCTGCCGCACCGCGTCCCGGTCGTCCTCGTTGACGTAGTCCAGGCCGTTGTTGCCGACCAGCTGCTCGGGCCGGTAGCCGAGGATCCGATGCACGGAGGGGCTTTCGTAAAGGATCGTGCAGTCGCGATCGAACAACGTGATGATGTCCGTCGCGTTCTGCACCAGCTTGCGAAACCGCACTTCGCTCTGCTGCAGGGCCTCGTCGGCCTTGCGGCGCGCCGTGACGTCGGTCGCGACGATGACCGCGGCGACCACCTCGTCATCGATGACGACGGGTCCGGCGTTGCAGTCGTAGTGCGCTTCGGAGCCGTACGGCCCCGAAGCCGTGATCTCGTATTCCTGCGCCCGTCCCTGCGTGAAGACGGCGTCGAGGGCGGCCGCGATCTTCGGGTGCTCCGGCTCGGGGCTCCAGTCGAAGACGGAGCTGCCGATGACGTCCCCCGCGCTGTACTGGGGGTGCGTGCGATTGATGAAGCGGATGGACCCTTCGTGATCGACTTGCAGGATGAAGCCCGGCGCGTTCTCGGCGATCGATCGCAGCCGCTGCTCCGATTCCTGCAGCCCCTGCTCGGCCTGCTTGCGCTCGGTGATGTCCGTCGAGATGCCGCAGACCGCGTACGGCTGGTTGCCGCCGTCGAACAGCGGGAACTTGTTGGAGATGTAGGTGTGGATGCCGTCGTCCTGGGGCACCGACTCCTCGAACTCGACGACGCGCCCGTCTTGCAGAACCCGCACGTCATTGGCCCGAAAGGCATCCGCCACGTGCTGGGGGAACAGGTCGTGGTCTTTCCGGCCCCGGATCCCCTCCCGCGTCAGGTGAAACAGCTCCTCGAACCGCCGGTTCACCAGCAGGTACTTCCCCGCGGTGTCCTTGACGTAGACAACCGCGCCGGTCGCGTCGATGATCGCCTGGAGGCGCCGCTCGCTTTCGAGCAGGCGCTCGATGACCTGGCGCGGATCCTGGCGGCCGCTTCGGTCGTCGGGGCCGCCGCGCGATGTCGATTCGGTCTCGGGTTCTTCGCCGGCTTGGGGCGGGTTCATCACGGGTTTGGTATGATCAGTGTATCCGCGATCCGGGCCGGCGGTCGACGCGGGCCGCTCGTGGCCCGGCCGCGCCCTTTCGCGACCACGCTCCGCGTCCATGACAGCGCGGCGCGGAACGAAAGACAATTATGCCGGTGCGCCCCCCCGGTGGCGATGAAACGATGATCCCCAGCCCTCCAGTTCGCGCGCCGCAGATCGGTTTCCTCTATCTGCCCCCGATCCGGGTGCAGGGTTATTCGATCGCGGGCGAGGAGACGGTCGTCCAGGTGCCCGAGCTGGACGTCTGCTTCGACATCGGGCGCTGTCCGCGCATGGCCCTGACCAGCCGGTTCGTCGCGCTCAGCCACGGGCACATGGACCACGCCGCGGGCCTGGCCTATTACTTCTCGCAGCGCTATTTCCAGGGGATGGACGTCGGCACGGTCATCTGTCACCCGAAGCTGGAGCAGCCGATCCACAGCATGATGCGCGCGTGGGTCGAGATCGAATCACAGCGCACGCCCTACCAGGTGCGGTCGATCGAGCCGGACCAGGAGTTCGAGCTCAAGAACAACATCTACCTCCGCGCGTTCGACACCGTGCACACCGTGCCTTCCCTGGGATACGTGATCGTGGAGCGCCGCAGCAAGCTCCGCCCCGAACTGGTCGGCCTTCCGCAGCAGCGGCTGGTGGAGCTGAAGGATGAGGGCCAGCAGATCACGACCACGCAGGAGATTCCGCTCGTCGCGTACACCGGCGACACGGCGACGGGGCCGCACCTGGATCGGTCGGACGTGCTCGGCGCAAAGGTGCTCATCATCGAGTGCACCTTCATGGAGGATGGTCATCGCGGCCGGGCGTCGGTGGGCAAACACCTGCACCTCGACGAGGTCGTCGAGCTCATCGACCGCAGCGAGGCGGAGGCGGTGGTCCTCATTCACCTTTCGCGCCGGACCCACATCGGCATCGCTCGGGAGCAACTGGAAAGCGCGGTCCCCGAGCGTTTGAAGGACCGGGTGTTCCTGCTCATGGACAATCGCTCGAACCGCGCCCGTTACGAGCAGCAGGACCGCGACGCGAGCGAGTGAGGGCCTCTACGGTAGGCAGCCCTTTCGATTCCTGGTTTGGGTCATGATTGATCCGCTCGTCTATCGCCTGGCCGCCGACCTGGTGCTTGCCCTGCACGTGGCGTTCGTCGCGTTCGTGATCCTTGGCCTCGTGCTGACGTATGCTGGCGCGGTCCGCGGATGGGTCTGGGTCCGCGACCGATGGTTTCGGCGGGTGCACCTCGGCGCGATCGGGTTCGTGGTGATCCAGGCGTGGCTCGGGGCGATCTGCCCGCTGACGGCGCTCGAGATGACGCTGCGCCAGCGGGCCGGCGACGCGGTCTACCAGGGCAGCTTCATTGCTCACTGGCTGCACGAGCTTCTCTATTTCGAGGCACCGTTCGTGGTCTTCACGATCGGATACACGCTGTTCGGCCTGCTGGTCGCGGCGAGCTGGATCATCGTTCGTCCGGCCCCCCCGCGGCAGCGCGACCGGACGGGCTGCGAGGCGCAGGATGCGGGCACGTGAGCAAACCTGCGGCGCGGCGCGGTACGGCGGTGCCGCGGCGCTGATCCTCCTTGCGGTGGCGAGCGGCTGCCAGTTCAAGGGACGGTCCGGTGCCGGCGCGAAGGCGAGCGCCGATACCTGGCGCATCACGCCCGTACGGCTGCGCGTCTACCCGACGACGCGGTTCGACGACGCGGAAAGCGAGCGCGTGCTGATCGCGAGGCTCGAGCTGCTCGACGAGATGGACGACCCGCTCAAGTGCGTGGGCAGCTTCCACCTCGAGCTGCACGCGGGTGTCGACGTGCATCGCCGGCGACTCGCCGCCTGGCACGTGCCCGTGCTGAGCATGCAGCAGCAGCGACGCTACTACGATTCGATCAGCCGGACCTATCGCCTGCCGCTGCAGATCGTCGAGTCGCCGCCGCCGAAGCGCAAGCTCCTGCTGCGGGCCAGGTTCACGCCGGTCGACGCGCCGAGGGTCACGACCGAAGCCGAGGTCGGCTCGGACCGTCGCGCGCCCGTCAGGCCGATGAAGCCCCCACTGCCCGATCCGGGCTCGATCGCGCCGGTCCAACCCGGCGCGTGACCCTCGAATTCCCCGCACCACGGATCCAGCCATGCTCACCGACGCCATCGTCGAGGAATGCCGCGGACAGTTTCCCGCACTCGTCCGCGCGCAGGACGGGCGGCCGGTCGTCTATCTCGACGGCCCTTCGGGCAGCCAGGTGCCGCAGCGCGTCATCGATGCGATCGCGGCGTACCTGTCGAACACCAACGCGAACCGGCACGGTCGCTTCGCCACGAGTCGCGAGAGCGACGCGATCCTGGATGCGGCGCACGGTGCGGTCGCGGACCTGCTCGGCGCCGATGATCCGCAGTGCGTCTGGTTCGGACCGAACATGACGTCCCTGGCGTTCGCGCTCAGCCGCGCCCTGGGCCGGACGTGGCGCGCCGGCGACCGGATTCTCGTCACCCGACTCGATCACGACGCGAACGTGACGCCCTGGGTACGCGCGGCGCGGGACGTCGGCGTCGAGGTCGACCACGTCGCGATCCGGCCCGATGACTGCACCCTCGACCTCGACGATCTCGCCTCGAAGCTCACGGATCGGACGCGCCTGACCGCGGTCGGTTGCGCGTCGAACCTCGCGGGCACCGTGAACCCCGTGGGCGAGATCTGTCGTCTGGCTCGGCAGGCAGGCAGCCTCTCGTTCCTGGACGCGGTCCACTATGCCCCGCACGCGCCGATGGACGTCGCCGCGTGGGGCTGCGATTTCCTGGGCTGCTCGTCGTACAAGTTCTTCGGCCCGCACGTCGGCGTGATGTGGGGCCGGCGCGACCTGCTGGAAGAACTGGACGCGTACAAGGTGCGCCCGGCGCCGGACAGCGTGCCCGAGCGTTGGATGACGGGCACGCAGAATCACGAGGGAATCGCCGGGACGCACGCCGCCGTCGGCTACCTGGAAGACCTCGGGCGCCGGGTGGCGCCGGAATCCGCCGACCGTCGCGCGGCGCTCCGTGGCGCGATGGACGCGATCACGGCGTACGAGGCGGACCTGGTGCGCCTGCTGATC
Source organism: Phycisphaeraceae bacterium (assembly GCA_002686995.1). Taxonomy (GTDB): domain Bacteria; phylum Planctomycetota; class Phycisphaerae; order Phycisphaerales; family Phycisphaeraceae; genus NYZC01. The sequence goes on along the minus strand of NYZC01000428.1, from coordinate 18,211 downwards.
GAGGGCCTGCTCGAGATGCCCGCGATCCGCGTCCACGGCATCACCGAACCGAACCGCGCGGCCGAACGGGTTCCGACGGTGTCCATCACGCACCGCGACCTGTCGCCGCAGGAAATGGCCGAACGCCTCGGCCGTGCCGGCATCTTCGTCTGCGACGGCAACTTCTACGCCCTTCCCCTGACCGAGGCACTGGGTCTCGAGCCCGATGGCCTGATCCGTCTCGGCCTGCTGCACTACAACACGAGGGCGGAGGTGGAGCGCGTCCTGGATGAGATCAGGCGGCTGTAGGAGAGTCGGAAAGTCGGAAGGTCGCAAGCCCCCCCTTCGCAAGGGGGGGTTGGGGGCGTATCTCATTGACGGACGTTGCGATCGGTCGGCGCGCCGCGCCATCCGTGGTTCGCCCACGCGTTACCCGGCTTCGATCACCTGCGTCACCTGATCGATCAGGTCTCGTGCGTCCGCTTCGGTCGCGGCTTCGGCGATGATCCGCATGACCGGCTCGGGGTTGCTCGCCCGCAGGTGCACCCATCGATCCGGCCAGTCGATGCGCACGCCGTCCTGTTCGTCGAACGTGGCGCCCGGGAAGCGTCGCGCCAGTGCGTCGCGCATCGTCGTGGCGTCGAAGCCTCCCGACGGCAGCGCCCGTTTCGACTTGAGCATGTGATAGCGCGGGATGTCGGCCACGATCGCCGACAGGGCGCCGTCGGTTTGGGCCAGTGATTCCAGCACGAGTGCGATGCCGATCAGGCTGTCCCGTACCAGGCCGACGCCGGGGTACATCACGCCCCCGTTGCCTTCGCCGCCGATCATCGCGCCCTCGTGACGCATGGCGGCGGCGACGTTGGACTCGCCGACGGGCGTGCGCACGACCCGGCCGTCGTGGCGTGCGGCGATGTCATCGACCATCCGGCTCGTCGACAGGTTGGTGACGGCCGTGCGGTCGGCGGCGGCGTCCCGTGCCATCATGTGCCGGGTGACCAGCGCGAGCGTGTATTCCTCGCCGATATACGTGCCGAGTTCGTCGACGATCGCGAGACGGTCGGCGTCGGGATCCTGCACGAATCCGATGTCGGCACGATGCTCGCGCACGGCGTCGCACAGCCCGGTGATGTTCTCGCGCAGCGGCTCGGGCTCGTGCGGAAACAGGCCGGTCGGCTCCGCCCAGAGATGGACGAGCCTGACGCCGAGGGCGTCGAGCAGCCGCGCCGTCACCGGGCCGCCCGCGCCGTGCACGCTGTCGAGCGCGACGGTCAGGCCGCGCTGCCGGATCATGCCGGCGTCGACCTGTGCGAGCACGCGCTCGATATGGACGTCGCCGGTCGTGTCGTCATCGGTCGCCGGCTGCAGCTGCTCGACCGGTACGTAACATGCTGATTCGGCGTGAAAGCGATCGATGAGCTGCGCCGCCTCGTCCGACGGCGGCGCGACGCCGTCGTGGCGCAGCGCCTTGATCCCGTTCCATTCGATCGGGTTGTGGCTCGCGGTGATCACCATGCCGCCGTCGGCGCCGAGGTGAGGGATCATGATCGCCGCCCCGGGGGTCGTCACGATGCCGAGTCGGACGACCCGGCAGCCGACGCCGATGAGACCGGCGGCGACCGACAGTTCGATCATCGGTCCCGAGGGGCGGCTGTCGCGGGCGAGCACGACGAACGGAGCGCGGCCTGATGCGACGGTTTGCTTCAGGTGCTGGCCGAACGCGGCGCCGTATCGCGCGGCGACGGGCGGCGTGAGCGAGCGACCGACGAGGCCGCGCATTCCGCTGACGCTCAGCATGAGCGGGTCGTCAGGCATGGCATCTCCACATTAGCACGCGGCGTAGCAGGCGGTCGGCGCTCAGGCGTCGAACCATGCCCGCAGCGATTCGAAGCTGATCTCGTCGAACGACCCGATGACGCGATCGGCGCCGCGCAGCTGACCCTCGGGCATGCTGGTGGCGAGGCCCAGGACGCGCAGACCCGCTCGGCGCGCCGCTTCGATGCCGGCGGGCGTGTCCTCGATCGCGAGGCAGTCGCCCGGCTGAAGGTCGAGGTCCGGGTGCCGCACTGCGAGCCCCTCCACCGCGCGGCGGTAGCATTCCGGGTCGGGCTTCGAGCGCGTCACGTCGTCGGCGGTGACGATCGGGTCGAACCGGTCGCGGCGCTGCAGACCGCCCAGAATGAGGCCGATGTCCCCGGCCGTCGCGCCGCTGGAAATCGCGGCCGGCACGCGCGACGCGATGTCGTCGAGAAACTCGAGCACACCCGGGATCGGCACCGCGCTCTGCGTTGCCATCCGGGCGAAGACCTCGCCCTTCTCCTGCTTGAGCGCCTCGATCCGCGCCGGGTCGCCGTCGAAGGCGGCCGGGCCGCAGTCGCCGGCCGCGCCGGCCGCACGGGCCAGCAGCACGCGAAAGACGTCACGGTCGTCGTAGCCGATCAGGTGCTCGACGTACTCCCGGTAGTCGAAGCGCACGCCGAACGGCGCCACGACCTCCAGGAACGCCTCGTGGTGGAGGCGCTCGGTGTCGACGATGACACCGTCGAAGTCGAAGACGATGGCCTTCAGCATGGGGCAAGTCTCGGAGAAAAACGCGTGAGTCGCAACGCGTTTGGAGGCCCGTGCTCATTGCTCCGGCTCGTCCTGAGCCACGTATCCGCACCGCGGGCACGCGCCGCCGGTGCTCGACGCATACGGATCCGCATGCGCGCGGCGCACGAGGATCAGCAGGATGAGGCCCACGATGACCAGCAGGACGACGAGGGCCAGCGTCGTCATCGCCGCGACGTTCTTGAGGCGGCTGGGGTCGACGACCCTCGGCGGAGGAAACCGTGCGACGCGACCGCCCTGGTAGCCGATCGCGATGCTGGTCGCCTGGGCCGGGGGACGTTCGTACAGCACGGGCTCGATCGAGAAGCCGATGTTCGTGGCGGGCGGAACGTAGTGGAACGCCGGATTCACGCCGGTGGTCGGGTGCGTGAGCAGGTTGTCGACGTCATTGACGTACTCGGAGACCTTCTGCAGGTCGTCGGGATACGCCCCCTTGTGATCCATCGCGTACATCCGCATCGCCATGAGGATGCTTCGCATGTTCGACTCGACGCTCGCGACGGACGGCGCCACGGCGGTCAGGCTGATCGCGATCGCGAGCAGGGGGGTAAGCGGTCTCTCGGTGGGTCGCATCCGGGGCCTTTACGCGAACTGCAGGGTCACGATGCGCTTCGGTTCGACCGTCAGCGACATCCGGCCGTCCTCGAGCGAAACGTCCGGCGCCGTCGGCCTGCTTTCGAAGTCGACCGGCGTGGCGGTTCGGGGCGCCGCCGCGACCTGGCCCGGAAACCGGATCGTCGCTTCGGCCGCGTCGCTCGTCGGGTTGAACATCCGCACCTCCAGCCGGTCGCCTTCCATCCGGCTGCTGGTGACGACGACCGCCCCGTCGACCTGCAAGAAACTGCCGGTGGGGGGAAGCGCCCTGTCGTGGCGATGCGTGTCGACGTCAGCGGCGCGAAGGGGCACGGCGCGGAGCCCCGAGGCCTGCTGCTCGGCGAGATCGAACAGGTGCTTGCGATCAGGCGCGCCGGCCAGCGGCGCGATCCAGTAGCGGAACGTCATCGGGCCGCGCATCTGACCGTCCGGCTGTCCGTCACGGAATATGGTTCGGCGCGTGGCGCGGAACAGCGTCAGGGCGATGGGACGGTCGGACTGGTCGCGGACCGTGGTTTCCAGGAGGCCGGGGGCGATGATCGCGAGGCCGCCTTCGGCATCGAAGACGGCGGTCCAGCTCTGCTGCGGGCGCGTCTCGACCTCGAGTTCGCGGTAGAGGTGGTTGTCCGCGCGCACGGCGATCGGGCGCTCCACGACGTCGAACGCGCTGTCTGCGAGATACGTCGCGGCCGACGCCGCGCCGCTCGGGCACAGCACGCGCATCCGATGATCGTTCGCGACGTTGTCGACGGTCGTCTCCACCTCGACGTGGTCGATCCCGGGCCTGAGACTGACGCGGCTGTCGAGCGCCAGGTCGACGAACTGCGCCGATCGGGTCATGCCGTCGAACTCGAACGCGACCGGCAGGGCCATGCGCGATCGAACGCGGAACGTGGTCAGCATCGGGCCGTCGTGGACCAGGGCGACGTCGGCGGGACACCCGGTCGAGACGAAGGTCTGATCGTTCACGGCCATGCCGTGATACCAGCCATCGCCGATGTCGGCCGTGTCCTCGAAGGTGAGCAGCCGCTCGTAGCGGCGCCCCGTGCGCCGGTCCTCGAGCGTGAGCGTGCCGTTCGACGCGATGGTGACGGCGACGTGCTCGTTCGCCATCGAGCGCTCGCTCGTCGCGAGGCCGGGAAGCTCCGGATGGCGCGTCACCTCGCCTTCCTCCATGCGACGGATCGTCAGCGCCGCGTACCCCATGGCCGGGAGGCGCAACGGCACGCTGATGCGCACGTCGTCGGTCTGGTAGAGCTCGGGCGGCAGCGTCGGCCGGATGCGCGTCTTCGAGCGATTCATGGCCTGCGCGAGCCGCTGGTAGGCAAGCTCATTGCCATGCGGGTCGTACACGCGGAATCCGGGCTTCGGCTCAAAAGCGAAGAACTCGTTGAACTGCGGCCAGTCGCGCGGCACCGGCACGGTCAGCTCCGCGGTCCGCTCGATCGGCGCGGTCAGCGGGTTGAAGACGACGATGCGCATCGTGTCGTCGGCCAGGTCGCCTTCGATCGAGGCCGCCAGCGCCGTCGTCGCGTTGGTCGTCTGCCGCTCGGCGATCTGCAGGCACTGGCGGAACCGGTACGCGTTGTCCCGATGGACCTCGTCGATGCTGCAGCCGCAGATCGAATCGTGGGGATGGTTCTTCAGCAGGTAGCGCCAGGCCACGTCGAGAAACCCCTGGGGATACTCACGACCGAGCGCCGCGCCGGCCATCGCGCCCATCGGCTCGGCCCAGGCGCAGAGCATCGTCTGGCACGCCGCGTTGTCCTGCTTGATGTCGACGCGGCTGGAGAGGACGCCGGGAATCAGCCACTGGTGATCCCTTGTCTCAGGGTGCAGGCCGGGTTCGCGCAGCTCGCCCTCGACGCGCTCGGTGATGCGGTCGATCTGCGCGAGCATCTCGTCCAGGAACGCGTCGAGCGAACTGTGCACGATTTCGAAGTCGCCGCCTTCGGCGCCGAACCGGTCGGCGACGATGCCGTACACCTGCGCATTCCATTCGAGATGGTCGAGGCCATCGAACATCAGGATGGGATCGACGGTCGCGAACGCCGCCTCGCGCTCCAGGTATGCATCGAGGTGACCGGCCGTCTCCGCCGCGTCGAACGGCTTGTAGCGGTCCTCGACCTGCCGGACGTGGTACGCGAAATCGCCGTAGCCGAATCGGCCGAAGCGCTGGGCGGGCATCTCCGTGCCATCGGCGCCGCGCCAGATCATCTGCCGGACGTCGGCCTGGTTCGTCCCGCGCCACACGAACGCCCCGCGGATGCCGAAGCCGGCGAAGATTTGCGGCATCTGGCTGTTGTGACCGAACAGGTCGCAGGCGAACCCCGCGTCCGAAGGCTCGACCCCGAACGAGCGCGCGACGGCGCGCCCCGTGCGCAGGTTGCGCACGAGCGACTCGCCCGAGACGAGAAATTCATCCGGAAGCACGTACCACGGCCCGATCACGAGCCGGCGCTCCTGCGCCCGCCGTTCGATCTCGGCGCGCCGTTCGGGACGGATCTCCAGGTAATCTTCGAGGATGATCGCCTGGCCGTCGATCTGGAAGGGCCCTGCGATCCGGCCGTCCGCGATCCCCTCGAGGATGTGATCCACGAGCGGCACCAGGCGACTTCGGAAGTCCTGGAACGACTGGTACCACTCGCGGTCCCAGTGGGTGCTGAGCACATAATGGACGCGGCGCTTCGGCATGTCATCGGCTCCTTCGCGCCGGCGGCGGCCCGATGGTCACGCGTGCGACGGTACGGCCTGGCGCTGGGGACCGTGGGACCAGGGACGTGGGGCGGCGCACAGAAACAACGCGCCCCGGGACGGGTTCGCAGTTCAGGTAGTCCGGTCCGGGCGGTTTACAGGTCCTTCGCGTGGGAGGCGAGGTAGTTCGCCACACCGGCGGCGCTCGGCTGCATGCCGTCGTCGCCCTTGTTCCCCCCGGCCGGGCAAACCTCGCCGTGCTCCTCGGTGAACTGCAGCGCGTCGACGAGCCGGAGCATCTCGGCCACGTTGCGGCCGAGCGGCAGATTGTTGACGACCTGGTGCTGCACCACGCCTTCCTTGTCGATGAGGAACGACGCGCGCAGGGCCACGCCGGCGGGGTGTTCGATGCCGTAGGCCTGGGCGATCGTGTGCTTCACGTCGGCCACCATCGGGAACTTGACCTGGCCGATGCCGCCGTTCTCCGGCGCCGTATTGCGCCACGCGCAATGCGTGAACTGCGAGTCGATGGAGACGCCCACCAGCTCGACGCCGCGCTTCTGGAACTCCTCGGCCCGCGCGTCGTGGGCGATGATCTCCGTCGGGCACACGAAAGTGAAATCGAGCGGCCAGAAAAAGAGCACGACGTAGCGGCCCCTGAGGTCGGAGAGCCTGAAGTCTTCCTTGATCGAGCCGTCGGCCATGACCGCGGCGGCCGTGAAATCCGGAGCGTTCTTGTTGACTAGGATCACTGGACTTCCTTCTTCGCTGTTGGATCGCCGACTGTCTGAGGGCGCATGCCGGGATGACTGGGATAGTGCCGGGCCGCCACGGCGGCTGGGCCCACCGGCCGACATTGTACTGAGTACTGACCGGGCGCGGCCATGCGCCCGCTCAGCGGAAATGATCGAAGGAAGGCTGCGGCATCGGATCGGTGACGCGCTCGATCAGGTCTTGCTCCGGTGCCGGCGGGGGCCCGGTCAGGGGCGTCGCCTCGGCGCCGACGCGCAGGGCCTCGATGCGCGATTCGATCTCGGCCAGGTCCAGGACCTGGCCGGAGCCGGCATCGGCGAGGGTGATCTGCTGGGCCTGCTGGATGACGTCGTCCAGCTCGGCCCGGTCGAACGACAGCACGCCCGTGATCAGCGTCATGGCGTCGTCGCCGCGAGAGAACCTGAACCGGTACATCCCGGTCTCGATCGTGCCGCGCTCCTGCGGCACGATGACCGACCAGTGCCATTGCCGGCGGCCCTGGTCGGTGCGCACGACTTGGTGCCGGTACGCCCAGTCCTCCAGGTCCCACGTCGGCCCGATGGTCAGCGTCACCTCCTCGAGGCTGCGCAGCAGGCCGTTCATGTTCGTCAGCCGGTCGGTCTCGTGGTGACTCCAGCAAATGAGGAGACCGTTGTCCGAAATGTTGAAGGCCCATCGTACGACGGCTTCCGACGTGTCCACTTTCACCCGTCGCAGGATCGCCTGCTCCCAGTCGGCGTCGGCGGCGCGCTCGGCGTACCCGTTCGGAGCATCGAAGGCGAACATGTCGGGTCGCGGCGTCACGTTCGGCTCGATCACCTCGCATTCGCTGTACAGGCGCTCGGGTTCCTCGCCGACCTGCTGGAACTGCTTCGATCGGACGACGAGACCGCTATCGGGTTCGAACCAGATGACCGCTCTCAGCCGGGTATCGTCCTGCGAGGCCATCGTCCGCTCGTACACCTCGACGTCCCGGCCGTCGATCCGCTCGTTGCGGACCAGCGCGTAATCGCTGACCCCCGGCCCGGTCAGCCAGTTGATCAGCTCGTTCTGGAACGACTGCTCCGTTTGAATCGACGCCCGAAACGGCGTGTCCTCGTGTGTCACGAACTCCCGCCGATCGTGGTCGACCTTCATCCACGTGTGTCCGTCGCTCACCGTGTACCCGGATCGCCCGTACACCGGCAGCTGGAACCAGTAACGGTGCGGTCGCTCGATGTACCATTCGAGCGGCTGGCGGCCGGTGCCTTCCCGATCGTAGACCCATCCCCGGACGTGCAGGCTTCTGAGCGCCCGCAGTCGCTGCGGCAGGTCGGACAGCGTGTACGCCGCGGCCGGCGACGTGGAGCCGACGATGACCCACATGACGGCGGCGAGCCCAAGACAGGCCGCGAGCCCGACGGTCAGGTGCCGCATCCAGCGGTAGAACGCGGCGGACGGCCTTCGCCGGTCTGGCGCGGCAGGGAACTCGGTCGCGATCCTCGTGAACAGCTTCTTCTTGAACGCATCCGATTCCGGGCCGTGGTCGGCGCGCGCGCCGGAGGCCGCCTCCGCGCCCAGGGCATCGAGCGCGTGACGAAGCCGCGAAACCTCGGCGGACTGCGCCGGATCGCTTCGCAGCCGCGTTTCGACGTCGCGGGCGTGGTTGGGGGCGAGTTCATCGCACGCATAGAGCAGGAGGTGATCGTCGGACCCTTCGGCCCCGTCCGATTCGCCCGTGGCGTTCAGGTCGGCGGTCGCCTCCTGTCTGAGTCGATCCGCCAGGCGCTGTCGGAACGCCAGCGAACTGGAGATGCGATCGGACTGCTCGATCCGGGGCTGAACCGCCTCGGTCACTCGCCGGTACGCGTCGGCGAGGCGCTTCGCCTCCGACGCCCCTTCGGGTGCGTCGGCGAGCATTGCGTCGATCGCTGCCTGCGCGCTTTCGTCAAGCTCGTCGCAGGCGTAGTTCAGCAGTTCGTCTTCGCCGGGAAGTGGTTGGTTCATCATCTCTTCTCGCGGGCAATGATTTGCTCGACTCGGGATAACGCGTAGCGCATGCGCGACTTGACGGTCGCGAGGGGACAGTCGAGCACAGCGGCGATCTCCCGGAACTTCAGGCCGCCGTACACCTTCAGCCGCACGACCTCCTGCTGCGACGCGGGCAGTCGGTCGAGCAGGCGGCGCACGGCCTCGTCCTCCTCGGAACGGATCGCGATCTCGACCGGATCGCGGCCGGCGACGGCCTGGAAGTCCAGTGCCGTCTTCGCGCCGTCGGTGCTCGGCACCGCCAGGTCGCTGGCGGGCTGGGCGCGATGACGCGCGCGGTCGCGGTAGTGGTCCGCGAGGCAGTTGCTCGCGATCTTGAAGATCCATGAGGCCATGTCGGGACTCTGCTCGTCGAACGTGCCGCGCTGCGCCGATCGGTAGACGCGCACGAAGACCTCCTGCGTCAGGTCTTCCGCCGTGTTGTGATCGCGCACCGACGTCAGCAGGTAACGGTGCAGGCGGTCGGTGTAGCGATCGACGAGATGACCGAACGCCTCCAGATCGTTCGCGGACACCTGCTTGAGGATGGCCAGATCATCCGGCGCGTCGTCCGCCTGATGGTTCTGCTCCGGGTGCGGATCCGGATTGCTCGTCTGGGCCATCGAGGACTTGTCCCGCGCCGGCCGGCACGAGGCGGGTCGGTGGTGGGAAGTGCGAATCATGGAAGAAGCCGACAATCTAAGCATCGTCGGGTCCCCGCGGGCTCATCCATGAGCATGTCACGACCGGGCAACCCGGGTACGGGCGTCGACGCGCGATCACGCGGTCAGAAACGAACGAGGCTCGATCACAGCGGATCCCCATGGCGTCGCGTGCGTCGATGATGCGCAGAAGGCCGATTTTTTTGAATCGGTTAGATCCTTTTCGAACCGGCGCACGTTTTCATCTTGCAACACGGATTCGCGCCCGAAGCGCGAACGCGTCCGCTTCGACCGCATGCGCGGTCGTCGATCGATCAGGAGCGCGTTCGAGCGGCGCGGTCGGTGTGTCTGCTGGTGAAAGCGAGCCTCGATGAGCATTCACGGTTGGAGCAGGCACTGTATTCGAACGGCGCTGGCGATCGGCGTGATCCTGGCGGTGATCCTGGAGCACGGCGCACTCGCGGCCCGTGCCGCCGACGCGAGGAGCGACGAGATCCTGCTTCCGGTGCGCGTGATTCTCGTGTCGCTGCTCGTTGCATGCTCACCGCTCTTGATCGCCGGGCGCTGGCCGCGCTTCACGGGCTGGCTGACCGTGGGATGCCTCGCGGCGCTGGCCGTCATCGGCGTGGCCGGCGCGCTGCCTGCGGCGGTGTCGTGCGGATGCGACGCGACCGGCGGATCGGCTTTTCTGCGCGTCGCGGCCGCGCACCTGCTGGTCATCGCGGCGCTGGTGGGGTTTGCGCGTCCGGGCGCGTCCGAAGCGCGCTGGGTGGATCGCCCGGGATGAGTGTCGGGTCATCGACCGGGGCGGCGATCTGATTGCTTTTTCATTTTTTTTGGTGAATCGACAGATCCATCGGCCTGCGGCGCCCGTTATCGATCTGTCCGGTCCTGTCGATTCACGAATGACCGCGCTCGCATGAGTTCATCTCGATCGAATTCAGGATTGCGCCGCGCCCTCTCCGTCATGCCGCCGGTGCTGGCGCTGCTTGCGGGCATCTACTATGGCGCGTCCGTCCTGTCGCCGCAGTCTGCCGGCGACATCGTGCCCAGTGCGCAGGACGCGCTCGCAGTCCGCGTCGCCTGTCCGACCGACGGAGTATTCGTCGATCACGTCGCCGTGGCCGACGACGGCTGGGACGACGTGGCGATCCCGCAACTGCAACGGATTTTCGACGAGACCCTCCCGCGGCGGTTTGAACGTGCCATCGGGGATCTGAGCGACTGGGTCGAGATCGATCACCGCGTGCTGCCGGCAATGGTCGGGCGCATCGAGGTCGGCAACGGACACCTGGTCGATCCTGAGCGACTTACGACCTTGCGCGGCGTGCTGGCTGAGTTCATGCTTGCGTTCAAGCAGGGCAGCGCCTCGGCGATCCTGGCGGAGCGGCTGCGTAGCGATTACGTGATTCGCGAGGACGCGAAGCGCTGGCACGCGAGTCTTCTGCAGCGGTTCTTCACCGACACCGGCGAGGCGCTGCCCGAGGATCCCGAGCAGGTGATGCGCCTCGTGGTCGACCGGCACTTCGACGGCCGCGAGGGCTCGGGCTACCGGAACCTCTACAACGCGCTCAGCGTGGACGGGTCGCGCATCGAGATCCACGAGGCGGACTCGATGCCGATGCCGATGTTCGCGCATCTGAAGACGCTCTGGCGCGCCGGTGTGTGGGAGTTTCCCAACGGTTTCGTCAGGCACCTGCCGAGCGTCGATTACGAACATTCGCCCGCGTCGGTGCTCGCGGAGCATGAGCAGATCACCTATGCGGACGTCTGGCTCGCGGCCACGGACGCCGAGGCGCGCGCGTACGCGCGATTCCGCCGGTACTACTGGTCGCCGCGCGACGTGACGTGGCTGCCGATGGAGATGGTCTCCCTGAACGCGCGACGACGCGTCGCGGACACGTTCTTCTGAAATTCTTCAACTGCGAGGTGCAAACATGTGGCGCAAGACGGCGGCGATCGTGATCGCGACGACGGGCCTGCTCTTCCTGGCGGTGCCGCTCGTCTACGGTGAGCGGACCTGCTCGACCACCTGCAACGGCGTCGAGTACGGCGGCACCTGCCCCGAGGGATCGGAATGCGTCGCGATCTGCGCCGAACCCGTGCCGTACTGGTACTGCACCTGCGGATGAGAGCGAGGCATTCATGGTGGAATCGATCGAACTCTCCGAGGCGCAGGCCGCCGAAATCCTGGATGAACTGGATCGTCAGGGGCAGGCCGCGCGGACTGGTATTCAGCGCCGCGGCGCCGTGCGATTGACGTATCGCTACCGCGTGTTCGTGGCGGTCGTCGAGGGCGACCTGCGCAGCACCGCGCGCGTCCAGACGCGCAATCTCAGCCGCAACGGCCTCGCCTTTATCACCGGCGACGCGTGGGATCCGGGCACGCAGTGCATCGTGTTCCTGGCGACGCCGGGCAACGAGGCGGATCGGGTCGACGCCACGGTCGTCCGGTGCCGCCAGGTGCGCGACCGCGTGCACGAGATCGGCGTTCGTTTCGATGCGATGATCGACACGGCCCGGTTCGTGAGGGAGCGCAAGGCCGAGCACGGCGCGGTGTAACGGCAGCGGATGGATCAGGAATCGACGGGGCCGGTCTTCGGGGCTTGCGACGGGTCAAAGCGGCGGTCAGATCTTATGAGCCCCTAACAGAATGCTTCTGGCTTCGACCGACGACAGCGGCGGCTGGCTGCGTCATCCTGCATCGCCGGCCATGAAGGCAAGCTGCTTCGGCTTCCTTGCCAGCCACCACTGTCGTCGGTCTCGGGCCTGACGAATCATTCTGTTAGGGGCTCTTAGTCGTCATCGACCTGGCCGTCGGCGGGTGCGACATCGCCCGGAAGGTAGTAGGTGCAGAAAGGCGGGCCACGCGCGAGCTCAGGGGGGGTCGATGCCGTAATCGACCTTGCCCGCGGCGGGTGCGACGTTGCCCGGAAGGTAGAAGGTGCAGAAAGGCGGGCCGCGCTCGATGCTCAGGGGAAGATGATTATTCCAGGCGACATGGCCGTCGAGGTGGAGCGCGTTGGCCCCGCTGAACTCTCCCGTCCCTGCCTCGTGATTGATCTTCTCACCCTCCAACCAATCGGGGTTGCCGATGTCCCTGGCCTGCGAGTCCAGGACCAGGGCCAGGTCGCCGGACAGCAGGCTATCCGGCGGATCTTCGTCGAAATTGGCCGGCGCAAGCAGGACCTGCGACCACCGGTAATGCTGCCTCAGGTACATCATGTGCATGTACGTCGTCACCATGTGCCACTGCAGCCCCGAGCCGGGAGAGATCTCTTCCCCGTGCTTCGGCCAACCGTGAGGCCATCGGTTCTCCTTCGAGTAGTTGTGCGTCGCGCTGGGGCAGTAGAACGACTCGCCGCCGTGGGTGTAGGGATAGAGCCTGTATCCCGCGTGCCGGGCGCGGTTCTGGTACTGGAGCGTGTAGATATAGTTGGTCGAGTAGAGCGGCGGGCTCGGCAGCCACTGATAGTTGTCCGACCCGTAGAAACGGTACATCATTCCGATCGAGCGCAATTGCGCAGAGCAGACCGTCCTGCGGGCGATCTCCCGGGCCGTCTTCACTGCCGGCAGCAGCATTGCGATCAGCAGCGCGATGATCGAGATGACGACGAGCAGCTCGATGAGCGTAAAACCATGTCGGGGCCCATTTAGCGGCTTGTGCAGGGGCTTGCGATGATGTCGAAAGTCACACATCGGGTCCAAGCTCCTTTGTCGGGATCGCAACGTCGTCGAGGCCCTGTTCATCCGGTTGCCCGCAAACAGACATGGCGGCCCTTCGGCCGCCATGTCCAGTGACTTCGCAGATTATGGAAACCGCCCCGGCATCGCCGCGTCCGCGGTGATCGACTTGCCTGCCCTCCCCGCCCTGAACAAAGTCGAAGGGAGCGGTGTCCATGGTTCGTGTTACCGCGTTCAGCGTCTCCTGCGCCTCAGGATCGACAGCATCGAACCTGCCGCCAGCACACCGAGCGTCGCGGGCTCGGGGATGGGCGCGTCGGTCCAGCGGAGGTGGTCGATATCCAGGACTTGCGGGGGATCAGCATGCGTCTGGCCCGACAGGATCCGCAAATAGCCATCAAGTCTCGGGTCGTTGGCAGGCAAAGGGGCTGTGTAATCCAAGACCGGCGTTCCAAGATCTCCGTCCTTGAAGACCTGGATGGTTGTTTCGGTTGCATAGAGGAGGAGCGTCGTCCATGTCGGCGTTTGGGCGATTTCCACTTCACAGCATTGCGGGTCCGGAAGGACCTGGTGGTCGACCTCGGCGGGTTGGTTGTAGAATCGAATAAAACGGTTGTCCTGGCCGTTCACGTCACTTGTGCCGACATCCAGGATGGTCACGCCGGGACCGGTCCTGAACCGGTATTCGAGGGCCATGCCGCCATTGGTCTTCGGGTCCAGCGAGGGTAAAGTCCTATCGATTCCGGCGAAACCGACGTCCGTCGAGAACCTGATAAAGTCGTCCGAGCCCTCAGTCATCAGAGTGAAATCACCAATCCCGCCCCCGTACCCCGCATCGAAGTCGGACCATCCGTTCGCAGCGGGCGATTCGTCTCCTTCCCAACTGTTCTCCCACTGAGTCGAAGGGATGACTTGCCCGATCGTCGCCTCGGCGTTCGCCCCGCCCCAGAGGGCCAGAACGAGCGTCGCGAGACACGCTCCCATCAACGTTCGAATTCTGCTTGTGCCATTCATCATCGCTCTCCTTTCAGGACGTACGCCGTCCGTTGGTCAAATCTCCCGTCGACGATCGATCGGGAACATAGGTGCAAATTCGGACACCTGATCATAGACTATCTGCATCCGCGCTGTCAATCCACGGCGCCTCATTTTTATAACTATTTGTAATATAGAAGCTAATGCAAATTTACTGCAGCGAAGGTCGGGCGCGATGGCGCCGCCGTCGACGCAACTGAAATGCACCGTCACCGCGGGCCCGGGATATAGGGTTTGCGGGCCTTGAAGAGCTCGAGCTTGGCTTTCAAACCCGGGAGAGGTGCCGGGTCGTTCGCCTGTTGCGCGATCGCGATGGCCCTTTCCGCGGCTTCGACCGCATTGGGAAAATCACCGGCGGCGGCATGCGCGATGGCCAGGAGCGCCGCGAGCTCGTACCCGCGGTGGTTGGTTCGTTCAATGGCCTTCTGCGCCAACCTGACCGCTTCAGCGGGATCATGGAACGGCGCGTCCGTGTCGGTGGCCAGCAGCCACACAAGATTCTGGTAGGACCCGGTATGGCCGGGGGCGTGCCGGATCGCCAGGCGGAAATGTGAGATGGCTGTCTCGGGACGGCCCGTAGCGGTCAAGGCGGTGCCAAGGTTGTAGTGGACGAAGGCGGCAGTGGGATCGATGGCCAGGGACCGTTCGTAATGGCTGATGGCCTCGTCGAGCTTTCCCTGGGCTCTGCAGGCGTTGCCCAGATCGCTCAGTGCTCTTGAAGCGTCCGGTTGGATGCGGACGACATTGCGAAAACATTCGGCGGCCCTGGCAAACTCTTTCCGGATCATGTGGATCCGGCCAAGCTCGTGGTGCGCCGCGGCATTGTCCGGATCGATGGCGAGGCTCTGGCGATAGCTCTCGATGGCCCGATCGGTCTCGCCGACCGTGTCGTAAAGCCTGCCCAGGAACGCGAAGTTCAAGGCGTCGCCGGGGTCAAGCCGAGCGGCCTTGTCGGCGAATTGGATCGCCTGCGCATAGTCCTCGACTTCGGCCAGGCCGATGGCCATCTTCTTGTGGCCGCTGACGTGGTCGGGCTTCTGTCGGATCATCTCCGCCGCGTGAATGCGTGCCCGATCGAAGTCCTTCGCATTCAGGAACAGGTTGACCTTCTGGGTCAGAAGGTGGAAGCCGAGGTTGTCCTTGGGATCCTCCTTGTCCGGGTCGAAATCGAAGGTGTCGTTGAAGCTGTGGCCGCCCGTGTATCCCAGCGACTGCAGGCGCTGGACATCGTCCTGATCCGGAGCCACCTTGCTTTGCTGAGAATCGTCTCTCAGCGTTCTTTCGAGTATGGCATCGAGTTCGTCACTCAGGGTTTTCGCGCGACCGGGTTCGGTTGGTACAAGGTTGTCGGACTCCGCCGCATCTTCGACGAGGTCATAGAGCTCCGGTCTCGTGGTACGAATGAACTTGAAACGATCGCTCACGACCCCGACCAGGGGATTGGCGCCGTACGACGTGGGGTAGAAGCTCTCGCAGTACATCGTCCTGTCGGGTTGGCGGGCATCTCCCTGCTTCCAATACACCGACAGATCCCTGCCGTGGACCTCGGGAGGCGGTGCGACATCAAGCAGGGAGCAGACGGTGGGCACGATGTCCACGAGGCCGACGAGCGACGGGATTCTCATGGGCGTCTCGCCGCCGGGGAGCCTGAAGATCAGGGGGATTCGAACGGCGCCCTGATAGATGAAGTAACCATGGTCGTGTTCGCCGTGTTCGCCCAGCATCTCTCCATGGTCACCGACGACGATGATCAGCGTGGATTCGTAGAGGTCGAGCTCTTTCAGCTTCCGGATGACCCGTCCGATGCAATCATCGGTGTACGCGATTTCTCCGGCATAAGGATGCGACGCGAATCTCGAAGCAAAGGGCTCGGGCGCTTCGTAGTTGTGGTGGGGATCGTAGTAGTGCAGGAAGTAGAAGAATCGTTCGTCCTTGTTCCGTTCGATCCACTCCAGGGCGCGATCGGTGGTTTCGCCGCCGCGGCGCTGCACGATCAGGTTCCCGGCCAGGGTGTCCTCGAACGTGTCGTCATAGGCCTCGAAGCCCTGTTCGAGACCGAACCGGGAATCAAGCACGAAGGCGCCGACGGCCGCGGCGGTGGCAAAGCCGGCAACCCCGAGTGTCTCGGGAAGGCAGGCGATGGAATCGTCGAGTCGGTAGCCCGTGTTGCCATGCACGCCGTGGTAAGGCGGTAACGTGCCGGTGAGCATGGAGCTGTGCGCCGGCAGCGTCAGCGGGACCGGGGAGATCGCGTTCTCGAAGAGAATGCCCGATTGCGCCAGGGCGTCGATGTTCGGCGTGGTGGCGTCCTTGTAGCCGTAGCAGCTCAGGTGATCCGCCCTGCAGGTGTCGATGCTGATCAGCAGGACGTTGCGGATGATTGCCCGGGAAGGTTTAAGCCACCAGGCGCATGCGGCGGCCACCGCCAGCAGGGCCAATGCCGCGAAGACCTTGCGAAGATTGCCGGAAGCCATCGGGATCGACCTGCTCCTTGTGATCACCCGTCAGACGGTGGCCACCAGCGCGCCGATGCTAATCGTAGCGAATGGATTGCCGGCGACGATGCCAGGCTTTGTCTGAGAACTCAGTCTCGATTGTGCCATGGAGGGCGGAGCTCCCGCGACGCCGCGACATTTCTACAAGTTTGCGGCCTCGCAGGAGCTCGGCCCTCCAATGCCCGATCCAGATTGATGGTTTTCCGACAAAGCCTGGTGCGCCCCGGGGCCGCAGGTCAGGGGCTGCGAAAGCGCTCAGGCACGAAGAACTCGTCGGGCCGGAACGAGAACACGGGGTAGACGTCGCCCTCCAGCCATCCCGTGCCGTAGGGCATTCGCGAGTAGATCCACGGCTTGCCCTGGTGCTCCGGCGGGACGACGACCTCGCCGACGAGGTACGGCTGACCCTTGCGATGCGGTGGCCCCAACTGAAGCGTCTTCGCGAGCGCGATGCTGCCGTCCGGACGGTAGAGCCGATGCGTTTGAAAGTGCTTGGGACGAAGGCCCGTCATGAGTCGCACCGTCACCGGGTCGCCGTTCCCGGACGGCCGCGGCATGAAGCAGATCCGCACGCCGCTCATGAAATGGTCGGGGCGCTCCAGCACCAGCTTCGTGTACCGGGCGCCCGTCGGCGGCCACGTCGAGGTCAGCAGCGCGCTGGTGAACTCGACGCGATAATCGCCGGCGGGATGATCCGCCGGAAGCGTGAAGTCATACTTCGCGATCGTGGAATCGGACATCTCCCGGTTGCGCACGATCCGGTGTCCCTTCGGGTTCCAGGCGGTGACGAGGTCCGGCGCCGTCTTGAAGCGGAAGGGGATGTGGACCTCCTCGCCTTCCGCCTTTCGGATGTGGAAGACGAGTCGCTTCGAGCGATACGGCGTGCCGATCATCGGCGTCAATGGTGACTTCGGCAGCGAAAGGAACCGGCCGGTCTTTTCCTGGTGCTCCTCGAGGGCCTTGACGAAGTGCCCGAGCTGCTGGGCGGTGTAGCCCGCCGTGCCGGGGTAGCCGCTGAACAGCGGGACGCCGTTCATCAGGGGATCGGCGTTGGCCCCCCGGGTCTCCAGGAAGAGGCGCGCCTGCTGGATGCCGTATTCGAGGAACGCTTCGTCGCCGGTGAGCCGGTATCCCAGCGCCATCAGGTTGTAGAAGGTGTCGCGCGTGGTCCAGTGCTCGCGTCCGGGCAGCGCGTTCGCGTCACGAATCGCTTTCCCGTGGGCCGGCGGATCCATCCAGTACCGGGCCCACTTGATGATGTACGGCTTCAGTGACTCGTCGCGCGTCACCTCCCAGTAGCGCTCGACGAACGGCGAGTAGAAAATGTCGCAGAACCCCTTTTCCTTGAACGTCGCGCCGTCGGTGCGTTTACGGAAGTACTGCATCTGCCGCTCGGCCAGCGCCAGGAAGCGCCGGTCGTGGGTGGCGCGATAGAGCGTGATGGCCATCGCCCCTCGGCCCATGCCGTTGCGCCCCTTGTAGACTGGCGGTTCGGCCGGGTAGGGTCCCTCGGGCGACATCGGATCCTGGAAGCGCAGCAGGAAATCGCCGCTCATCATGGCGACGTCCCAGGCGCGCTGGTAGCCGGTCATGTAGTAGTACCACAGCGCGTAGTCGACGATGCTGTTGTACGCCATCCGCGAGCCGTAGTTCCAGTGCACGAGGGCGTTGTACTTGCACATCCCGCCCCGGTACTTG
>NYZC01000427.1 GCA_002686995.1 Phycisphaeraceae bacterium | reverse complement strand
CTCGCCCCGGCGGCGGCGGCGGCCGCGCGGGTGCCGGTGGCCGCACCCTCGGCAAGAAGAGCAAGGGAACGACGAACCACCTCGAGTGGAGCTGGTGGTGGTCCCTGAACAAGGACCGGTTCATCGAGCTCAGGAGCGCCGTGCGCGCAGAGAAGGCGCGTTCCGTCAACCGCGACACGCTGCTCGGAGGAACCGACGGAATCGGCGACGTCAAGGAGGTCAGCCGAAAGCAGGTCGCCAAGACGATCATCCCTACATTGCTGCTCGCCCTGAAGGACGCGCACTACGACGTCCGCCAGTCCGCAGCGATCGCGCTCGGGAAGGTCGCGACCTCGGATGACGGGTCCGTTCGCAAGGCGCTGGTACAGCTCCTGTCGGACGATGACCGGCGCGTGCGCGAATCGGTGTGTCTCGGTCTCGGCATGCTCGGTGCGCCCGGGTCGCTGGAGTTGCTCGCGGCGGTCGCCGGCGACGAGACGGCGGGCCGCAAGGCCGTCCAACGGACCCACGTCCTGTCCCGGACGCGAGCGTTCGCGACGATTGCGGTCGGCCTGGTGGCCGCACGCCAGCCGACCGCACGTGGTCGCGCGAGCTTCCTCCTCACCGATCTGCTGATGCGACGAGAGCGTCAGCTCGACAACCGGGTTGCGCCGGCGATCGCGCTGCAGATCTTCAGCGGTCCGGATCACGGGCCGTTCCTGCTCAACGTGTTCCGCGACCCGTCGCAGGATGTGCGGGTGCGAGCGCACGCTGTCGTGGCGCTCGGGAAGGCGGGTGTGACGAGCGCCGTCGGCGACCTCGTCGAGGGGCTCGCCGACAAGGAGTCGTCGGTCGCGTACTCATGCGCCATCTCACTCGGGTTGCTCACGAATCCGACGGACAAGAAGACGGTGCGGCGCATCGCGAAGGTCGCGCGGCTCGGGCGCAATCTCGGTCTGCGTCGGTTCGCGATGATGGCGCTCGCGGAGATCGGGGGCGACCGCGCCCGCAGCGCGCTGATCCAGATGCTGACGCGGGGTCGCGGCGAGGACGTCGCGTGGGCGGCGCTCGCGCTCGGCGTCATTGGATACCAGGAACCTCATGCGCGGGTCGAGATCGGTCGGTATCTCATGAAGGCCTGGGGCCGTTCGAAGTCGGAATCCACGCGCGGCGCGGTCGCGATCGCGTTCGGGATCTCCCGGCAGCGGCACGTCGTGAAGATGCTCCGGAAGACGCTCAAGCGCGCAGGGACTCAGGAGCTCAAGTCCCGCGTCTGCACCTCGCTCGCGCTACTCGGCGACCGGCCGTCGATCCCCGCCATCCAGGAGCTCGTCCGCCAGCGTGGCGACCCCGATCTCCGCCGCCGAGCCGCCATCGCGCTCGGACTGCTCGGCGATGTTCATGCCGTCGAACTCCTCCAGGAAGTCATCGCGTCCTCGACGCGATCCCACGCCATCCTCGGCGCCGCGACGGTCGCCCTCGGCCACATCGGTGACCGCTCCGCCGTCCCCACCCTCGTCGACTTCCTCGAGAATCCCGACGACAAGTGCCCCGGCATCACCCGAGCTTTCGCCGCCGTGGCCCTCGGCCACCTGGGCGACAAGGATGAACTCCCGCTCCTGACCCAGGTCCACGCCCACTGCAACTACCTCGCGTCGACGCCGACGCTGGCGGAGCTGCTCTCGATCCTCTAGACGCTTGCGCGGTGGAAGAGCTGGAATGCCGAGGAGGACCTCGTGGTGGAGGTCCGGGAGCCGGCACGGCGGTTCCTGTCGCGGGTGTTGGCGGGCGCGGATTCCGTCGATGACCTCGGGCAGGAGACGCTCCTCGTCTGCCTCGCGCGGTGGCGGGTGGGGCGGGGTCGGCGTAGGGGAGGACGGTCCGGAGGCGGAGACCGACCCGGGAGCTGCGCGGTCTGCTTGCGGGGACGTTCCGGATCGTCGTTCGTGACGCGAGCCTGGCCGGACCGCTGCTGATCGACACCCGCGTGCGACTCAACGCTGGGGAAGTCCGTGATCTGACGGTTCCCTGACTGCGCGCCGGGTCGTTCACCCTGTCGGTCGATTACGGGGCCGGCTCCGAGACCCGCACGATGGAGCACGGCGGGAAGGGCGCACAGGAGGTGATCATCGACCTCCGATGATTCAGCTGGAGTAGCATGCGGCGCCCATGGCCGACGCCGTCCCTTCCGAACCCAGCGCTCCAAAAACCCGCCTCCGTGCAGCGGTGGCGCTCGCGTTCCGGAGCGGACCGAGGTGGGCGGTCGCGCAGGTGGCGCTCACGCTGTTTTCTGGCGTGCTGCCGCTCATCGGTCTGCTGTTGATGAAGGAGATCGTCGACGCCGTGGCGGGCGGCGTTGGCGCCGCGGACACCGACCCCGCCTGGGCGCGTGTACTCGAGCTGATCGCGTGGGCCGTGGGCATCGCGGCGTTCGGGGCGGGGCTGCGTGCGGTGTCGGGCTTGGTCGCGGAGGGACAGACGCAGGCGGTGCAGGATCACGTCCATGCCCGACTCCACCAGAAGTCGGTGAACGTCGACCTGCAGGACCTCGAGGACCCGGCGGTCCTCGACCTGCTGCAGCGGGCGCAACAGGAGGCGCCGGTACGGCCGGGCCGGATCGTGAACGGGCTGGCCAGCCTTGGTCAGGGCGGCGTCTCGCTGCTGCTCATGGCGGGGTTGCTCGCCGGACTGCACTGGGGGATCGCGGTGGCGGTCGTGCTCGCGGCGCTGCCGGGGGTGTGGATCCGGGCGCGCCACGCGCGCATCCTGCACCGGTGGCAGCAGCGTCGGGCGGCGACGGATCGTGAGATTCGCTACCTGGGTTGGCTGCTCACGGCGCCCGGTCCTGCGAAGGAGGTGCGGCTCTTCGACCTCGGGCCGTCGCTGCGGTTGCGTTGGCGGACGCTGCGTCGCGCCATCCGAGGCGAGCGGTTCGGACTCGCCGGCCGGCGTGCCCTGGGCGAGCTGCTCACGCAAAGCACCGCGCTCGTCGTGACCTTCGGGGCGTACGCGTTCGTAGCGCGCGAGGTGCTGAACGGCGACGCGACCATTGGCGGTCTGGTCATGTACGTGCAGGCGGTGCAGCGCGGACAGGCCGCGGTGCAGAGCATCTTCGGCGCGCTGGCGGGGTTGCACGAAGACGCCTTGTTCCTCTCCGCGTTCTTCGCGTTCACCGCGTTGCCGGCGAAGGTCCCGTCGCCCGCGTCGCCGCGACCGTTCCCGGAGCCGTTGACCCGGGGTCTTTTGGTCGAGGATGTGGGTTTCCGGTATCCCGCCGGCGGTCCCGACGTGCTCGACGGTGTCTCGTTCTGCATCCGGCCCGGCGAGCGGGTGGCGCTGGTGGGCGAGAACGGAGCCGGCAAGTCGACGCTGGTGAAGCTGCTGTGCCGGTTCTACGACCCCGTGCGGGGACGCATCGCGCTCGACGACGTCGATCTGCGTTCGCTCGACCGCACGGAGCTGGTGAAGCGCATCGCGCCCGTGTTCCAGGATTTCGTTCGCTTCGATCTCTCCGCGCGGGACAACGTGTGCCTGTCGGACACCGGCAGCGCCGAGGAAGACGATGACCGCGTCGAGTCCGCCGCGGCCGCCGCGGGAGTCCTCGATCGGTTGCGTGCGCTCCCCGACGGACTCGATACCCGTCTCGGCCGACGCTTCGACGGCGGCGCAGAGCTCAGCATCGGCGAGTGGCAGAAGGTCGCCATCGCCCGGGCGCTCTTCCGCGATGCCCCGCTGGTGCTCATGGACGAACCGACGAGCGCGCTCGACCCCGCTGCCGAGGCGGAGATCCTCGATCGTCTGCTGGAGCTGGCGTCGGGGCGGACGGCCCTCATCGTGAGTCACCGACTATCGACGGCGCGCCGCTGCGATCGCATCCTGGTCCTGCACGGAGGGCGGCTCGTGGAGGAAGGCGCCCACGAGGAGCTCGTCCAGATCGGCGGTACCTACGCGCGGCTGTTTCACGCTCAGTCACGCCCGTATGCGTGAGCGGGTTCGTTGCGCCTGGGCAAGCGTCCCTCTACAATGGACTCTCACCGACTGGAGTCCTCCCATGTCCCCTTGTCTACGCTTGACTGCCGCTCTGCTGCTTTTCGCGTTGGTAGCTGGGTTCGTCGTGGCTCAGGAGCCTCCTGCAACCGGGGGCGCGCGGCCGACACCCGGGCGCGGTGGAGAGCGAGGTGCCCGGGCCCGGCGTGAGGGTCGCGGCCGGGGTCGCGAAGAGAAGAGCAAGCCCAAGCGCGACAAGCCGGGTATCGCGGTGGACTCGTCCCTCATGGAGAAGCACTGCATCGGCTGTCACAAGAAGAACGACAAGGGGCACATGACGCGCATCTCGTATGTGCGCAAAGGACCCGAGGGCTGGCAGATCACGCTGAAGCGGATGATCCGCAACCACGACCTGAAGTTCTCGCCTGACGAGGCGAAGCGGATGATCCGCTACCTCTCGAACCAGCACGGCCTCGCGCGCGAGGAGGCCGAGCGCGGGCTGTACGAAGCCGAGCGGCGGGTGCACTGGTCGGAAGCGGAGCATGACGCCGACATCAAGCGCGCTTGCGCGCCTTGCCACACCCTCGGGCGGGTGTTCTCCCAGCAGCGTGATGCCGAAGAGTGGCAGCTCTTGAAGCTCACCCACATGGCGCTGTATCCGATGTCCACACGGCAGTTCGGCGAGCGCTCGGACAGCGGTCGCGGCCGGGGCGGTGGCAGTCGGGGCGGCGGCGGGAGCGGACGGTCAACTCGCGGTGGTGGCAGCGAGCGCTCCGCACCCGGGCGTGGTGGTTCGGGCGAATCGTCGCGCGGTGGAAGCGGCCGTGGCGGAAGCAGCGGCGGCGGCTCCCGCGCCGACCGCGTGCTGGCCAAGCTCGCGAAGGACCAACCACTCTTCTCCGACGAGTGGAAGGAGTGGCAGGTCGACGAGAGGGAGGTGCCCATGGAGGGCATCTGGTCCATCGTCGGGCACGAGGTGAGCCGGGGCGACGTCCGCGGACGTGTGATCGTCCGTCGCGTCGAACGCGATGCCTACGAGACGGAGTGGCGCCTCGAGTATGGCGACGGTGCACGTGTCGTCAGGCACGGTCGCGCCGTCATGTACGCCGGCTACTCCTGGCGCGGACGCACCAAAGGCGGCCGGGGCACGCCCAAGACCGAGCCGGAGGAGCTGCGCGAGGTCCTGCTGCTGTCCGACGATTGGAACCGGATGAAGGGCCGTCTGTTCACGGGCGGCTACAACGAGCTGGGCATGGACGTCGAACTGCACCGGCACACGGGCGCGCCCCGGGTGTTCACGGTCGACGGGCCTGTGCAGACGCCCGCGTCCGACGCGGAGGTGGTGGTGCGCGGCGAGTCGTTCGCACGTGACGTCAAGCCCGCCGACTTCCACCTCGGGAAGAAGGTGTCCGTGAAGGTCGCCAAGTGGGTTTCGCCGGAGATGGTGAAGCTCGTTGTCGACGTCGAGAAGGGCGCCGAGCTCGGAAAGCGTCGGGTCTCCTATCGGGCGTCACGCGGCCCCAAGTGCCTGACGGTCTACGACACGATCGACTACATCAAGGTCGCGCCGACCGAGGGCCTGTCGCGCGTCGGTGGCGTCAAGTACCCGAAGCAGCTCGAGCGCTTCGAAGCGATCGCGATGCACCGGGGCCCGGACAAGAAGCTGTACACGAAGGACGATTGGCCAATCAAGGTCGTCCCTGCGAAGTGGCGTCTGGAGGAGTTTCACGTCCGCGAGAACGACGACGACCTCGCCTACGTCGGTGCGCTGGTTCGCGACACCGGGGTCTTCACGCCGGAGCGCGAGGGACCGAACGTGAATCGGCGCTGGAAGGCGAACAACATCGGTGACGTGTACGTAGTGGCCGAGGCGAAGCTGACGGTCGCCAAGCGTCCACCGGAGCCCAAGAAGAAGCCCGCTCCGGAGAAGAAGCCGGAGGGCGCCAACGGGGGAGGACACGGTGGACCCACGGCCCCATCGACCGACCGCGACCCTGCGGTCGAATACGTCGAGAAGGAGTTCAAGGCGCGCGGCCACCTCCTCGTAACGGTGCCGCTCTACATCCGCTGGGACCTCACCGGGTTCAAGGCCAAATGAAGCTCCGCGCCGCGTTGCATCGGCGGGTCGAGGTGGACGGCGTACCGTACGTCTACGTGACGCCCTCCGCGGCCGTCCTCCGCCTCGACGACGTGTCGACGGAGATCCTCGATGCGTTCACGTCCGACGACGGCGCGGAGGTCGCGACGTGGGCCGGCCGGCATGCGCAGGCTGACGAATTCGCAGATCGCAAGGTGACGCTCGACGAGATGGTCGCGATAGGGCTGATCCGCCCTGCGGACGAGGTCGCGCCGCCGGCGTCCAAGGTCCCGCCGACTCCGTTCCCGCTCGCGACGCTGGTCCTGAACGTCACGAACAAGTGCAACCTGTCGTGCACCTACTGCTACGAGTACGGCGACGACCGTATCGCGAGCTCAGCGCGCACCGACGGCACCCCGAAGGCGTCGATGATGTCGTCGGAGACCGCGACCCAGTCGGTTGACTTCCTCTTCGAGAAGGCGCGTGACCGCCGCGACGTGACGATCACGTTCTTCGGCGGCGAGACGCTGCTGAACTTCGGCACGATCGAAGCCGCCGTTCATCACGCGGAGGCGAGGGCGGCGGCGGAGGGCAAGAAGGTCGGTTTCTCGCTGACCACGAACGCGACGCTCCTGACCGACGAGGTCATCGCGTTCCTCGTCGATCACCGGTTCGGAGTCAACGTGTCCGTCGATGGGGCGAAGGAAGCGCACGATCGTCACCGGACGTTCACGAGTGGCAAGGGGTCGTACGACGTGATCGTCCCGCGGCTCCAAGCGTTCATCGAGAAGAACCGCGCTGCGGGCGGTCGTGCCATCGGCGCGCGCGTGACGTTGACTGCCGGCATGACCCGCGTCCGCGAGGTCTACCGCCACCTGCACGACGAGCTAGGATTCGACGAGGTCGGTTTTGCGCCCGTGACGTCGGCGCCGGGCAACGACTACGCGCTGTCCAACCAGAACTACTGGGAGATACTGGACGAGTTCGCCGCGCTTGCCGAGGACTTCGTCGCGGCAGCAAAGGCCGGGAAGGCGCACGGGTTCTCCAACCTGAACGACGTCCTCCGCGAGCTGCACCAGGGCATCAACAAAGCGCACCCGTGCGGCGCCGGCCTCGGGCTGCTCGGGGTGTCGACCGAAGGGGAGCTGGGTCTTTGCCACCGCTTCGTGGAGTCGGGTGCGCACGAGATCGGCAACGTCGCGACCGGACTGGACGAGAGCAAGCGCCGCGCGTTCCTCGAGACCGGTCACATCTCGACGAAGGTGGCCTGCCACAGCTGCTTTGCGCGCCCTCTGTGCTCGGGGGGTTGCTACCACGAGGCCTATGTCCGCTACGGGGACGCCAACCAGCCGAACCTCCACTACTGCGAGTGGATCCGCGCCTGGACCGACCTCGGCCTCCGTACCTACGCCCGCGTGATGAACGCGAACCCTGCGTACATGAACCGATTCGGGGCGTCGGCTCCGCCGCCACCTCATGTCTCTCCGTCTCCGACCGCGCTGGAGTCGTCGCCATGAAGCATCTCTTCCCCGTGAACCGCAAGGCACGCATGATCGCTTCGATCATGATCGAGCAAGGCGACCAGGCCCACGCGATGGCCGATGATCCGCCCTTCGGGTGCACGACCATGTTTGCGCCGGGCTGGGAGGTCGACTCGAGCGGCGGGACCCACGGCCTCTGCACTCCGATCGAGCGGGATCTCTACGATTGCTACCACACCTGCTACTGGCCGGCGCAGGTGCCGGACGCGATCACCACATCGCCCGACTGGACGCAAAAGTGCGGCGCGCCCGTCAACGACTGGTCGTCCATCGACCTGGTGTTCCCATGATCCGCCGGTTCATTGCTCTCGGCGTCATCGCCGCTGCCGTCGCGGCGCAGTCCGACGGAGCGGAAGCCTCGAAGCGCGCCTACTTCTGGTTCGGGATCGCGCCGGACTTCCTCGTGAAGTTCGACCCGGCCCAGGACAAGGAGGTCGGCCGCATCAAGCTGAAGCACGGCGTTTCGTTCGGCGCATACCTGACCCACAACAAGAAGAAGATCCTCGTCTCGTCGGGCAAGCGCACGGTGATCGAAGAGGTGGACCTGGCGCGGATGGAGGTCGTCGAAGAGCACGACTTCAAGCAAGACGGCTTTCGCGTTTCGATCGGGACGGTGCGCGAGATCCCGGGCGGGACCCACTGGTACGTGCAGATCCGCAAGTTCAAAGTCGAGATCGACCGCTTCTCCAAGGCCCCCACCGAGTGGCTCCTCTACAACGTGGAGGAGCAGGAGGTGGAGAAGCGGATGAAGGAGCTTCCGAAGGAGATCCGCCGCGGTGCCCGCATCTCACCGTGCGGCGAGAAGTGGCACGTGTTCTCGGGTGACCTCAAGATCGTCGACCCGAAGACGCTGAAGGTCGAGGCCACTGTCGAGCTGTCCAAGCCTCGGTTCACCGGCACGAACGGGCTCTCTGTCCGCGGGACCGATCTCTTCAACCACGGGAACCCGGATGCATACCGCCTCGTCTACACGATGCGCGACCCCGTGAAGACCAGCCGCACCACGTTCGGTCTGGTCGACATCTGCCTCAAGGAGAACAAGGTGACCAAGGTCACGGAGTGGGGCTGGAACCCGCCCGTGTTCACGTGGCGCCTCTCCCAGGACGGCAAGCGGGCGGTTGGGCAGACGAGCTCTCGCGGCAGCGGGAATCTCGCGGGAGACCCGATGCTCGGACTCGTCGCGTGGGACATGGAGACGGGCAAGAAGCTCGCCGAGAAGCGGGTCCCGTCGCGAAACGGACTGCGGTTCGCGGCGGTCTCGCCGGACGGCCGCAAGGCCTACCTCAGGGGCCGCGGTCACGAGCTGGTCGTCTTCGACGAGAACTTCGAGTACCTCAAGACGATCGAGATGGCCGGCGAGCTGCAGCACACGATCTTCGTCATCGAGGAATGACCGACGCGTGCTCGGCCCATGTCGCCCTCGTCGATAGCGGGGTGAAGCGCGATCATCCGCACGTCGCTGACGGCGACGTCACCTTCGGGCCGACCATCGCCCCGGACGGGCGTGCCGTCGACGAGCCCCAGCTGGATCTGCTCGGCCACGGCACGGCGACCTGCGCCGCCATCCTCGACCTCGCGCCGGCCACGCGCGTGACGTCGATTCGCGTTTTTCACGACGTCGCGGACTGCCCGTACGAGAACGTGCTGCGCGGACTCGAGCTCGCGATCGTCATGGAGCCTGACCTCGTCAACCTCGGACTGGGCACGGCGAGCATCCAGTGGCGCGACCGGCTCGAGGCGATCGTGGCCCAGGCGGTGGACGTCGGCGTGCGGATCGTCGCACCGGCGTCGTTCCGTGGTCTACCGAGCTGGCCCGGGTGTCTCCCGGGGGTCGAAGGCGTGCTCGTGGACCCGGACTGCCCGCGGGAGCGCCCGCGGGGGGAGGAGCGCGATGGTCGACACTTCTGGTTCGCGTCTCCGTGGCCGCGGGAGCTGCCCGGGCTTTCTCGGGAGCGCAACCTGCACGGGGATAGCTTCGCCGTGGCGAACGTCGTGGGGTACCTCGCGCGCTCGTTGGCGACCGAACGCGACGCGTCAGGCTGACGCGACGAGTCCCCGCTGCCACGCGACCTCGACCGCGGTGCGGACCTGGCTCGCCGTGAGGTGGAAGAAGTCCGCGCTCCCGCGCGCGCGTTCCAGCAGTGTGTCGATGCCCAGCGGCTCCTCGACGAGGGAGAACAGCGCGGCGAGTGGGACGTCGGCGACGCGATCGACGGGCGGGTCGGTGCCGAGCCGGAACGCCGGGGCGGGGACGAGGACCTCGCCCGGTGCGGGATGCCACACGCGGGCGTCGATCACGTCGGGCGCGCGTCGCATCCGGCGGGGGAGGTCGGTAGCGAGCGGTGTGCGTTGCCGGTGGGCGGCGTGGCGTCGGTCCCAGAAGACCGCACCCGTCTCCACGAATCGACGTTCCTCGGCGTAGAGCGCGAGGGTGCGCCGCGCATGGGCCTCGAAGAGGCCGCGCTCCCAGTCGGCGTGCCACTGGCGCAACTCGTCCGCGTCGTCCGGACGCTCGAGGATCGTGGCTGCGACGAGGGCCGCGTGCTCCGCCGATCCCAGCGCTTTCTCCAGCCCCTGACTGGACAGCGGGTCGATGCTGGAGGCCGCGTCCCCCGTGAGCAGGACGGGCGCAGCCGTCGCGCGTCGGCGCGGCGTCGCGACGACGGCGCCGTGGATGTCGTCGGGGGCGGTGCCCGAGGGACCCCGGCCCGCGCGTCGTGCCGATGCCCACACGGCGGCGCGGCCCCGGTTGGCGACGTCCTCGGCGTCCGCGAACAACGTGATGCAGACCTCTCCCGATCGGATCGGCAGCCACCACCACCATCCTTCGGGCACTGCTTCGATCACCGTCGCGTCGCTGAACTCGGCGACGGACTCTCCGAACGCGAACAGTGCGACGGTGCCGGGCAGCGCGTCGGCCGTGCTGACTCCGAACGCGGGCGGGGCTGCGGATTTCCCGGTCGCGACGACCTTCACGGCGGCGGAGTGGACACCGCCGCCGGACGATCGGAGTTCGACTCCCGCGGCCACCGCGCGCTGGGTCAGCGCACGATCGAGGTCGCGGCGCACGACCTGGAACCCGCGCGCGCCAGCGTCGGTGGGCCGCCACCGCAACGCGGTGGAGCCCCAGCGGATCCCGTGGCGTCGCGTACCGAACCAGCGCTCCGACGCCACGAGGCCCTGCAGGTCACGACGTTCGAGGAGCGCCGCGGCGCCGGGCACCAGCGTCTCCTCCGGGAGCACGGACCCGGACCGCGCCCTACCGGAGAGGACGACGCGGCG
>NYZC01000426.1 GCA_002686995.1 Phycisphaeraceae bacterium | reverse complement strand
TTCGACCTTCGACTTTCGACTTTCGACTTTCGACTTTCGACTTTCGACCTTTGACTTTCGACCTTTGACTTTCGACCTTCGACTTTCGACTTCCGACCTTCCGCCATCCCCGTCCATCCGTGGTTCCCCTCCCCTCCCCTCACACCGCCAGCCGATCGAGGACGTTCCGCGTGATCGCCGCAACTGCCGGATCGCTGTGCAGACCGTGGGCCCACTGGATCGTCGAGGCGTTGTAGATCGTGCCCTTGTGCTCCGTCTCGTTTGCGACGATCACGCCGTAGGCGCTCGCGTCGCCGTCGGGCTCGCGCGCTCGAAACGGGATGTCGTGGGGGTAGTAGCTTCCACCCGTTGACGCGTCACCGATCGCAAGGATGCGCCAGTGCGACGAGACCCCGTCGCGGCCGGTGTACCGCGGCCTGCCATCGACGAACTCCAGATCGGCAGCATCGGCTTCGACACCGACGATGCCGTCGGCGCGGCCGAACTCGTCGCCTTCGGCAAGCCCGGTGCCGGCGAAGGACCAGTGATCCGATTCGGTCACTCGGTAGAAACCGAAGCGACTGTCGGTCAGCGGGGCGTGGAACTCGCCCGATCCCGCGACGCCCTTTTTCGCGTGAACGAACGAAGAATAGGCGACGCCCAGCAGGCGTTGACGCCAGTGGTCGATGTTATGCCACCAGATGCTGACGGGATGGTCGGGCGTGGGCTCGTTATGGTGCGGCGGCTTGTCGCAAAAGATCCGTCGTCCCTCGTCCCGAATCTCGACCTTCCAGAACAGCGCGTTGCCTGAGAAGCTCAGTAAGCTGCCGCCCCCCTTGATGAACGTCTCGAGACACTGCATCTCATCCAGGCTGTTGTACTCGTCGTGCCCGATGCGGATATTCGCCCGGTACGCGCCCAGCAGGTCCGGCTCGGCGTCGTGGTCCGTGTTGATGCAGTAGTCGAAGTCGTAGCCCTCGGCGTCGAGCCATGACGTGAAGAACTGATCCCAGTAATGAAAATTCCCCATGGCGCCCGGCTGCAACGGCCGCTCGACGCTCAGCAGCGGCGACAGCGCGCGATCGGTCGAGATGTAGTCGTAGAAGCTCTTGCCTCCGACGTTGTTGTAGGCGGCGTAGGTGTTGCCGGCGATCGTGACCAGGGCCGTGCCGCGCGGCGCCTTCGGTCGGACGACGAACAGGATCTCGCGCGGTCCCTGCGCGCTGGCGAACTGGGCGATGTACATCCCCGAACGCCAGTCGTCGCCGATCGCAAGATCGACCGTCGCGGGCCAGGCGAATCCGTCGCGGTATCCGTACTCGGGCACCTCGTGCCGGTCGCCGCGCACGTCGTGAATCGTGTGGATCAGCTCGCGCCGCGCGCCCTCGCGATACACGAAGATGTCGTACAGCGCCCTGGAGCTCGAGATGTGCAGCGTGAGCCGCTCGCCCTGCCGGACGCTCATGCGTCCAGGGTAGCCGCCCTCCGCCAGCTTCCAGTATTTCGTCGCGTCCTGCTCATGGTGTATCCACAGATGCTCGCGGCTCATATTCTGCTCCCGTCGAGGTTGCGGATATTGTAAGGTGGCCATCCCGATGTCAGGCGATTTCGACTGAAGGGAATCTCGCATGAAAGCACGCACCCTCCGGCTTCGCGACCACGACTTCGCTGACGCCTGGGCGACCTCCATCGAGGACCACTGGGATTACAAGGACTTCATCGCCGACCCGCGCTGGCGACGCGACTGGATCAGCTTCGACGGCGTTTTGCATCACCCGGGCAACGACCGCGTCTACTGCGGCATCACGAGCTTCGACGCCGACATCTTCTGGGCCTGGGACCGCCGGTCGAGCGAATGGATCGACTGCGGCTTCGGCGCCGTACGCAACCCGTTCGACGCCAAGTTCCACCGATCGATGGAGCTGACGTCCGACGGGCGGACGCTCTACTCGGCGACGGCGCTGCTTCACGACCTGGACAACTACCACGAGGCCCCCGGGGGCGGCGTCTTCGCGCACGACATCGCGTCCGGCAAGACGACGAAGCTGGGTATTCCCATCCCGCACGTGTACATCCAGTCAATCGCGCTCGACGAGCCCCGGGGCGTCATCTACGGCATGCACTTCACGCCCGAGCGACTGAGCGCCTTCGACCTTGCGACGAACACCGGCCGCGACCTGGGCCCGATCGGACCGGGCATGTTCATGGCCCAGGGAGAGAACATCCTGCTCGACGACGAAGGCTGCGCCTGGTCCGGCTGGGGGCTCACCCGCGCCTGGCAGAATCACTGGGGGGTCGACGCCGCGCGGCTGTGCAAGTTCGACCCGCGACAGGACCGGATCGTCTACTACAACCGGGGCCTTCCGCGTCGCGACGGCGCACACGGCTTCGCGCACGTCGAGGGCCTGTTCAATCTCGGGACGGGATGCCTCTACGCGTCCGGCGACAACGGATCGCTCTACCGCGTCGATCCGTCCACCGCAGAGGCCAGCTATCTCGGCACCCCCATCGCCGACCGCCCGTCGCGCCTGACGAGCCTGGCCTTGCACGACGACGGCTGCGCCTACGGCGTCACCGGCCGTGTCGGCGACTGCCGGCTGCTGCGCTTCGATCCGCGCGAGGACCGGTTCGAACTCATCAGCGACCGCATTGTCGATGAAACCGGCGCGGCGCTGTTCCAGGTGCACGACGTGTCCCTGACTCCCGACGGCATCCTCTACGCGGGCGAGAACGACGTCCCGACCCGCAGCGGCTACCTGTGGGAAATCTCTGAATTCGCATAGAAGCCCCTTCCTCTTACGAGGCCGCCCCTCCGAAGCGCCCCTTTCCATGGAGGGTTGGGGGGTTCCGCGATCCCGCGCGCCGTTCCTACTCGCGTGTCGCCCTGGCGTATTCAAGACGCCCAGGGGGAAGGCTCGTCTCCTCTTCCGATTCCGGCACGAACATCCTCAGGCGCCACCGCGCCGCGGCGCCGGGATCGATCGCGGACAGGTAGCGCAGGTCGATCCGGCCGCCGGTTTCGGACATCAGCTTTTCAAAGTGAGACGGCCCGCCCTTCGCACCGGCGGCCGCTACACGAACGTAGGGAAAGACTGACGGCATGATCAATCGTGAAAGACGGGTGTCCTTCGGCAGCAACGGTGCCGTCACCTCGACATCGAACCTGATCAGTCTGTGGATTCGAACGTCGTCGATCCACACCCTTCCGCCGTGCCCGGTCGCGAAGCAAGTGATCTTCGCGAGATTCCGTGTCGACGGCCGAGGCACGAACTGCAGTTCGAGCGTCTGCCAGCCCGACGACTCGTGAAACGTTCTGCGGTCGCTGTGGAACCCGGCGCCGTCGTGGATCGAGATTCCGACGTCCGCATAGGCGATGTCTTCGGTGCGCACTTCCATCTTCACGATATAGCGCGCTCCCGGAACGACGGGCGTCACCTGGGACACCTCCATGCGCTGCCGCGCGCCGACGGGGCCGAAGTCGCAATACAGCACCAGGCCGGCGCGATCGAGCGGGACGACGATTCGAGGCCGCCCCGCGCGGATCGTCCACCCCGTCTCCAGCGGATCGTCGAACTGCCCGTTGACCAGTCCGGGATGTCGCTCCGCGGCCGCCGGGAGAACGACGCGATCCGGATCGATTCGGACGCTGTCTGACTTCGAGGCGATCGCGGGGGCGGTGAACAGAGGAATCTCGCCCAGGATCTCCTCGTCGGCGCGCCAGGCCGCGTCGTCGCCCATCCGGTTCGATGCTGTCAGCGCATCCCAGTAGAGGCCGTACGGCTCGAGAACCCAATGTGCGGGGTTGCTGCCGCGGCGCCTCTCGCTGCGGAGTAGCTCCTGCCCGAAGTACAGCCAGTATCCATCGGCCTGATCCATCAGCTCGGCCGCGTGGGCCCCGATCCCCGCGCCCGTGAACCGGCCGATCATCAGCCCGCCGACCGAATACGTGGGGAAGGCCTGCTCGCGCAGCCATGCGACATCGGCGGCCGTCTGCGGGTTGTAGCCGCCATACTTCTCGCCGAAGACGAAGACCGGCAAGTCCGGAGCACTCAGCCCACGCGCGATGCCGCGCAGATACCAGTGCTCGAGTCCCGGATGGTCCCGGGCATGCTCGATCCCCGGCATGAAGCCGAACAGGAAATCGAACTTGAGCCTGCGCACCTCATCGGCCACCGACCTGGCCTTGCGGCTTATCAGATCTTCAAGGAAGGCGAGGTAAACGTCACGCGAGTAGTGCGCGGCGACGTGGGTCACACGATCACCGATCCCGATCCGATCGGCCGTGACGGTGCTTCCCTGGGCCTCGAGGAAGCGGCCGAAGCAATGGTCGCAGTAGCATCCCTGAAGGGCTGTCGCGTCGTAGCAGTACCCTCCGGAGAAGTCGCCGACGTAGAACTCCAGGTCCAGCGTCGCCCCGCCGTCGCAGCCCGCCCATCGCAGCTTCGCGGCGATCATCTTCAGCATCGGGAGCATCAGGCGATCCCAGTACCCCTCGTCCACCGGGCACGGGGTGAAGCCGGTCCGGGTACCTGTCACCGTGACGCAGCGGCGATAGGACGGGTTCGCCCTGAAGAACGGCGCGGTGTCCTGATGAAGCCAGAGGTTGGGCAGGTAGACGAGGTCGTGCCGCGCCGCCATCTCCATGTCGTGACCCAGACGATCAAGGTTCTCCCCGACGTCATGCTCGGTGACCCAGGGCCGGCCATCATCGACCGTTCGGGCCGCGTCTTCGGCGTGACGCAGCATGTACGCCCAGGTCACGCAGGTGTTCAGGCCGGCATCGCGAATGCGCCGGGCGTGCGCCTCGATGCCCGGGCTCGCCGCGATCGCACGCACGCCCTCGCGGTTCAGGCGCCGCACGACCTCGTACTTCGCGAGGTCATTGCACGGGCAGTCGGCCGCGCCGGAACGAGCGGCGACCATAATCAGCAGAACACCCGCGGCAGTCATCAACGTTTTCATTGCGCTACCCGCTACCCGCTACCCACTCCCCACACCCAGGTCGGGCTCGACCAGGCCCGGTTGCCGTCGCGCTGGATCACCCTGACGTAGCAGTAGTCGCCGTCCTTCGCGGGCTCGGGGTCGCTCCACTCGAAGGCGGCGTGATCGGAAGTGGCGTCGGCCACGTAAACGTCGATGTTGTTCTTCACCACGGTGATCGAGTCGAGGACGTCGGTACCCCACACCCGCACCTGGTAGCTTCGCGCTCGCTGCGGATCCGACCACGGCACCTCGCTGCCCATCGGCCGACCGTCGAGCATCGTCTCCAGGATGATGCGTTCACCCGTCGTGCCGTAGCAGCGGCGCGCCTTCAGGGCGTCGAATATCGATTGCCGCGTCAGCTGCTCCGCCCACACCGCGGCGTATCCGGCCTTGTAGATCATGAAGTCGTCGCGGTCGCTCTCGGCCAGGCTGCGGCCCGGCATGCCCGTGTGCGTGTCCGACCCGGCGATGACGCCGATGCGATAGCCGCGCGCCCAGGCTTCCTGCGCGCCGCCCGTCATCTCGCGCAGGATCTCCCACTGGTCGGTGCCGGCCTTCTCGCAGGAGCCCCAGATCGAATAGATCTCCTGCACCGGCTCGAGGGCCGGAGCGTGACAGGCCCAGTCGGCCCACATCTTCGTGTGATGCGGTACGAGAATCACGTCGTCGCGCCCGGCGTATCGCTTCTGCATCCTGGGCGTCTGCAGGTCCAGGACCGTGTTGCCAGTTGCCGCGTATTCGGTGATCTCGACGCGCGGCTCGGATTCGTCGCCGCAGAACAGCGCGTTGCGATGGCCGTTCGTGTCGTCGCCGACCTCGGATCCCTGGAAGGTGACAAAGCGCCCCGGCTCGTTGCACCGCTGCGCTGCGTCGATCGAGTCGGCCCAGATGTCCTGCGTGATGCTCGCCGTGTCGGTCACCGCGCAGAAGTCGAGGCCGGCGATGTCACGAGCGTAACGGTGACACGCCTCGGGCGTGTTGCAGCTGATACCGACCTGCTCCTGCGGATTCCAGTTGTGGTATTGCGACTGGCCGTGCAGGTCGCCCCAGAAAAGCAGGTAGCCGTCGGATCGCAGCAGCGAGGGATTGCTCCGGCCGGCAAGTTCGCGTTGCCCATCGTGCACCACGATCCTGGCGACCTCGGCCTCCGCGCGTCCGGCGAGCAGTTCGGGCGCATCCAGCTCGAGCGAATCGGTCGACCTGCCGATATCGACGCTTCGTCCCTTGTCCTCGCCGTCGGGCGCGATCGACAGCGCGC
>NYZC01000425.1 GCA_002686995.1 Phycisphaeraceae bacterium | reverse complement strand
GCCTGCCGGTCCACGATGTTCCCGAGGCGAATCGTCGGCTGCCGCGGCAACCGGAAAGCGCCGGGCGTGAGAAAGCGGCAGCCGAGATGGTCCTGCAGAAAGCCGTAAAGGCCGTTGATCGTGCCGCGCGGCGGGGTTCCGGCGATCAGCAGCGTCGCGCCGGCCGTGCGGATCTCGTAGGCGCCGATCGCCATGCCGGTGGTGTCAGTGACGCCCGGCCGACGGTTGTCATGACCGACGACGATCTCGTGATTCGTCGGCGCGGTCGCGTCGGTGACGACGGGGAAGGCGGCGCCGCTGATCTCGTTCAGTAACGCGGCGAAGTCCTCGGCCACGGCGCGCGTGCTCACGTCGGCATCGGCGCTGACGACGATGCGGTACCCCGTGGCGCCGTCGCGGGCCAGCTCGAGCGCGCGAGCCGGGTGAGCTGCTGCGAGGCAGAGAAGGATGGCGGCAAGGTGCGGCAGGACGATACGAGTCATCGCACGCGGACCTTTAGAATGGGCAGAGGACGATATCATTCATACGACGTTTCCCGTCACGATTCGAATGCGGCGGATCGACGACCGATTATGCATTAGTGTGACCTGCATTCAAGATCGTTCTTCGCGTCAGTCGTCTCAGGTCACATGGAGGTCGACTCCGTCGCAGATCAGCGCGATCTCGAATTTCGATGCCGTCGCGGCGGGGCTTCCCTATCGCGTCATGCTGCCCAGGAGAGTCGACGGTCTGCTCGCCGCGCGCCTCCCGGGGTCGTTGCTGCGATCTCGCGCCATGCATGATGCACATGGGCGAAGCCGGCGGAACGGCCGCGGCCATGGCTGCATGCAATGGTGTGGTGCCCCGCGCCCTCGACGTCCGATCGCTCCAGCGCGCGCTGCTCGATGCCGGCTTCCACCTCGGCGACCTCGACCGGATCAGGGAACTGGGCCTGATGCGGTGAGCATGAGATCAATAATGCCCAATG
Organism: Phycisphaeraceae bacterium; assembly: GCA_002686995.1. GTDB lineage: Bacteria > Planctomycetota > Phycisphaerae > Phycisphaerales > Phycisphaeraceae > NYZC01. The sequence continues at coordinate 8,384 of NYZC01000425.1, read as the reverse complement.
CTCTTCCCGGGATTCGTCTTTTCGGTGCGCGCCTGGATCAGGGGCGCAGCCCAAGCCTCACCTCCCTGCCGTCAGCAGGAACTCCACCTTCGGCCACAGCACCTCGTTGAGGTACGGATCCGGCCTGCTGTACCCGTAGTAGATCCGTTCGAGCCCGGCGCGCCGCGATGCGGACAGGAATCCTTCGGCCGCGGTGCGCAGATCCGGTGGCAGCGGTACGGAGAGATCGACGAGCGTCACGGCGTCGTTGATGGCGAATCGCGGGTTCTCGTGGTGGTGCGTGCGGTAGAAGCCGGAGCCGTCGGTCACCTTGACGACCAGCGTGTGCCATCCGGCGTCGAGGGGCCGATCGATCGGCAGGTAGGGCACTTCGCTGTAGTCGCCGAGCCCGGACGGCATCGGCGCGGCGACGCGGGCGCCGTCGATGTAGACGTCCCACGTACCGTCCATCGAGGCGAAGTGCAGCGCGCCGCGGGCCAGCGGCGCCGGCAGGTCGAATCGCGTGGCGTACCAGCCCGGGCCGTGGCCACCCTTGTTCGTCATGAGCCGCGTGGGGATCTCCACCGTGCTCCAGCCGGTGAAATCGGCGGGCGGTTCCGGGTCGGTGGAGGCGTCGGCTTCGGCGCGGTGCCACCAGCGTCCCGTCAATGATCGGACGCGACCCGCTTCGCCGAACGCCTGCGACAGCTGGAGGCGCCACACCGGAAGGCGGAACTCCGCGACGCGCTCGCGGTACGGTGGTGATTCGGCATGCACTGCGGCGCGTTTCATGATGCGCGCCAACTCCGGAAGCAAGGCGTCATCCTTGTAGCCGCCCCACCAGAGCGGCCGCTGCTGCGCCTCGAACGAATCGTGGAGCACGTCGATGTACGTGAGGATTTCCTCGCCGGCGCCCGGGCCGTAATAGAGCTCGCAGAACTCCTTCACGAGCTTCTGACCGTCGAGGTTCGGCCGCCACTGCATCCTCGTGATCATGTAGTTGCGCAGGTAGCGCATCTCGGCTCCGTCGGTGATGGGCTGCTGCGGGAAGTATCCCTTGACGCCATGCTCCGCGAAGAGGCGGATGTTCTCCGCGTTGGACCACAGGCTCGGGTAAGGCACCAGGAAATCGTGGAAGCTCTGCGGGTAGTCCCAGATGTAGACGCGCCCCGCGACACGGCGCCAGCCCAGGAGGTTCTCGTAGGTCGTGCGCGCCCAGCGGCTCTTGGGAATCCGGTGCGTGTGCTGGGCCAGATCGCCCAGGTTCCGATCGTAGTTCACCTGCTTCGCCGTCAGAGGACGACTGCTGTCCTTCACGATCGGCGCCATCAATATGATCACGTTCGGGTGCACCTTCGTGCGCTGCGGCGGCACCTCGGCCGTCTTGTAGGCGAGGGTCTCGACCTGGACGTCGGGGAACTCCCTCTCCAGCTCGGTCGCCGCCGCGTTCAGGAAACGAACCAGCGCTCCGGTCATCGGCGCGCCCTCTTCCGCGTCGATCCTCGCACAGGGATTGCACTGGCAATACGCTCCCGAATCGTTCTGGCTGATCTGGATGATGTTCCTCACCTCGGGATCACCGGACGCCGTCCGCGCCCAGCCTCGCGCCGTCTCCAGGGTCGCGGCCAGCGTTCCGGGGTTCGTCAGGCAGAGCGTGGCGGACGTCCGCTTGCCGTCGATCAGGGCGAAGTACTCGGGGTGCTCTTCGAAGTACTTCGCCGCCGGAACGAGGGTCGCGAACGTGTGCACGGGGTGTCCCAGGCGGCGGACGTGGCCCGATGCGACACCGAAGCTGTTCACGCGGCTGCGTCTCATCCACTGCGCGTAGCCCGGCCGAGTCCGGGCGGGCGGATAGTGGGCGCGATACTCGAAGGTCGGATCGAAGGTGCGCCGCGCGATGCGCAGCGACAGCGTCGGTCGGCGCGGGACGTGTGTGACCTGCGGCGCGAGGAAGTGGACGCCCAGGTCGCGCTCGAGGAAATCGTAGACTCCGTAGAGCGTGCCGCGTGGAATCGATCCGCCCATGATGTAGAGCCGCCGCCGTTCCGTCAGGACGACGAATCCCTCCCACGTCGAGGGACGATGGTGCAGCGCGACATCGGCGATCGACTTGCGGTTCGTCTCCCCGAGGACGATCTCGAACGGCGACCCGGCCGCATCGTCGCGCGTGACGGCGAACGCGGCGCCGGTCATCTCGCCGAGGAAGTGGGACAGCTCTCGGGCTGCCTCGACGACCGGTTCGGCCGCATCGACGGCGATGACGATGGTGTAGTCGGTCGTGCCGTCCTGCGCGAGCGGGATGCGCTCGACCTCCGTGAGTCCCGTCATGGACGCGCAGCCGAACCAACCGGCCAGGCACATGGCGGCCAGCAGGAAGATTCGGCACCGCTGTCGATTCATCGTCGCCAATCGAACGCTCCTGAGCCTTGTCGAAGTTACGACCATGGTCCACTAAGATGACGAACACCGGGTCAGCGCACAACCTCGGATCCCGTAGACATCAGGTCGTGACCATGACCTCGAAGGAGCGAGTCCGTGCGGCAATCGACGGCGCGGTGCCCGATCGCGTTCCCGTCAACTACTTCGCCAACGCGGGCATCGACGCGAGGCTGAAGGCGCATTTCGGCGTCGGCGCCGACGACGAGGAGGGGCTGAGACAGGCGCTCGGCGTGGATTTCCGCATCGTGGTCGCTCCGTATCGAGGACCGTTGCTGCACGCCGACATGCCCGAACGCGGCATCAAGGTGGACGAGTGGGGCATCCATCGTCGCTGGGTCGAGCACCAGACGGGCGGGTACTGGGACTACTGCGACTTTCCGCTTCGCGATGCCGACGAGCAAGCGGTCGCCGAATGGCCCATGCCGTCGCCGGATGATCATGACTACCGCGCGGCGCGCGAGACCGCGGAGCGATACGGATCCTTCGGGCTTCACGTGGGCGGGCCCGGCCTGGGCTGCGTCATCAACACGGCCGGTTTCTTCCGCGGCATGGAGCAGGTCTTCATGGACCTGGCTCTGGATGACCCCGCGGGGCTGCTGCTGATCGATCGGTTCCTGGAGATCCAGCTCGAAGTGGCCGGTCGCACGCTCGAGGCCGTGCCGCGAGGATCGATCGACTTTCTGTGGATCGGCGAGGACCTGGGCACCCAGCAGGGGCCGCTGATCAGCATGGACATGCTTCAGAGGCATATCCTGCCGCGGCACGAGCCTTTCTTCGACCTGGCCTCCGCGTTCGACCTGCCGGTCATGATGCACACCTGCGGATCGAGCAGCTGGGCGTACGAAACGTACATCGAGATGGGTCTGAAGGCGGTCGACACGCTTCAGCCCGAAGCCGCGAACATGTCTCCGGCGTACCTGAAGCAGAGGTTCGGCGGCAGGCTGGCCTTCCACGGATGCATCAGCACCGCGGGGCCCGTCGCCAACGGCACGTCGGAGCAGACCGTCGACGACTGCCGCCGGATCCTGGAGATCATGATGCCGGGCGGCGGGTACTGCTTCGCGCCGACGCACTCGCTCCAGGACAACTCGCCCACTGCGAACGTCGTCGCCATGTACGAAACGGCGCATCGATACGGGGTGTACTGATCTGCAGCGCTCCGAGGCCGCGCCCGACGGCGGTCCCGGGCCTGACGATTCATTCTGTCAGGGTTCTAAAGCCGGCCGCGCAGCAGATCCTGCTTGCGCTCCATGTAGTGCCTGAAGTGGTCCCAGCTCACGTCGGGCGGCACCGAGTGATCCACGGTGGGAATGAAGCCTCCCTCCTCGATCATCGGGACCAGGGTGTTCAGGTGCGCGTCGATTGCTTCCGGCCCCATGGCCAGCTCCCGCTTGTCCACGCCGCCCCAGAGGCGAAGCGATCGTCCGAACGTTCGGCGCAGTCGCTGCGGATCCTGGCCGGCGGTTCGTTCCAGCGGCCATATTGCGTCCACGCCGGCGTCGAGCATCATCGGGATGAGCGGCTCGGGATTGCCGTCGGTGTCGATGCAGACGTAGCGCACGCCCCGCGACTTGAAGAAGCCGATCACCCGGCACAGGTGCGGAAAGATGAATCGCCGGTAGGTCTCCGGACCCAGCAGCGGACCCGTCTTCATGGAAAGGTCTTCGGAAAGGCAGACGTACTCGACGCTCGTGGCGTCCAGGATCGGTCTCGCCGCCTCGATCAGGAAGTGCTCCCAGTGCTCCATCATGTCGTCCATCAGCTTCGGCTGGTCGTACCAGGCGAACGACAGGTTCTCGGTGCCCATCAGCTCGCGGGCGAACCAGTAGAAGCCCATCGTGGACATGTTGGGACCGAAGATCAGCGGGTGATGCCGCGCGCGCCAGCCCTCGACGCGAAGGTCCCGCCAGTTCGGCTCGTATCGGCGGGCGTCTCCCGGCTGGTATCGCTTTTTGATGCGCTGCCAGTCGTCGGGCGTCTCCACGACGTGACGCAGGTACGTATCCATGCACATGCGCGCTTCGCCCACGCTGTCCTTCTTGAGCGCTCGCCGTACGCGGCCCTTGGTGTCGCGAAACACGACGGTCTGCTCGTCCTCCTCCAGCACCTCCTGCTCGAACGGGGGCACCAGGTCGCCGTCAAAGTGGATGAACTCCCGTGCGTCCATGCCGAGCGCCGCTTCGCCGGAGAACCAGTCGAAGTGGAAGCGGTGGGGATCGAGCCCTTCGCGCTCCCAGCGGCGGCGAGTCTGCGGCCACACCCCGGCCTCCCAGTTGGGGACGTGCTCCGCCGGTTCGTATTCCATGACGGCCAGGAAGCATTTCAGATCGTTCATGACGCGATTGCTCCTTGCCACCTGGGATCCGCACGCCGCCTGATGCGTCCTGATACACCGATATCGACGGCGCGACAACAGCGCGGGCGAACCCAAGGGTTTTTCCGGCGTTGCCGAACCGGGCCAGAGGCGACCCGGATCGGTCATCCGTGAGGAACCCTGTACGAACTGAGTCGAGTGCCGAGCGGGATCGGGATCAACCCGCCTTCTTGCTGAACCAGCGCTGCCACAGGGATCGGGTGTCGACCTCGTACCCGTGCGCGCGCAGGAACGGCGCGGCCGCCTCGCGACGACTGGAGGAGATGTAGAGGGTCACCTGAAGCTGGTCGGCGAAGAAGACCAGGCCTCCGGCCAGGGCGCCCATGCGCATGCCCGACAGGTTCTGTCGCGGAAAGACGAACGCTCGCTCGCCTTCCATCGGTACGGGAAAGTCGGCGCCGATCATCCCGGCGACGGAGTTCAGGGGCATCTCGAAGTTCTCGAGTCCCGGCAACGGGAGGGCCGCGTCGACGAGGCCGGTCGTCAGGTCCATGACCCGCGCCACGGGCGCGCGCTGGTCGGAATGAATCATCACGTGAGCGCCGTCGACATGGACGAGCGCGATGATTGCATCCTCGGACGCGACGACGGGACCGTGGAACATGCGGCAGTGCTTGCCGAGCGCGAACTTGTCGGTGAGGTGGTGGAAAGCCATGGATCAAATATCGACTGTATTCGGACGTGATCTGAGAGGGCGAGAATTGAACGATTGGCTTAATGACTAATAGCTTCATTTTCCCCTCCTGTGTTACAGCATCCACCACCGCAGACCGTCGATCGCGTTGCCGAATCGGCGCTTATCGGGCGGCAGTGATTCGAGCAGCGCCAGGGCGCGTGGAGGCGGGGATCCGGGAGTAGCCGAAGTGGTCACACCTCGGATCACGCCGCCACGCGGAAGGGAATCTGAGCTCTGGCGACTTCAGCGTCTCACGGACGCGCCATCCGGATCGAGACGACCCGGCTCGGCGGGCGACTTCAGCTACGGGGACGATTCCGATAGATTCTTCCGGTGTAACTTCTCGTCACCGTGACGAGAAGTTACACCGGAAGAATCTACTGGCCTGGCACGCACCACCCGGGCCGAGACGGGGCTACACCCGGGCCTGACCCGGATCTCCCGTCCGTCGGGCGAACGTCTTCGCCCGCTGCCGCGTGCTAAAGTGTCCCCGACGGGCAGACGTCTGAAATCGGGGATTCTGACATGCCGACTCAACGACGCGTCACGTCGCTTCTCGCCCTGGCCTTCGTCCTCCTATGCGGCGGCTGCGCGGTCGCGTCAAGGCCGGACCCGCCGCCCGATCTTGGCCGCGGTCACCGCTGGATCCGGTCCCACCCTTTCACGCTCATGGCGCTCGTCCTGAGGCCACGGACTTACGACGGTCGGGAGTACGCCGCCTGCAATCTGAACACGGCGCTGCTATGGAAGCCGGAGAACGCCCTGTTCGAGGAGACCGTGCGGACCGGCCTGCCCTGGCACGGCCACGCCAAGTCGCGGCGCTTCTACGGCAACGAGGGGCGCACGCGCTTCGACGAGATCATGCAGTCGCGCATGCGCCAACTCGTCGAGGAATACCCGGGGTGCGCGGCGTGGATGGTCTGGGACGAGCCCGAACGCGACGAAATCGAGCTCGCGGCGCGCATCGCGCGGTGGACGCGGGAGGCGTTCCCCGACACGCTCGTCTACACCAATGCCAATCCGGGGGGGCACCCCGAGTTCAGGGGCATGCCTCCGCGCGATGGCTATGGCTACGGGACCTACCTGCGCGACATCACGGGCACGATCCAGCCCGACGTGCTCATGGTCGACATCTATCCCTTCTTCAAGCAGCCGTTCGGCGACCGGATCCCCCACTATCGCTTCAACGCGCTGCAGGTGCGCAACGCCGCGCTCGAAGCCGGCATCCCCTACTGGATGTTCGTGCAGGCCTATTCGGAAGCCGTGCCGGGCAACAACAACGATCGACGCTATCCGAGCGAATCCGACCTGCGCATGCAGGTTTTCACCAGCCTTGCCATGGGCTACACCGGCATCGCATACTTCCTCTTCTGTCCGGGTTTCGAGCGCACCATGCTGGACGAGGACGGCACGCCAGGCCCGCTCTACCACCACGCCGCGCGGCTGAACACGGAGCTTCGACACCTGGGCCGGACGCTGCGGTTTCTCCGAAGCACGGACGTGCGGTTCGTGACCGGCCATCATGACGAGAACGGCCGGACGGCGTCGAACGAGGAGGATCGTTTCATCGACGCATGGGATGCGGACGCCGGTCACGCCAGCGGCCTCGGCGATATCCGGATCACCGGCGCCGGCCGGGGACGCGACGGACTCGTCGGCCTGTTCGAGGACGACGACGGGCAGCCGTATTTCATGCTCGTGAACCTCTGGCACGGCGAGGGCGCCGCGGCGAGCGCGAAGGAAACGACGTTCGAAGTCACCCTTGCCCCCGGTGTGAAGAAGGTGCGACGCCTGTCGCGCGACACGGGCCGGGCGGAGCGCCTTCGGCCGAAGAACGGCGTCCTCCGGGTGACGCTCCCCGGCGGCACGGGCGACCTGTTCACGACGGGCCGGGGTGGTTTTCCAGGGATGTGACACCATGCCGAAATCCAAGGACTTCTGGGACAAGCGAGCCGGGCGTTACGACGCGAAGCCGAAGAAGGGACCGAACTTCGCCGCGCGCCTCGAACGCGCGGCCGCGGTGTTCGAGAAGACGGACAGAGTGCTCGACGTCGGCACCGCCACGGGTGAGATCACGCTCGACCTTGCGCCGCACGCCGGAGAGGTCCTCGGCATCGATCACTCGGCACGGATGGTCGAGGCGGCCAACGGCAGGGCACGCGAGCGCGGCGTCACCAACGTTCGTTTCGAGCAGATGGAACCCGACGATCCGCGCCTCGAACCGGGCACCTTCAACGCCATCACCGTCTACAGCGTCATCCACCTGCTGAAAGACGCCCCCGCAACGCTCGCCCGCCTGCGCGATCTTCTCATTCCGGGCGGACACCTGATCACCGAGACGCCTTGCCTCGGCGACTGGAACCTCCTGTGGCGCATCCTGATCAGGTTGGTCGTGCTCGTGGGCATGGCCCCGCCGATTCTCAGCCTCGAGGCGGACGGACTGGAGAAGATGATCGCGGACGCCGGCTTCGAGATCATCGAGAGAAAGGTCTACAACCCCAAGAGCGGTCTGGAGTGCGTGTTGGCGCGCAAGCGCTCCGCGTAGCTGAAGTCGCCAGGCGTGGCGAGCCGTCTCGGCCCGAATGGTGCGTGCCAGGCCCGTAGGTCCTCGAATGCGTGCTTTTGGGGCACCTGCTCGACCAGGTCCGGGATGCCGACGTGGCCGTCGGGGCAGGCCTTGACTGCGAACCCGTGGCGTAAGCCTGGCGTAAGCCCGCGGGTCGTCGGCCCGATGCAGAATGCATGTCGTGACCGTGACGGCCGTACGGTGCTTCAGGCCGGCGGTTCGCCGGCGAACTGAACGCACCGGCCCCGACCGGTTGTTAGGCTCTGTCTCAAACCTCTGCCTGGCGTCGACCGGCTGCATCGCCCGTTGGCGGCGTCGGCCTCCATCGACGATGCCCAGCGACATCGCCT
>NYZC01000424.1 GCA_002686995.1 Phycisphaeraceae bacterium | reverse complement strand
GTTGATCGGCGTCGTCCCGTCGTTCTGGAACAGCGAGCCGCCCGTGATGTTCGAGACGCGGAAGTGCGTCACCTCCGCGCCGTCGTTCGCGTTGCGGCTGATCACGATGCCGGAAGACAACGTGTCCTCGGGCGTGCTGGCGTTCGCCACCGTGGGCGTGTCGCCGATCGGCGTAATGCTGATCGTCGACGTCGCCGCACTGCTCTGTGCCGCGACCGTGCTGCCGTCCTCCGAAGACTCGACGTCGAAGGTGGCCGGCGTGTTGCTGTTCGCCGTCGGCGTGAGCTTCAGGCCGGACTGGCCTTCGGCGAACGTGATGTAGTCGCCGTCGTTGATCGGTGTCGTCCCGTCGTTCTGGAAAAGCGAACCGCCCGTGATGTTCGAGACGCGGAAGTGCGTCACCTCCGCGCCGTCGTTCGCGTTGCGGCCAAGCACGATTGCGCCCGACTGCGTGTCTTCCAGCGTCGTGATGTTCGCCGCCGTCGGCGTATCGCCCACCGGCGTCACGGTAATCGTGGACGTCGCGGCGCCGCTCTGCGCCGCCACGGTGCTGCCGTCCTCCGACGATTCGACATCGAACGTGCCTGCCGTGTTGCTGTTCGCCGTCGGCGTGAACTTCAGTCCGGCCTGGCCCTCGGCGAACGTGATGTAGTCGCCATCGTTGATCGGCGTCGTCCCGTCGTTCTGGAAAAGCGAGCCACCCGTGATGCTCGAGATGCGGAAGTGCGTCACCTCCGCGCCATCGCTCGCATGGCGGCTGATCACGATCGCGCCCGACTGCGTGTCCTCGAGCGTCGTGATATCTGCAGGATCAGGCGTATCACCCACCGGAGTGATCGTGATCGTCGAAGTCGCGGCGCCGCTCTGGCCCGCCACGGTGCTGCCGTCCTCCGACGATTCGACGTCGAACGTGCCTGCCGTGTTGCTGTTCGCCGTCGGCGTGAACTTCAGTCCGGTCTGGCCTTCGGCGAACGTGATGTAGTCGCCGTCGTTGATCGGCGTCGTCCCGTCGTTCTGGAACAGCGAGCCGCCCGTGATGTTCGAGACGCGGAAGTGCGTCACTTCCGCGCCATCGTTCGCGTTGCGACCGAGCACGATCGCGCCGGACTGCGTGTCCTCCGTAGTCGTGATGTCGGCGGCCGTCGGCGTGTCACCGACAGGCGTCACGGTGATGGCGACGTTCGAGACCTGGTTCGTCCCCCCGCCCGCGCCGGAGTTGCCCTGGTCGTTGGTCGTGACGGTCAGCGTGTCCGCCGCGTCGAAATCGCTGTTCGGCGTGTAGACCAGCCCGTCCACCGCGGTATTGATCGCCGCAACCGTCCCGGTGAACGTCATCGTCGCATCGGAAGCGCCGTCGCCGGCGGTGAATGCAAGGCCCGTCGTGCCGCTCAGCGAGAGCGTGCCGTCGGTCACTGCAAGTGTCACCTGGACGTCGAGCGCCCCGGCATCCGCGTCCGCAATGGAGACCAGGTTGCCGCCGCCGGTGTCGAAGGTCAACGCAGTGTCCTCGTCCGTCGTCTGGCCACCCGGCACGGTGTTGACGGGATCGTCGTTGGCGGCGGTCAGCGTCAGGGAGCGCGACACCGTGTTTGACACGTCGTCACCGTCGTCGACAGTGAACGAGATCGTCCGCGTCGATTCGTCGGGATCGTCCAGCGGATTCTCGAACGTCACCGAACGAAGCGCCGCCTGGTAGTTCGCGAGCGACGCCGATCCGCTGAGCGAGAACGTGCCCGTGCCCGCATCCCATGACCCGGTGATGCCGTTGGCGTCGACGAAAGCCAGCACGTCCGCGCCGCTCTCGTAACCGGCGGTGATCTCGACGGTCGCGCCGGTCAGGCTCGGGCTGTCCGGATCGGTGACCGTCAGGGTCGACGTCACCGCGGTCGCCGCGTCGTTCTCCGAGTAGGCCAGGGCCCCGCCCTCGATCGAGGCGAGCGAGGGCGTGTAGTTGATCGTGATGTCGCGGGTCACCCCGACGGAATCGCCGTCGCCGTCGTTCACCGTGAAGGTCACGGTGCGCGTGTCTCCGGCAGGTGTTCCCGACGTGTTCTCGTAGGTCACCGCGCGCAGCGCCGCCTGGTAGTTCGCCACCGACGAGGTGCCCGTCAGGGTCAGAATCCCCGTGCCCGCGTCCCACGATCCGGTAATGCCGTTCGCGTCGGCGAACGCCAGCACGTCCTGCCCGTTCGTGTAGTTCCCCGTGATCTGGACGACGGCGCTCTCGGCGTCGGTGTCGTCCACGTCGGCCACGGCGACCGTCGCCGACATCGCAGTGGCCGGATCACCGTTCGTGTACGACAGCGCCGCCGTCTCGATGCCGCTCAGCACCGGTACGTCGTTGGCGGCAGTCACCGTGACGTCGCGCGTCACGCTGTTCGAATCGGCGTCACCGTCGTTGACGGTGAACGTCAGCGTGCGGGTCAGCTCGCTCGGCGCATCGGAGGTGTTCTCGTAGCTCACCGCGCGCAGCGCGGCCTGGTAGTTGGCAAGCGTCGAGGAGCCGGTCAGGGTCAGCGTCCCGGTGCCTCCGTCCCACGTGCCGCTGATGCCGTTCGCATCGGTGAACGCGAGGACGTCCTCCCCGCTCTGGAAGTTGCCGGTGACCTCGACCGTCGCGCTCTCGATGTTCTGATCGTCGACGTCCGTCACCGTGATCGTTGCCGTGACCGCCGTCGGCGCGTCGTTCTCCCCGTACGCCAGGGCCGTCCCTTCGATCGCGGCGAGCGCCGAAGCGTCATTGACGTTGGTGACCGTCACCGAGAAAGCCTGCTGCCCCGTGGCCGTGTTGTTGTCGGTCACCTGCAGCACCACATTGTGATCGCCCACCTCGGCGTTCGTCGGGGTGCCGCTCAGGGTGGCGGTGCCGTTGCCAAGATCGACCAGCGTGAGCCAGGCCGGCTTCGCAAGGCTGCTGAGGGTCAGCACGTCGCCGGCGTCCGAATCGGCCGCCGTGATGTTGTAGGTGTAGGCGACGTCCTCCGTCGCGGCCGTCACCGCGGCGCTCGTGACCGTCGGCGCGTCGTTCTGAGCGATGACGGACGTGTCCACCGTCAGGGAGTCCCCGGAGAAGGCGCCCACGCTGCCGATGCTTGCCGAAACGTTCTGCCCGGCGCCGGCCACGTGCGTCGACCCATCCCACAGGTGCACGGTCAGGTCGCCCGGAGCGCCGTTGAAGTCGGTCGCGGGGGCGAAGCGAATCCGATCGGTCGGAGACAGGTTGAACGCCGACGTGGTCGACAGCGACGTTCCGAGATCGTTCCAGACCGTCCCGCCATCCGTCGAGTACTGCCACTGCCCTTCCGTCCCGCCGTTCGCCGCGTTGTCGACGGCCGCGACGCCGGCGAAGGTATCCGCCGTGTCGCTGTAATGGCCGGAGAACAGCGCGTTGATCGTCGCGCCCGAAATCGTCGCGGGGTCCGCGTCCTCGTTGATCGAGGCCAGCGTCTCCGTCGTGCCCCCGATCACGGTCGGGGACTGGTTCAGCACGCTCACGACCTTGGAGCCGGCGCCGGCGTGCGTGCCGTCCTCGTCGATCACCGTCACGTCGACGATGGAGGCGCCCTGGTTCTCGAACGTGTGATCGAACGTGCCGAGCGAGAAATAGGCGGTGGGGTCGGTCCCGTCGCCCCAGTCCACGATGTAGAGCGTCGAGGTGTCATCCCCGGGATCGTTTACGGGACCCAGCGTCAGCGAGTACGCGACGCCCTCGGTGACCGTGCTGTTGCCGGTCAGCGTGATCGTCGGCGCCGCGTTGTTGACGGTCAGCGTGGTGGTCTGCGTGACCGTGCTCGTGCCGTCGCCGAGGCGCAGCCCGATCGTGTACACGCCCTCGTCATCGATGCCGAACCCGTCGAGCGTCGCCCAGTCGACCGTCGGAATGACGCCGACCACGTCGCCGTAGATCGAGTTGTTGTCGAGGTCCCACTCGTAAGTGAGCGGATCCGTCTCCGGATCGTTCGACGCGCTGGCGTTCAAGGCCGGCGACTGTCCCTCGCTGATCGTGTACGGGGCACCGACGAACCCGATCGTCGGCGCGGCGCCGCTCAGCAGGATGCGCGGCTCGAGCTGCTCGAGCGTGCGCCACTGCGGCCAGAGACCGCTTTCAATCCAGTCGCGGCGCACGCGCGACGGCAAAAGCGACAGCGCGCCCGGCAACGCGGCGACGCGCGTTACCCAATCGCGAAGCCCCGTATCGAAGCGAGAAAGAGATGAATGATGACGACCGCCCCGGAAATCTGCGCACATGATCCGTTCCCCGGAAAAGGAAACCGCAATATCGATACAGGTGGCTTCATCGTCGCAAGACGAAACCGAAAAGAGGCGGCGCGCTAAAAAGGATTATGGGACATGGCGGTCATGTCGGCCCTCACGGCGCGCCGAAAGGGGTATTTCGCCCCCCTGTTTCTGCCCCCGGCAGGCCGTCCCAGTATTGGCACCGAGCATGGCGGATTATCGGACGTCCTGCGTCGGGCGGATCGATCTGATAATCTTCGCAGCGCCATGGCTGTTCGAACCACGATGTTTGATCTGACCAACCGCGTCGCGCTCGTGACCGGCGGGCGAAGCGGCATCGGCCGCGCCATCGCCGCGGCGCTTGCCGCCCACGGGGCCCGCGTGCTCATCGGGGCGCGTTCCGCGGACGAGGTCGAGCAGGCGTCCCGCGAGCTGAACCAGGAGGCCGAGGGAGACGACGTCAACCTGAAAGTCGCAGGCATCGGGCTCGACGTCACCCGCGACGCCAGCGTGGAACGCGCCGTCCGCAAGGCGATCGACGTCTTCGGCAGTCTCGACATCCTCGTCAACTCGGCCGGCATCATGCTTCGCACGCCGACTTTCGACCTGACGCCCGAGCAGTTCAACGAGCTGCACGACGTGCACGTGACGGGGACCCTCCGCTGCGCTCAGGCCGCCGGGCACCTGTTCCGCGAGCAGCACTCGGGCACGATCATCAACATCGCTTCGCTCAGCGCGTTCGTCGACCTCGTCGAGGTGACCGCCTACGCGGCGGCGAAGAACGCGGTGCTCGGGCTGACCCGCAGCCTCGCCAACGAGTGGGCGAAGCACGGCATCCGCACGAACGCGATCGCCCCCGGGTTCATTCCCACGGACCTGAATCGCCGTCTCATCGAGAACACCGACCGCGGCCGCCGCATCATCGAGGGAACGCCGATGGGCCGCTTCGGCACGGGAGAAGAGATCGCCGGGGCAGCCGTCTATCTCGCGAGCCCGTCCGCGTCCTTCGTCAACGGGCACACGCTCGTCGTGGACGGGGGCTTCGTGGCCTGCGGCGTCGGCGACAGCGTGGAAGGCGCGGGATAGCCCTACATCCCCATCAGTCGCCGCGCATTGCCTTGCAGCACGTTGTCGATCCGGTCCGCGCTCCAGCCCATCCGGCTGAAGATGCGCTCGTGATCCTCGAGCGTCGTCTCGACCTCGTCGGCGTGCACGTCGCTGCCGAAGAGAATCTTCTCGTGGGACGTCGGCCAGTAGAGCAGCTGGCTGAACCACTCGATTGGCCTGCTCGAGCGCCAGCCGTCCACCCTGCCTGACAGGTCGGCGTGCACGTTCGGGCAGATCCGGCACAGCGCCGCCGCCTCGTCGTTCCAGCAGACACCCAGGTGGGCGATGATCATCTTCAGGTCGGGAAACTCGTGTGCGATCGGCTCGACGTGGATCGGACGGTAGTTCTCGGAGTTGATGCCTTCCCCGGGCATCGGCGTCGGGGGATAGAAGATCCCCGTGTGAAAGAGGCAGGGCATGCCGTACCGCGAGGCCTTCTCGTAGACCGGGAAATACTGCGGATCGCTGTAGGGTCGGACCGGCGCGTGGAACTTCAGCCCAGCCATCCCGAGATCCGCCAGCCGGTCGACGTCTTCCGGAACGTGGCGCCCCAGCCGGATGTAGCCCCAGCCCCACAGCCGGTCGGGGTGCGCCGTCACGACGCGGGCCAGGTCCTCGTTGTCGGCACATCCCACGCGCGGTCCGTGAAGCAGGAACAGGTCGGGCACGAAATCGCCCATCGCGATCAGGCCGGTGCGTTCGATGCCGAGACGATCCATCGTCGCGAGCAGGCGCTCGATGTAGCCTTCTTCGTTGACCCAGTGATGGTGAACGTCCCAGACGGTTCGTGACATGGAGGCTCATGATGGCTGCATGCCGAGCAAGGGTCAAAGGGAGGAGCGGGGCGGGGGCGGGGGCGGGTGGATGGGTGGATGGGTGGATGGGTGGATGGGTGGATGGGTGGATGGGGGG
>NYZC01000423.1 GCA_002686995.1 Phycisphaeraceae bacterium | reverse complement strand
GCTCGCCGTCGTCGGCGCCGGCCAGCTCGGCCGCCAGTGCGTGCGCGCCGTGAGCAGCGTCCGTCCGTTCGAACGGATCCTGCTTTATGACATGGTCGAGGAGGCCGCACACCGCGTGGCGACGGACCTTGCTTCGGAGGTGAAGGCGCCGATCGAGGTCGCGGACGCGAAGTCGGCGTGCAGTGCGGCCGACATCGTCGCGACCGCCACCAACAGTCGCGAGCCGATCGTGATGTCCGACTGGATCCGTCCCGGCACGCACCTGTGCTGCATGGGCACGGACCTGCACGAGAAGATCGAGTGCGAGCCCGTCCTGCTGCCGCGCTGTCGCAAGTTCGCCGATTTCATCGAGCACGCGCTGCAGCGCGGCGAGGTCAGCCAGTCGGTGCAGAAGGGTCTGCTCGGCGAAGACTGCTACGAGGGCACGTTGGGTGCGGTGATCGCGGGGACGGCGAAGGGGCGAACATCAGATGACGAAATCACGATGTACGACGGCGTCGGGATCGGCATCCAGGACACGACGATCGCGCGCTCGATCTACGACCAGGCGGTGGCGAAAGGGCTGGGAACGCGCGTGGCGTTTTCGTGAACGCGGAACCTGTGCGCGGATGACGATCCACTCCCATTCAACACGGGCTCACGTACGACCCGCGGGCTGACGCCGCGCGGTTCGCCGACGCGGGCCTGGCGTACCGCGCGGCGTAAGCCCGCGGGTCGAATGGCATGGCGATTCAATGACTGCGGCGACGTCAGCGCGCAACAAAAAACCCCAGCCCTGCGAACAGGGCTGGGGGAATCCGATGTCAACAGTATTGACGGTTCAGGTCATCAGCGGCGGCGGCGCAGCAGACCCGCGCCCGCGAAGATGAGCATCATGCCCGAAGCCGGCTCCGGGAAGGCCTCGATGCCGACGTTCATGATCGACTGCACTTCCCAGGGCTGCAGGGCGCGGGAGAACAGCGCGACCTCGTCGATCTGGCCGAGCAGCGACGATGCGACGTTGAAGGCGTAACCGATCGACAACTCGCCACCCGACGCGGCCGGGATCGCGGTGCCCGGGTTCGGCGTGCCTGCGGCAACCGTCGTGACCGGCACACCGTTGATCAGAACCGACGACACGCCATTGTCATACACGGTCGCGACGTGCGTCCACTCGTCAAGCGGAATGGAGACGTCGGCGCCGATGCCTTCGCTGGATCCGCCGCTGTGGTAGAAGTTCCAGCGGAAGCGCCGGTTCGTGTCCTCGAGCCACCAGATCTGGTCGCCGGTGGTGTTGACCAGGTTGCCGTCCTGGATGGCAAAGACATTGCGGTGGGTGCTGGTCAGATTCGTGCCCGTGTCGCTGCTGTCGCGCCTGATCCAGGCCACGAAGGTCTGCTCGGCGAATGACTGGCTCAGTGAGCCGTTGATGTTGGCTCCGGCTTCGTTGTCGGTGCCGTTGGTTCCCTCGGGCCGATACACTAACGACGAATAGGATTGCGAAGCGGCATTGTCGTTCGCGATCACATTCTCATTGCCGTTGCGGAAAGCGAAGATGTTGCGCGCCCCCGGGCCGAGGTCAGCCTTCTGCTCGGCACCTGGCGCTCCCTCGATTGCGTACCCCACCACCAGGTCGTTGTCGATCGCCGCTTGCGCCTGCGACGTCGCGATCACCAGGGCGACGAGCGCCACCCACCTCCACATGTTGCTGAAACCGCTCAAGGGTTCTCCTTTCGATTGAAAAACAGCCATGCAATAGACGCTGATGACAGACAACGGGCCCGCCAGCAAGGTCGTGCTCCGGCACGCCAGGATTTACCGTATGTACTTCTCCGAAATCCTCACTTCCCAGATTCTAATGGCTGTTCTTTCCGGGTCAAGCACTATCCTGAGGGGATGAAACAGGCGCTGACGACGCTCCTGTGCCTGGTCCTGACCGCCTGGCTGAACCCGGTGGCCGCCCGCGATGTCAATCTGGGTAAAAGAGACCTCTCCGCAACGCCATTCAAGGCATCGGTAAACGGAATCTCGACCCGTTTCGAGCCCATGAGCGCGGCCACGACGGGCATCGCGTTCATCAACCCGCTCGACGAAAAGAGCCCGCTGCGCTACCTGTACCACTCGGGCACCGCCTGCGGGGGTGTCGCCATCGGTGACGTCGACGGCGACGGGCGACCCGACCTCTACTTCGTGAGCGGCCCGGGCCGCAACCGCCTGTTTCGCCAGACCGGCGACTTCCGCTTCACCGATGCGATCGGCCCCGCGACCGTCGACGGCGGCGAAGCCTGGGGCACCGGCGCAACCATGGCCGATGTCGACAACGACGGCGACCTCGACCTCTACGTCTGTAACTACGCGGCCCCCAATCTCCTGTACCTCAACCGCGGCGACGGCTCGTTTACGGAGGCTGCGGCCGATGCCGGTGTCGACCTGAACGACGCCAGCCTCCAGCCCGCGTTCTGCGACTACGACCTGGACGGCGATCTCGATCTCTACGTCCTCACCAACCGGCTCTACCTGCCGGGCGGGCGCCCGAAAGGCGACGTCGGCACGATGAAGGACGGCAAGCCCCACGTGCTGCCTCAGTACGAGAAGTATTACGGTGTGTTCCAGACCGGCCCGAACGACTACACGATCGAATTCGTCGGTCGTCCCGACCGGCTCTACCGCAATGACAGCCGTCCCGGCGCGCCGCGCTTCACCGACGTGAGCGACGCTGCGGGCATCCATCACCATGGACACGGTCTTTCGGCGACCTGGTGGGACTACGACGACGACGGGGATCCGGACCTGTACGTCGGCAACGACTTCGAAGACCCGGATCACCTCTACCGCAACAACGGCGACGGGACCTTCACCGACGTGGCGGCGCAGGTCGTGCCGCACACGCCGTGGTTCTCGATGGGCGCCGAC
This sequence comes from Phycisphaeraceae bacterium, assembly GCA_002686995.1. GTDB lineage: Bacteria > Planctomycetota > Phycisphaerae > Phycisphaerales > Phycisphaeraceae > NYZC01. The sequence goes on along the minus strand of NYZC01000423.1, from coordinate 3,945 downwards.
GCCGGCGACCTCGACAACGACGGACGGCTCGACCTGCTGATCGCCGACATGGCCGCGACCACGCACTTCGTCGAGAAGACGACGATGGGCGACATGCGCAAGTTCGCGTGGTTCATGACGACGTCTGAGCCGCGCCAGATGATGCGCAACGCGCTCTACCTCAACACAGGCACCGGGCGTTTCAGGGAAGCGGCGTTTCTCACCGGCCTGGCGAAGTCGAACTGGACCTGGGCGGTGAAGATCGCGGACTTCGACCATGACGGGCGCGCGGACGTGTTCCTCACCAACGGCACGGCGCGGAACACGATGGACTCGGACGTGCCGATCGAGAAGTTCGAGCCGGGCGTCAACGTCTGGGACATGTTCCGCCGCGCCCCGGCCCGGCCCGAGCCGAACATGGCGTTCCGCAATCGCGGTGAACTGCGATTCGACGAAGTGACCGCCGAATGGGGCCTGGGCCACCACGGCATGAGCTACGCCGCGGCCCACGGCGACCTCGACGGTGACGGGGACCTCGATCTCGTCGTCGCGAACCTGGGCGAGCCGGCGCACCTCTATCGAAACGAGACGAACGACGCGCGCGCCGTGACGATCCGCCTGGTCGGCACGCGGAGCAACCGGTTCGGCATCGGCGCCGTCGTGCGCATCGAAACCGACACCGGCATCCAGGTTCGGCAACTGCAGCCGATGACGGGCTACCTGTCCGGCAACGAGCCGATCCTGCATTTCGGTCTCGGTGACGATCGGATCATCCGACGGCTCACGGTCACCTGGCCGCGCAAGGACGGCAGACGCCTCCAGACCTTCGAGCATCTCGACGCCGGACACGCGTACACGATCACGGAAGGCGACGGGATGGCGGAGGTCGTCGCGGATGACGAAACGCCGATGTTTCGTCGCGCGAAAACGAAGGCGATTCGCCACCGGGAACGACCGTACGACGACTTCCGGCGCCAGCCGCTGCTGCCGAACAAGCTGTCCCAGCTTGGGCCGGGGATCGCATGCGGCGACGTCGACGGCGACGGCGACGACGACTTTTTCCTTGGCGGCGCCGCGGGAGACTCCGGCACGCTCTGCATCCATCGTGGCGACGGCAGGATGCAGGCAAGCATCCAACCCGACTTCTTCGCCGACGACGAGTCGGAGGACATGGGATCGCTGCTGTTCGACGCCGACTGCGATGGCGACCTGGATCTCTACGTCGTCAGTGGCGGGATCGAGTGCGACGAGGGCGACGAGCGCCTCCGCGACCGGATGTACCTCAACGACGGTCGGGGCGAGTTCAGTCGCGCGCCGACCGGCGCCCTGCCCGACCTGCGCGACAGTGGCGGCGCCGTCTGTGCCGCGGACTTCGATCGCGACGGCGACCTCGACCTGTTCGTCGGCGGGCGCGTCGTGCCGGGGCGCTACCCGACCTCCCCTGCAAGCCGCATCCTCCGCAACGAGGACGGGCGGTTCACCGACGTGACCAAGAAGGTCGCGCCGACCCTGGAGCGATGCGGCATGGTGACCGGCGCCACCTGGTCCGACGCGGACGGCGACGGCTGGATCGACCTGCTCGTCGCTCGGGAGTGGGGCCCCGTCGGCTTCTGGCGCAACGACCGGGGCACGCTCGTCGACCGCACCGCCGAGGCGGGGCTCGCGGATCGCACCGGCTGGTGGAACGGGATCGCGGCGCGCGACCTGGATGGCGACGGCGACATCGACTACGTCGCGACGAACTTCGGTCTCAACACGAAGTATCAGCCGACCGAAGCGGCGCCCGCCCTGATCTATTACGGCGATTTCGACGGAACCGGGCGCGCTCAGATCATCGAGGCCGCTGACAAGAAGGGCATTCTGCTGCCGGTGCGAGGCAAGAGCTGCTCCCAGTTGGCGATGCCGCACCTCGAGGCGAAGTTCCCGACCTACCGGTCGTTCGCGGGGGCCTCGCTGATCGATATCTACACGCCGCAGTGTCTGAAGGACGCGCTGCGCTGCGAGGCCGCGCACCTCGAGTCCGGTGTTCTGGTCAACGACGGAACCGGTCGGTTCGCGTTCCACCCCCTGCCCCGAATCGCCCAGGTGTCGCCCGGTTTCGGCGTCGTTCTCACCGATGTCGACGCCGACGGCGCCGCGGATCTCTACATGGTGCAGAACTTCCATCATCCGCAGCGCGAGACCGGTCGCATGGACGGCGGCCTGTCACAGCTGATGCGGGGCGCGGGTGACGGCACGTTCAGTCCGGTGGGTCCGGATCGGAGCGGATTAGCCGTTCCGCAAGACGCGCGGAGCGTGTCCGCCTCGGACGTGAACGGCGACGGCGCGTTGGATTTCGTCGTCGGCGTCAACGACGGGCCGCTTCAGATCTGGCTCGCCGAGCGACCGAGCACGGATCGATTCGTCCAGGTGCGCCTGCGCGGGCGAGCCGGGAACCCCTCAGGCATCGGCGCGCGCGTGACGGTGCAGACGACCGACCACAAGACGCAGACGGCAGAGGTCACGGCCGGTTCGGGCTACCTGTCGCAGTCCGGCGCGACCCTCGTGTACGGGGTGGGCGGCGCGCGCGTCGACCGGATCACCGTTCGCTGGCCCGACGGCACCACCTCGATTCACCACGGCCGACCGACCGGCCCGCTCGAGCAGCCCGCCGCCGACCCCCGCTGAAAATCCCAAAAGAAAAAATTGATGGCCTATTCGAGAAGCTCCCCGCTCACGTCATGTCCATCGCCTGCATTCTGCGCATCTCGATCTGCTCATACCGCTTGCGGATTCCGGGCAGCACGCCGCCCGTCACGCACGTCGCGATGAGGCCCACGATGAGCAACGGGTAGAAGACCGCATAGGGCTGTGACGTCACGATCGCGGTGAACGACGCGACCAGCGCCACCGCCCCGGCGGCAAACGTCAGCGCCATGACCGTGAAGACGAAGCGACGCGCCCGGCCCAGGCCGCCGAGCATGCCGATCAGCGCGCCGGCCAGGCCGAGGCAGGTGCCGGCGATGCCGCCGACGAGACCGCCCGTCCGCTGATCCCACCAGGCGCCTGCGCTCTGCGCGACCCCGAAGGTCACGCTGTGCTCGAACTGCAACAACTCGACCGGTGAGAGGCGCACGCGTCCGCGCCCGGGGAGGACCACGTTCACGACGAGCTTCGATGGCGACGGTGTGTCGCCACTGATCGTGAACGGCAGCACGAACGGGCGCGGCGGCGACGTACCGCTGAGGCGGCCCATCGGCCCATGATCGGAAAGCGTGCGCGAGAAATAGCGCGACCCGTCCGAAAAATGATTCCACATCTCCAGATAGCCGCTGCCCTGCACCGCTTCGTATCCGACGCTGCCGCGCAGCGCGTAGGCCCGTCCGGTGATGCCCGGATCGTCGATCGTAAGCAGCGTGACGGTCACGGGCGTGTCACGCTCGTTGACGATCTCCAGCGCATCCTCGCGGACCTGGCCGGTAGCCGGGGGCTCGGACCAGTCGAAGGTCCGCAGCACATCCTCGGCGGCGGGGGCACCGACGGCGGGCAGCACGGCGACGAAGAAGGCGGCGGCCGTCATGCGGCGCCACCACGTACCGGAACCGGCGGCGTTCATCAGTGGCTCTCCTGTGTCTTGCGGTGCGCGTTGATCAGCGATCGGAACGCGTCTGCGTCGAGCCTGCCGTCCGCCACGAGCAACCGGGCGGTCCGCTCGAATTCGTCAGCGTCCTGCTGCTCGTCGATGACCTCGATCTTCTGGATCACCCGGTCCAGCCGCAGCCGGACCGTCGGGTAGCTGATGTCGTACGCCTTCGCGAGCGCCTTGAGCGACCCCGAGAGCAGCACGAACCGCTTGATGAACGCGAGATCCTCCCCGCTCAGCAGATCGGTCCAATTCGATCGGTCAGCCACGGCCATCCGTTCATCTCCGCACAATGAAACCCAATTTAACATTAACATAATATTCAATAAAATCAATAAATAAAT
>NYZC01000422.1 GCA_002686995.1 Phycisphaeraceae bacterium | reverse complement strand
GGCGCTCGGAACTTTTGCCCCAGCTGCGGCGGCCAGGTTTATTGGCAGCGTGACCAAGGAAGCGAGGTGGACGTCTGCGCCATGACGCTGGACGACTTCAGCAGCTTTCGGGGAAAAGAATAAGATCGATTATTCAGGACCAAGCCGCCGGCTACGGATCGCTGTTGAACGTTCCATCTTCTTGATTATCCATACATCGAGTTTCTCAACGCCGTTGCGTCGATTGATGATCCGAATTGAAGCACTCGAGGACGAGCTGACCGATCGGAAAACCTAACTCGCCTGCCGCGGCCCGGCAAGGCTTGGCTCTTTCGAGCGTCTGTTCCCGTTTCCGAGCGTATACTGATTTAGGCGGTTGGAAGGCGTCGCTGATGCCGGCCGCTGAGGCGAAGAACCGTTAGATGGACAAGAAACTGATGAAAAGAACGGTTGCTGCATTGAAACCTGACGGCTCCGTCCTGTCACGGCCCTGGCGATTGGTGTCCGCGGCTTTCTCGCCGCGCCGAGTAAGCTGGCCTCGGCGGCGCAGTAGTAAAATTGGGGCGGGCCAGGGCCGCGCCAGGCCGGCCCGCAGGTTAATGCAACGCTAGACTGCATGTCCCACGTACCCCTCAGTCCCCGAACCACGTCCCGGCTCCGGGCGCTCTTCGCCGACGAAGATCGCGCCGAAGCGGAGCGCCTTCTCGTCGAGGACTGCGGCGACAACCTTCCGTTCTGCGAGGGCTCCAACGCCTCGTCGCTAGAGCGGATTCGGTTCGCAGTTCTCAAACTTAGCGACGGCGAACTTCCGAAACTCATCGAAGCCATCGTCCTAGCGCAGACCGATTGGCGAGATCTGCTAGTTGTTGCCGGATTTGCCAACGACATCCACGCGCATGACTCCTGGCATCCAGACATCCGTGCCGTCTAACCTGTGCTGAAGTTGAGGTGGCATTTGCAGACAAGTTCCGTCAGTTCGCATCTTCCTCATCCATTGTCGATCGGCGATGGCTTTGCGTGTTCCAATCACTCTGAGCCGGACCTTATCCCCCCCGACCTGCTCGACCACCAAGACAAGCTGATCGTCCCGGATCCGCCGGCACGCCTCCGCGAGATGTCGCACTTCCTGCGGCATCTGATCGGCATTCTCGTACCATCGGCCGTCGTAGTAGATCGACATCGGACGCTCCTCTCCCCCTTCCCCCTGAAGGGTCTCGGCCGGCTCGCCCTCTCGACCCCGGGATCTGTAGAGGCAAACGGGGAATGAGGCAGAAGGATCCGCGGGACTCGCAGAATGTCTCCGACTCAGTAGCCGGTCGAACGCCCCAGATCCCCAGGTTCGCCCAGATCATCGGGACAGGCATTCGCGCGCGGTAACATCGCTTCCATGAGGTTCGCGACCTCACCGCTCACTGCTGACCCTCGGACCGGGTTGGTCGATGGAGGGCTGCAGCGCGCTGGGCGCCGTGCGAGTCAGTTGACGATGTTCCGGTCACAGCCCGCCTGGAACTCGCGGATGTTCTCGGCAGTCTCGTCCACGAGCCGCTGGCGGGCCTCGACGGCGGACCAGGCCGTGTGCGGCGTGAGAATCATATTCGGGGCATCCAGCAGAGGGTTGCCGTCGCGAGGAGGCTCAATGCTCAGCACGTCCGTGGCCGCGCCGGCCAGGCCACCGTCGCGCAGGGCGCTGGCCAGGGCCTTCTCCTCGATGATCCCGCCGCGCGCGGTGTTGATCAACAGCGCACCGGGCTTCATCCGGGCGATCTGGTCGGAATCGATCAGGTGGCGCGTCTTCTCGGTGAGGGGGCAGTGCATTGTCACGATGTCCGATGTCGCCAGAAGCTCGTCCAGCGGCGTGTTCGCGTAGCCCGTATCGCTGAGGTCCCGAATGTCGTTGGCCAGGACTTTCATCCGGAAGCCTTCCGCGATCCGGGCCACGCCGCTGCCGATCGCGCCCAGACCGACGATGCCCAGCGTCTTGCCGGCCAGCTCAAAGACGCCGTAGGTAAGGAGTCCGAACATCTCGGACCTCTGCCACTTGCCCTCGCGAACGTCGCGGTCGTAGAGGTGCGCCTTGGTCACGAGGTTCAGGATCAGAGCGAACGTGTGTTGGGGCACGGTGTTGATCGCGTACGCCGCAACGTTGGCCACCTTGACGCCGCAAGCCCGCGCTGCGGCCGTGTCCACGACGTTGTAACCGGTGGCAATGACCGCGATCAGTTTCAGGTCCGGCAGGGCGCCCATGATCTGGTCCGTCATGAGCACCTTGTTCGTGATCACGACCTGCGCGCCGGCGGCGCGTTCGACGGTCTGCGCCTCGGATGTCCTGTCGTAGGGCACGTATTCACCTAGACGCTCGAAGCACGAGAAGTCGATGTCGCTGCCGATCGCGAGAGTCGACGCATCGAGGAAGACGATTCTCATGCCGCCAGTTTACCTTTCCGCGCCCGCCGGCGGGGCGCGGCGAGGCGCTCGATAGCCCGTCCGACGCACGATCGCACCGGGTCCACGACCGCTTGATGCCCACAAACCCCCCTTGCGCGCAGCGACCCCGACGGGATTTGAACCCGTGTTACCAGGATGAAAACCTGGTGTCCTAGACCTGACTAGACGACGGGGTCGTGGAGATGAGACGCCGAATTGTATCAGGCTCGCCGTGTTTCACAACCGGGTGCCCGCAACCGCCCATCGCGTGGCATGACAGCTGTCGCGGGTCCCTTTGGAATCGTTCGCAGAGTGGGTGGCTGGGGTCGAGCGCAGCCACCCAATCCACTGGAGCAATCTGAATCATGCCCGCGTCAACCGTCAGGCACCCCCATCGCGTCACGCGCCCGACCCCAGCGGCGCGGGGGTGGGCGGATCCGAGCGGACGCGCCCGCGCGCGGTCATCTCCGTCAGCCCCACGGCGCAGCCGAGCACGGCGAGGGCGGAGATCAGCACCGTCGGCCCGAACCCCTCCTCCTGGGCTCGCATCATCGGCGCCCCGATCTTCTCGGGAACCCGGTCGATCAGCAGCAACACCAGCGCCCCGTTGTGAATCAGGTGCACCAGCATGCCTGCGAAGATCGAGCCCGACCGCACGACCAGGTAGGTGATGGCGATGCCGGTCAGGCCGGTCAGCAGCAGCCGGTAGACGCTGATGTGCATCAGTCCGAACAGGACGCCAACGACGAGGATCGCCGCCCACGCGGGCAGGCGCGTACGCACGCCGGTCAGGATCGCGCCGCGGAACAGCACCTCCTCGCAGATGGCCGGCGAGATCGCGATCGCGAAGATCAGCAGCGCCGGCGATGCGTTCTTGTCCAGCGAGAGCATCCGCTCCATCTGCTCCTTCACCGACTCGGGGATCGGAAGCACCTGGTTCTGGAGGTACGCCGCCTGCGTGATGAGCACGAGCAGGCTCACGGCCATGAGCACCGCGGCGAAAAGAGCGCCGGGCGCGGGGGCGCGGAGGTTCAGCCCCTGCTTCAGGTCGATGCGCGCGTACCAAAGGATGAGCACGGTCGGTGCCAGGAACAGCAGCCACTGGGTCGCGATCACCCCGATGATGACGTGCCGCTGCTGCACCCAGGAGCCGACGTAGAACAGCAGCAGCAGCGACAGGCCGAACAGCAGCAGCGACAGGCCGAACGTCGGCGCGCTGCGCGGCGTGAACGCCGAGCGGCCGAGCGCCAGCGGCAGGCCGCGCTCCTCGGAGAGGATGACGTCCTCGCGCTGGAACAGCCAGACCGCCACGACGAGCGACAGCGTCGCGCAGATGCAGGTGCACAGCAGCACGCCGAACACCATCTCGGCGCTGCCCTGGCCGATCAGGAGCTGCTTGCACAGCAGGGCCACGTTGGCGATCGGGATGAACATCGTCGTCCGGGTCAGCTCGACCCCCGGCACGCCCGCGAACAGGCCCGGCAGCATGATGAGTATGAAAAACGGCGTGACGAAGTTCTGCGCTTCCTTGAAGTCGCGCGCCAGCAGCGCGATCGACATCATCACCGAGCAGATGAACAGCGCCAGCGGCACCAGAAGCACCAGGATCAGCGCGACGTTCGACGGCGAGACCTGCAGCAGGCTCAGGTTGAACGCGTCGCCCTGCCCCGCCTCGACCGTCGCCTGGCTCAGGGTGAACACGAGGCTCAGCGTCATGCTGCCCAGGTTCAGCAGGCCCGTGAGCATCGACAGGCAGAAGATCGTCAGGAACTTGCCGCAGACGATCTCCATCTTGGACGTCGGCGTCGACAGCAGCGTCTCGAACGTGCCGCGCTCCTTCTCTCCGGCCGTCAGATCGACCGCCGGGTAGAACGCGCCGACCCCCAGCATGAGGATCATCATCATCGGCAGCGCGCGGCCGAGCAGGGAGCCCGTCTTCTTCTGCGCCGACGCGATGTTCTTCGACTCGATCTCGATCGGCCGGATGTACTGCGGGCTCAGACCCTTGTCCGCCAGGCGCGCCTCGATCATCTCCCTGGCGCGCAGACCCAGTCCCTCCCGGATCCGCTCCATCGCCTCGCGCGAGCGCATCTCGGTGCCGTCGTACTCGATCGACACCTCGGCCGATCCGTCCGCGTTCAGGGCATCGAGCGCGTCGGGTCCGGCGCGCACGATCGCGTCGATGTGCCCTTCGCGCAGATCGCGCCCCGGGTTGCCGCTCAGGACGACCTCGACCTGCTCCAGGGCGTCGAGCCAGGCGTGAATCTCGGGCGCCGCCCCGGCCCCCGGCGCGACGCGCGAGGTGGCCTGGTCGATCTTCGACTGCTGCACGGTCGCGACCTGAACGACGAGAATGATCAGCAGCGGGTAGAGCAGCACCGGGATCACGATCATCGCGATGAGCGTGCGTTTGTCGCGCAACGTCTCGAGCAGCTCTTTTCGAACGATCGTGTAAATGATCCCAGGATTCACGCGCTACTCGCTACTCACTGCTCGCCACTCACTGCTTCCACCGCCTGCCGGTCGGCGATGGCCAGGAACGCGTCCTTGAGGTTGTTCGTCTGCGACCGGTCGTACAGCGCCTCTTTCGTGCCGATCGCGAGGATCCGGCCGCCGCAGATGAACCCGAGACGGTCGCACAACAGCTCGGCTTCGGTCATGTAATGCGTCGAGAAGATGATGCAGTGACCACGGCCCCGCGCCTCGAGGATGAAGTCGAGGATGGTCCGGCTCGTCATGATGTCCAGGCCCAGCGTCGGCTCGTCGAGGATGAGCACCGCGGGATCGTGCAGGATGACCCTGGCGATCGACACCTTCTGCCCCTGGCCGGTCGAGAGGCTGCCGCAGCGCCGATCCAGGAACGGGCGCATGTCCAGCAGGTCCACGAGCTCCTCGGTGCGGGCGTCGATTTCGGCGCGGTCCATCTCGTACAGGCGGCCGAAATATCGGAGCACCTCCCGCGCGGTGAGGCGCTGGTAGAGGCGGGTATTGCCCGACAGGAAGCCGATGTGACGACGGACCCGGTCCGGCGCCTCGTCCGATCGCTCGCCGGCGACGATGCAGTCGCCCGACGTCGGCGTGATGATCGTCGCGAGCATCCGCAGCAGCGTCGTCTTGCCGGCGCCGTTGGGTCCGAGAAGACCGAAGATCTCGCCGGGACCGACCGAAAAGCTCGCGTCCTGGACCGCGCGGACCTCGCGGCCGCGGCCGGTCTGGAAGGTTTTCGTCAGGTGGTGCGCCTCGATCATACGACTGCTACATCGACACGAATCGGCCGCGACGCGCGACGGCCTTCGCCGCCCTGCCGGTTTTCCGCGCTACCCGATCATAGTCGGTTCCGTCTGCGCGGCATGTCGGGCCGGAAGCGATTCCGGACCCGGCTTCGTGGCGAAATCACGAGACGACCGTGCGCGTTCGAACCTGCCCGGTCCATATAAGGACGACATATGGACGACCGACTCGCGGGCCCGGTTCCAACTAATATGCGCGAAGGGACAGTCCGATGATGGGTGGGGTACCCATGGTGCGCTCGCGCCGGCCAGTAAGCATTTCAGGCCGGGGCGAACAACTGGTAGACCGGGGGCGTCGCGGGGGCGATGAAAGCACTGGTTGTCGATGTCGATGCCGACTACAGGGGCCTGCTCCAGAACCTGCTGGGGCAGCGCGGCCATGACGTCTCGGCGTTCGGCGACGCCGGGCTGGCCCTCGAGGCCGCCGGGCGGGACCGCTTCGACCTGATCATCGGGCGACACACCGACCACGGCGGATTCGGACCCGACTGGTGCCGATCGATCCGCGCGCTGCCGACGGGCCACGACGCGTTCATCATCGCGGTGACCGACATCGCGATCGAGCAGGACGTGCTCGCCGTGCTGGACGCCGGCGCCAACGACTTCGTCATCCGATCGCCGGAGCTGATGAGCATACGGATGCGCGTCGCGGTCGCCGAACGACAGGCCTGCGAAAACCAGAGACGCGCCGGCGTCGAGCGCCAGCTGCGCCACGACATCCTTCATGACGAGCTGACGAGCCTGCCCAACCGCACGCAGCTTCTCCGCCGGATCGACGCGAACATCGAGCGCCAGCGGCGGCGCCCCAAGCACCTGTTCGCCGCGCTCGTGGTCGACATCGACCAGTTCCGCGCGATCAACGAAAGTCTCGGCCAGGACGCCGGCGACGAGCTCATCCGCGCCGTGGTGCCGCGCATTCAGTCCTCGCTCCGCACCGTGGATTACCTCGCGCGCATGGAGCTCGAAGCGGCCCGGGTCGGCGGAGACGAATTCGTGATCCTGCTCGACCGGATCCAGGCGATCGACCACGCGCAGGCGATCGCGGACCGCATCCAGGCCGCGATGTCCGCGCCGTTCGTCATCGGCGATCGTGAAATCGACGTGGCCGTGAGCATCGGCATCGTCACCAGCGAGCGCGGCTACGAGAACGCGCGCGACATGCTCCGCGACGCCAACCTCGCGTTGGTTCATGCCAAGCGTCGTGGCGGGAAGACCCACCAGGTCTTTCGCCAGACGATGCGCGACGAGGCGATCGCCCGCCACGAGCTGGAGCGCGACCTGCGCCTGGCCCTGCGGCGCGACGAGCTGACGCTGCACTACCAGCCGATCGTCGACCTCGCCTCGAAGCGGATTCGCGGGTTCGAGGCCCTGATCCGCTGGAACCACCCGGCCCACGGCATGATCCCGCCGAACCGGTTCATTCCGATCGCCGAGCAGACGGGCCTGATCGTCCCCATCGGCGCGTGGGTGCTCGAGCAGGCGAGCCGGCAGCTTCGCGAATGGCGTGCGAACGACCTGACGATGAGCGTGAATCTATCGGTCAGGCAGACGGACGATCACGACCTGATCAGCCAGATCGAATACACGCTCGACCAGATCGGGCTGGATCCGCGCCGACTGAAGCTCGAGCTGACCGAGAGCATGATCATGGACGATCTGCAGGCCACGCAGCGCTTTCTCGCGGAACTGAAGAAGCGGCATCTCGGCGTCCACATGGACGACTTCGGCACCGGCTACTCATCCCTGAGCCAGCTGCATCACCTGCCGATCGACGCGATCAAGCTCGATCGTTCGTTCGTGCGCGACCTGGGCACCGACCCGCGCTATGCGTCGACCATTCAGGCGATCATCACGCTGGCCCGCGATAGGCGATTCACGGTGATCGCCGAGGGCATCGAGACGCCGGATCAGCTTCGACAGCTTCGCGCGCTGAAGTGCGAGCTGGGCCAGGGATTTCACTTTGCGCGCCCGATGACCGCGGCCGATGCGGCGCGTCTCATCCGCCGCGGCGACGACTGGCTGGAAGCGGCGTAGGGTCCGGGGTCTAACCAGCGAGGGGACACCCCCCGGCTGACGCCGGCTGACGCCGGGGGTTCGCAAGCCTAGAGCGCGCAGAATGCCGCTGGCGAACCGCGCGGCGTCAGCCCGCGGGTCGAATGCCATTGCAGTTCAGTGCCGCGTGGGATCCGGCCCGCGGAATCACATCAACCGCATGGTGAAGTGCTTGTCGCCGCGCGAAAGCTCGACGTGCGTCAGGTCGACCCACTCGACCAGGAACCCCTCGACCATCGATCCCGTCCGCGCGACCACGCCGTTGATCACGGCGAACCGGTCCTCGCCCGATCGCATGACGCCGTCAAAGTTCAGGCTCGGCAGCCCCGGATGACGGAACTCCTGGCCGTACTCCGTGCCCGACACGAGCGGCACATGGCCGCGGGTGGACATCGTGTGATGCAGGATCCAGCCGGCGCCGAGGCTGACGAGCATGACCATGAAGATCGTGAACAGCGAGGCGGACGCGCCGCCGCCCCGGGGCGCCTGCTTCGAAGGCCTCGTATCGGTCCGATCCATCGCGTCTGAAACCAGTCCCATGTGTGTCTCTCCGGCGTCGAAAAAGCCGTAATTTCCCTCACCAACCTCTTCGTAAAATCTATCCCGACCTCCCGTCCGGGCAACCACAGCGGCGAGAACGAATCGAATCGAAGACCACCTGTACCGATTGCGACGATCGGACCGGCCGTACAATTCGATCGTGTGCGGACGATTCACCCTCAGCACCGACACGCAGAAGATCGCCGAAGTCTTTCGTCTCGGTCACCTGCCGGTCATCGGCCCTCGCTACAACATCGCGCCGACGCAGCCGGTGGCGTGCGTCCGCATTCCGGCCGCGGACGGCGAGCGTCGCCTCGAGCATCTGCAGTGGGGCCTCGTGCCCCCGTGGGCGTCGCGTCCCGACGTCGGGGCGTCCATGATCAACGCTCGAAGCGAGACGATCGACAGCAAGCCGGCGTTCAAGCACGCCTTTCGACGCCGGCGGTGCCTGATCGTCGCGGACGGGTTCTACGAATGGGAGAAGATTGGTCGAAACCGCCGCCCCCACTACATCGCGCTGGAATCGGGCGAGCCGTTCGGCTTCGCCGGCATCTGGGAGCACTACCAGGACGAGCATGGGAGCGAGCTGGAGACCTGCGCGATCATCACCTGCGGCGCGAACGAACTGCTGGCGCCGCTGCATCACCGGATGCCGGTCATCCTGCCGCCCGACGTTCACGACGCGTGGCTGGACCCGGAAAGGGAGGACGTCGCCGCGCTGCGCGCCATGCTCGGGCCGTTTCCCCAGGCACGGATGCAGCGTCACCTCGTCGGACCGCAGGTCAACCGCGTCGGCAACGACGATCCATCCTGCATCGAGCCGGTCGAAAGCGAATGGCTGTTCGGCGCATAAAAAAACTGCGAAGCTCCGGGGAGCTTCGCAGTTCTTTCGAGTTTCAGTTCAGCAGATCAGCTCAGGCAGACCGGCGACGGCCGGCGGCCGTGCCACCGATGACCGCGAGGCCGAGCAGGCTCAGCATGCTGGTCACGGGCTCGGGAATCACCTCGCCCACGAGGTCGCTGCGAAGCTGCTTGCGAACGATGATCTGCAGCGTGTCGTCGCTCATCAGGCTCGCGTCCCACTGGAAGGCGTGAGCCACGTCGGCGGCACCGATGGGATTCGTGTCGTTGGGGGTGTCGGCCAGCGTGTCGGCGTCACCGTCGGTCATGAGCGCGAGCAGGGCGGCCGGGTTGGCGCTCAGCTCCCAGTGACTCGGGAAGACGTCGGTGCCACCGACGCCACCCAGGATCGAGGCTTCCGAGTTCTGGGTGAACGTGCTGTCGGCATCCGTCTGCTCGACGTTGCTCGGCTGCGGCGGCGGCGGCGGGGTGGACCCGCCGGCGAACCCGATCGTGTCGTCGCCGGCCGTGCCGCTCAGATTCATGTTGTGAACCTCGAAAATGCTCAGGTCGAGGTTGTTCGACGAGCTCGTCGCATTCATGGTGACCGTCATCGACGAAACACCCGGGACCGCCGTAATCTCCACGCCGAAGTCGATCGCGAGCTCACCATTGCCGTAGGTCGCGTTAACGCTGTTGCCGGCAAGGGTGGGACCGCCGATGAGCGGCAGGGAGCTGATGAGCGCCTCCGGACTGCTGCCGATCCCGTAGTAATAGGACGCGCCACCGCTATGGTTCGCGCCGTTGAGGACCCAGTCGAGGATCGACGAGCCGACCACGTTTGCGGAAGCTTCGGAGCCCGCGAGCATGTCGCTGATCTCCAGCGCCTGCGCCGGCTTTCCGGCGAACGCGATCATCCCCACCACTGCAAACAGACAGAACGTTCTCTTGAGTGCGGCCATGGCACCACTCCTTATGATCTCTTTTCCTGAAGAACTCTCTTCGACGTTGTTCTCTTACACGCTTTCGAGGTCCGAATTTTACCGAGGTCACAGGCCGATCCCGGCCATCCCGGCCATCCCGGCACCTCTGACCAGATACTAAAGGGATATTACCACGAGCCCCTGCAACTGTCAACCACTTAACATGAAAAATATCGATCGGTCGCCCTTGCTCTCCCGGCGCCGGAGACTCGCGTCGCAAACGGACCCCAGCGTGGCCTTCCGATGGACCTGAATTATAAGTGCGAACCATATAGATGTTTATGCCCGAAAAACGAGCCCGGCGGCCGGCGCGGCCGGGTCGCATCCCTGAATGGGGCCTCGGAACGCCTGTTGGCATTCCGTTATCGAATTTCCCGATTGGACGCCCTGCGCAGCTATCCCTTCTTACCCGCTTTCCGCAAACCATCCGGACGGTTGCGTGAAACGACGTATCACGGCCCCTTGGGGATAAGGAAGATCCCTCCGACCGAATCCCGCCTCAGGCCGATGATCGACGGCCACCGCATCCCCGCCAGCACCTGGACGTCGAAAAGCTCCTCGCTGCCCGACTCGAACAGCATGTAGCCGGCGACGTCGCCCGTCTCGATGTCCACGGCGTACACGGCGCACTGAAGCTCGGCCGCCCGCTCCTCGATCGGGACGCCCCCGAAGGCCCGCTTCTCCCTGATCTTCGAGAGCCCGACAAAGGCGAAGCGATCCGCGAACGCCAGCCCCCTCGTGAACCCCGGAAGCGTGCAGATGCTGTCCACCGCACCCCCTTCCGGGTCGACCGCGCAAAGGGTGCCCCATCCCGAGTTCAGCACCCACAGCCGGTCCCGGTAGACCCGTGGCGAATGGGGCATCGAGAGCCCGCGGGCCACGATTTGCCCCCTCGGCACGTCGATCACGATGCCGCCCGAGGCCCGGTTGGCCCGCCAGTCCGCCCGGCTGTCGGTCTCGCCCATCGCCGTGACGTACCGGATCCGGTCGTCGGCGATGGCCATGCCGTTGAGGTGGCAGCGATCCTCCGCGACCAGCTCGCTGACGAAGGCCGGCCGCCAGCGGGGCACGAAGCTGTAGTTCGGCTCGAGCGTGCACAGGCACGAAAACCGCGTGTTCACGACCCACAGCTCCTTGCCGAGGTAGCCAAGCTCGTGCACTCGAATATCGCCGGTGACATGGCTGGACCGCGGGACGTAGCAGCCGTCGTGCCGCCCCGGCGGATCGAGCTGGGCCGCGATGTCCGCAGCGCTGCGGAACGTCCAGACCTGGCTTGAGGTGCCGAGGGCGATGCGGTCGGAGGCGACGGCGACCCCCATCGGCTGAGGGAAGTTGCGCATGAGGATCGAGCACTTCGTCCCCTCGCCGCGAATCACGATGAGCTTGCCCGCCTGGTAGGTCGTCACCACGAGCGAAACGCCCAGATCGGTCAGGAGCCGGGGAAAGCTCTCGGTGTGGACGTACCTGACCGGCTTGGCCTGCTGCGGCGATTCAGGGGCAGCTTCAGCGCCATCCGCCACCGCGGGCGGGTCGGAAGCCGAGGCCTGGTCGTCCGGTCGATCGGTCAAGCGAAGGGTCCTGTCGAAATCCGGCCGTGCGATTCTACCTGAACCCCGCTTCGTGACGCGATCCGGGCACGCAGGTGCGTGGACGACACAGTCACGCAGAAAGAGACCATGGATGGATCCGCTCGTCCTCGTCATCGTCGTCGTCCTCGTCCACGCGTTGACGATCGAGGACGAAGGACCAGGACGAGCGTCACCAGGATTCTTCGGTCGGGTTGCGTCTTCACACCTTCAGGTCTTCAGGTCTTCTTGGTGGATGATCGATGCGCGCTCCGGTCGGCTTGATCAATCCTTGATCGATGATGAGTCCTGCAACGATGCATCCAGCATCGCGACCGGATGTCCCGCATCACGCCGAAGGCATCGAGGCGCGCGGTCGCGTCCTGGATGTTCGCCGCGACCGCCGATCATTCGTTGAGCGGCGCCTTGTTCGAGGCTATCATTTCCGCAATCTGTCGGGCACGGTCCAGTTCGACCGTGGGAGGAAAATCCAACCGTCCGCCGCAATCGATGGAAAGACCGCCCCGGGCACTGGTGGCCCGGCACGCGATCAGGTACGGAACGCTCAGCGCGATCCCTGGAGGCGCTCGAGCCGCGCCTGCTGCTCGACGCCGACACGATCACCGTCACGCAGCAGACCGCCCTGGACTCCGGCCTCGACGTGCTCGACCAGTGGGCGCAGCGGCTCGACGACTTCGGACCGCTCGACCAGGCGCTGCCGCTCGTGCAGCAGTCGATCGGCGATCACCTCTCGATCGCCGACGCGCTGCGCACCGTGCTCGTCGACCCGCTCGGTGCGACGCTCGACGCGTCGGCCGACGTCACGCTCGGCGCGCTGACGGATCGTCTGGAGAATCTCTCGGGCGCGTCCGGTGATCTCACCTTCTCGGTGGACCCGGCGAACGTGCAGGCGCAGATCGTCACCGACGACAACCTGCTCGTGCACCTCGTCATCGACGCGACCCGCACGACCTCGGCGTCGATCGTCCTGGGACCCGAAGGCGACGCGCGGCAGATCAGCGTCGACGGCGCCGATGCCGTCGAGTTAACAGACGCACCTGGTCCTGGACCTTTCGTTCGGCCTCGATCTGTCGGACGGCAGCGCCGATGCGAACGACTTCTTCGTCAACATCCACGATCTGACAACGACGGCGACTGTCGACCAGCACGGACTGAACGTGCCGGTGCTGCTGGGCGCGGTGCCGTTCGATACGACGACGACCGTCGACCTCGACGCGTCGGTGGACCTGACGCCGACCGCCGCGGACGGGCGCTTCGGCTTCGACGACCTGGCGGCATTCCCGGCGCTCGACGACACGGCGATCGGCAACCTGCTGGTGGTCGGCACGACCGGGCAGGCGTTCGCCGAGCTGGCGATCGCGCCGACGGCCGACGGCTTCACGGCAGGCACCGCGCCGCGCGTCCGGGCCGACGTCGTCGACCCCTTCGGCGGCGGCGATCCCGCCGTGTCGTTCGCGCTCGGCAGCGCCCTCGAGGAGGCCGTCGCCGACGGGCTGGCCTCGCTCGCCGGCTGGCTCGACCGGCTCGACGACGCGGCCGCGCTCGGACTCGAACTGCCGGTGCTGGGCGCGTCGATCGGCGGTTCGCTCGACCTGGGCGACCTGCTGCGGGCAAACCTGGCCGTTCCCCTGGCCGACTGGTTCGCCGCCACCGACGCCACCGACACGGGCCTTCGTCAGCAGCTGTCGACGCTGGACGGCACCGCATCGCCCGACGGCGACTTCAATATAGAAGGCGTCTCCGTCGCCGGAGGCCTGGACGGCAGTGAGCTCACGTTCGCGTTCGATCTGGATGTCGGCCGGACGACGACGCTCGACCTCGACCTCGGGATCTTCGGCGAGAACCATCGACTTCAGACCGATCCGCTCAGCGTCGATCTCGGCACGACCCTCGGCTTCGACGGCGCCGCCCCGAATCCGGACCTGCGGTTCGGCATCGATCTCGCCGCCTGGCCGTCCGCGCCCGACGCCTTCTTCGTCGAGTTGAACGACCCGCAGATCGTCGCGTCGATCGCGGCGAACGATCTCGCCGCGTCGGGCGCCTTCGGCCTGCTCGGCATCGAGGTGACCTCGGGATCGGTGGCGCTCGACGCCACGGTCGACGCCTCGATCACGGATCCGGACGGCAACGGACGGCTCACGCGCGCCGAGCTCGATTCGGTACCGATCGACCAGGTCGTCGGCGTGACCGACACGTCCTCGCTCCTGATCGACCTGCCGCTCACCGGCACGCTCGGCGGGCACGACTTCAACGCGGGCGCCGATCCCCGCATCCGCTACGAAGATACGACGAACGTCTTCGACCACAGCGACATCCTTGCGGGCACCGAGGGCGGCTTCCAGGGGCTCGACCTCGCGGATCTCATCGCGTTCGAATCGCTCGACGCCTCGACGGTGCTCTCGGGCCTGCGACAGCTCGCGACGTGGCTCAGCGACTTCGACGCCGATCCGGCGCTGCGCACGCCGATTCCGTTCGCGGACGGGGCGACGCTCGGCGACGTGCTGGACTTCGGCGCCGGGTTCACCGACGAGCTGGTGACCGCAGCCGCCACCGTCGAGGGCGCGCCCGCGTTCAGCACCGCCCAGCAGCTGGCGTCGCTCGCCGGTGCGATCACCGGCGCCGATTACGATCCCGCGAGCCAGGAGCTGACCTTCGACGTCGCGTTCGAGCGTGCCCTCGACGGATTGTTCACCGCCGACCTCGCGTTCGCCGCGGATCTCGGACCGCTCGGCGACCTGTCGACCTCGAGCGCGCTCGACCTCTCCGCGACCGTCGCCGGCGGGTTCACGCTCGGCCTGCTCCTGTCGCCGATCGGCGCCGGGTTCACGCTGGAGCGTGCGACGCCGCTGTCGTCGCTCAACGGCGGTGTCGGCGTCATGGTCGAACCCGGCGTCGACGACCTGCAGGTCCGGCTCGGCGACGGCACGGTCTTCGACGTCAACCTCGACGGTCTCGCCGACGTCGGCGCGGTGCTCGACGCGATCAACGCCGCCTCTCCCGGCCCGGCGGCCTTCGAAGCGCAGATCAACGACGCGGCGACCGGGCTCCAGCTGATCGATCGGACCGCGGCGACCAGCGTCCCGCTGCGCATTTCGTCATTGAACGGGTCGCCCGCGGCGCTCACGCTCGGCATCGCCGGCAGCGATCTCGACGCCGACGGCGTGATCGTCGGACTCGACCTGCACGGCGAGTCGGTCGCCGACCGCCTCTTCGTGCGCCCGACGGGGCCTTCCGACCCGCTGCTCGAAGGGACGGTCATCCTCGACGGCACGAGCCTGCAGGCGGACGCGACGTTCGGGTTTGTCTCGGTCGCGGTCGACAACGGGACGGCGACCGGGCAGGTCGGCGCTGCGATCGAGCTACACGAGCCGGACGAGCCGGACGAGCCGGCGGGCAACGGACTCGACGGCCGCACGACCCTGCGCGAGCTGTTCGACGGCCTGGGTGACCTCGCGACGCTGCTGACGCCGACGACGTCGGGCTCGGTGAGCTTCGACCTGCCGGTGTCGGTCGCCGGATCGTTCGCCAACCTGTCGACCGGCTCGACCGGCACGCCGCGCCTGCTCGTCAGCCTTCCGGACGTCAACGCGCCGGACGCCGTCACGATCGCGACCGAGCACTTCGACAACCTCGCGAACTTCGAGAGCCTCTCGCTCGCCGACGTCGTGTCGGGGCTGGGCAAGGCGGTGGACTTCGTCGACGAGACGCTGTCGCTGCCGGGCATCGACGTGACGCTGCCGCTCGTCGACGCGCGGCTCGTCGATCTGCTCGCGATCGTCTCGCCGCTGCGCACCGTCCTGGACGGCCTCGCCGACACCGGCGCGACGCTGCAGCAGATCGAGGACACGCTCGAACGGCTGCTCGATCCGTCGGACACGCCCGAGGTCGACGATCCCGCCGTCACCGTCAGCCTCGCTGACAGCGACACGCTGCGCCTCGACCTGGTCTTCGACGCCTCGGCGAGCCTGCAGCAGCCGCTGAGCATCGACCTGTCGGCGCTCGGCATCGGCTCGATCGGAGACCTGGTCGGGCTCGGGGCCGGCGGCCGGCTCGACCTGCAGGCCGGCGCGACGCTGGCGCTGTCCGCAGGCGTCGACCTCACCGACCTGGCCAACCCGCGCCCGTTCCTGTTCGACGACACCGCGCTCACCGTGACCGCGCTCGCGCTCGCGGACGCGATCGAGTTCGACCTCGCGCTCGGGCCGCTCGGCCTGTTCGTGCGCGACGGCGCCCCCGCCGATCCCCCCGAGCTTCAGAGCGGCGCCGGCATCACGAAGCTCGGCGCCGGCAACGCGGAGCCCGCCGAGTTCGTCATCGGCCTCGCGGACGTCGCGGGCGACCGCCACTACTTCGACGACGGGCCGATGCTCGGCAACGTCACCGGCCCGACCGTCACCGGACAGGCGTTCGCCACCCTGCCGCTGCGCTTCCCCGACGCGCTGACGCCACTGCAGACGCCCGGCGGCGACCCCGTCGCCGTGCAGTTCGCGGTCACCGATCTCACCGATCCCGCCGGCTCGGCCTCGTACCCCGACCTCGGCGACGTGCAGAGCGCGCTGGCCGACGCCATCAGCTCGTTCTCGATCAGCGGCGACGGTCTGCTCGCCATGGTCGGCGGGTGGAGCGGGCTCATGGACCTGTTCATCGAGGGGATGCGCGGCGAGCTGTTCGGCGTGCCGCTGCCGCTGATCGGCGACGCCCTGAAGGAGGAAGCCGACTTCCTCGACGCGCTGCGCACGGAGGTCGAGACCGCGCTGACCAACGCGGCGAACGACGGCGCCACGGCCCTGCGGCAGGCGATCTTCGACGTCGTCGGCCCGAGCAACCTCGACCTGCTGCTCGACTTCGACGCGGACAACGACGTCGATCTCGACGACGTCGACATGACGTTCGGCGCCGACTTCCTCGAATTCGGCATGCAATTGGGGCGCCCGCCGCTCGAGCTCGAGGTGCCGATCGACTTCGACCTCGGCCTGCCCGGGCTCGGTCTCGACGTCGACGGCGACGTCCGCGTCGAGCTGGGCTTCAACTGGTTCGTCGGGTTCGGCATCAACCCCGACGACGGCGTCTACTTCGCGACCCAGCGTCCCGAACCGGGCCAGGAGAACGATCCGGAGCTACAGGTCAACCTCGAAGTGTCGATTCCCGGCCTGAGCGCGACGGGCAGCCTGGGCTTCCTCGAGCTCGAAGTCTCCGACGACCCGACCAGCCCGACCGCCTTCGTCGGACAATTCGGCATCGACCTGATCGATCCGGATCCGGCGCCGGGCAACGAGCACCTGACGCTCGCGGAGATCGCGTCGTTCGGCGCCTCGGAGATCTTCTCCGGCCCGATCTTCACCGGCATCGCCGACGTCAACCTCGACGCGGTCACGAGCTTCGGCGGACCGGCGGTGTTCCCGAGCATCGCGGCCGACCTCTCGCTCGACTGGGCGTTCAACACGTCGGTCGCGCCGATCGGCAGCACCGACCCCTCGATCCGCTTCGACCAGGTGCGGCTGAACCTCGGGGAGTTCATCAGCAACTTCGCCGGGCCCATCATCAGCGACATCCAGGGCGTGCTCGAGCCGGCACAGCCGATCGTCGAGATCCTGACGCAGCCGCTGCCGGTGCTGTCGGACCTGAGCGGTGGTGACGTCACCCTGGTCGATCTCGCCCGCATCTTCGGCGGCCCCACCGGCTCGCGCGTCGCCGACTTCGCGCAGGCGCTGATCGACATCAACAACCTGGTCAACAGCATCCCGACGGCCGACCCGAACATCTGGATCGACCTGGGCAGCTTCGAGGTCAGCGGCAGCGCCGCCGGCGACACCGCGATGACCGGCGGGCTGACGCCGATGAACCCGGCGCCGGATCCCGACCCGGTCGGACAGGTGTCGAGCAAGGGCGGCACCAGCTCCGGGCAGTTCGTCAACAACCTCCGGGGGGCGCGGGGCTCGTTCGAAATCCCGATCCTGACCGACCCGTCGGTCGCGTTCGGCCTGCTGCTGGGCAACGACGCCGACCTGCTCCGGTACGACGCGCCGCCGCTCGGGGTCGATTTCACCTACAGCCAGTTCTTCCCCGTTCCGCCCTTCCCCCTGCTCGGGGCCGAGCTTGCCGGGCGCGTGTTCGCCACCGCCGACTTCGAGTTCGGCTTCGACACGACCGGCATCCGCAGGTTCACGCAGACCGGCAACTTCCTCGACGTGTTCGACGGGTTCTTCGTCGCCGACCTCGACGACGCGGGCGTCGACGTGGCCGAGGTGCGCTTCGGCGGCAGCCTGACCGCCGGCGCAAAGCTCGAGCTTCTGCTCGCCGAAGCGGGCGTGCGCGGCGGCGTGTTCGCGAACATCGACCTGAACCTGCACGACATCCCCGAGCCGACGACCGGCCTCGCCGACGGCAAGATTCGAGGCGACGAGCTGCTGCGCAACCTTCAGCTCGGACCGATCCACGTCTTCGACGTGTCGGGGCGCGTCGACGCCGGGCTCGAAGCCTTCCTCGAGATCAACCTGCTGCTCACCTCGATCACGAAGACGTACGAGCTGGCGCGCCTGACGCTGCTCGACTACGACTTCCCGCGTCCGCCCGACGTCTTTCCCGTGCTCGCGACGCAGAGCGGCAGCACCGTCACGCTGCTGCTCGATCCCTCCGGCGACGACAACGTCACGATCCTGTCCGGCCCGACGCCCGGCAGCGTGGTCATCGACAAGCAGGGCGTGCGCAGCCAGGCGTTCTCCGGCGTGAACCTCGTGACGGGCAGCGCCGGGGGCGGCAACGACGTCATCAGCGTGCATCCGGCCGTCACGGTCGCGGTCGACCTCGACGGCGGCGATGGCAATGACCGGCTCACCGCCACGTCCGCGACCGCGACGCTGCGCGGCGGCGCGGGCGACGACCTCCTGGTTGGCGGCGCGCTGGCCGATCAGCTCTTCGGCGACGCCGGACGCGACACGCTGCTGGGCATGGACGGCATCGACGTGATCGAGGGCGGCGACGACGGCGACCTGATCGACGGTGGTGACGACGACGACGTGCTGCGCGGCGGCGAGGGCGACGATCGCGTCGACGGCGGCGGCGGCGGCGACCTGGTCGAAGGCGGCGGCGGCGACGATCTCATCGCGGGCGGGCTCGGCGCGGACACGCTCGACGGCGGCGAAGGCCGCGACCAGATCGAGGCCGGCCGGGGCGACGACGAGGTGCACGGCGGCGCCGACGACGACGCGCTGCTCGGCGACGAAGGCATCGACGTGCTCTTCGGCGACGGCGGCGACGACGAATTGGACGGCGGCCTGGGCAGCGACCAGCTATTCGGAGGCGACGGCAACGACGTGCTGCGCGGCGCCATGGGCAACGACCTCGTCGAAGGCGGCGACGACGACGACCAGCTGATCGGCGGCGACGGCAGCGACACCCTCCGCGGCAACGCGGGGCACGACCTGATCATCGCCGCCGACGCGGCCGAAGGCGGCACGATCGCGGCACTGCACGAGATCGAGGGCGGCGACGGCGACGACACCCTCCACGGCGACCACTTCAGCGACACGATCGAGGGCGGCTCGGGCGACGATCGTATCTTCGCGCTCGACGGCGACGACGACATCGATGCCGGAGACGGCGACGATATCGTGATCGCGGGGCTCGGCAGCGACTTGATCGTCGGCGGCTGGGGCGCGGACGAGCTCATCGCCGGCCGCACGATCCTTGGCGAGCCGATCGGCGCCGATACGAACACGGTGCACGGCGATCTCCCTGACGGCGCCGCGGCGCCGCCGCCCGGCGTGCACGACGACCGCATCTTCGGCGACGCGGGCGACGACGCGCTGCGCGGCGGTGCGGGCCACGACGAGATTCACGGTCTCGGCGGCGACGACCTGATCGTGGGCAACCTCGGCCACGATTCGCTGTTCGGCGGCGCCGGCGACGATATCACCTGGGGCGGCGCCGAGGACCTTGACGCCGCGCTGCTCGACCTCGCGGTGACCGCGAACTTCGACGCCCTTCCGCCGCAGTTCCAGGGCGCCGAGACCCGCCACCCCACCGGCTTCGTGCCGCCGCCGATCACGCCGGCCGCGACCGGCGGCGCATCGATCGACGGACTGACCGGCGACGGGCGCGACGTGCTGCGCGGCGGCGCGGGACGCGATCTGCTCTTCGGCGGGGGTGACGAGGACGACCTCGACGGCGGCGCCGGCAGCGATTACGCCGACGGCGGTCTCGACAACGACGTCATCAATGGCGGCGCGAACGACGACATCGTGCGCGGCGGCGCGCACGACGACTTCATCGAAGGCGGCGCGGGCATCGATCACCTGCTCGGCGACGCCGGCAGCGACTCGATGTTCGGCGACGCGGGGTCGGACGGGCTGATCGGCACCGCGAACCTGCCGGCCGACGGTCAACTCGGCGCCGACGCCACGTTCTCGCTCGCGATCGACGCCGGCGCCGCGACGCCGGTCACCGTGAGCGCGGCCGCGACCGCGACCAACACCGGACCCGACGATCTCGTCGCGAACGTCGCCGACGCGCTGACCGCGGCGGGCATCACCGGCGTGAGCGCGCGGCGACTCGGCGGCGCCGGCCTCGCGCTGATGCTCGACGACGGCGTCGGCACCGTGCTGCTTTCCGCGACCAACGCCGCGACGAACACGCAGCTGGGGCTCACCGACGATCTGCCGGTCGAGTCGATTCAGTCGGGGCAGCGCCTGTTCGGCGACGGCGACATCGACTTCCTGTTCGCCTTCGCGCCGACCGACCAGGTCGCGAACGAGCAGGGACGAGCCGGCGACCAGCTCTTCGGCGGATCGGGCGGCGACTGGCTGCGCGGCAACCTCCGCGCCGAGGTGCTCGAGGGCCACGCCGGCAACGACAACCTTTTCGGCGACCTTCTCGCCGGGGCGCGATACGTGACGAACCTCCAGGCGTCGCTGACCGGCTCGGACGACCTGCTGATCGCAGGCTCCGGCGAGGACCAGGCGCTCGGCGGAGGTGGCGACGACACGATCTGGGGCGGCGCCGACACCGATTTCCTCGAGGGGCAGGACGGGCGCGACAGCGTCTACGGCGGCGGCGGCATCGACATCCTGCTGCTCGACGCCGCGGCGGGTTACACGCGCCTCGGCGACACCATCGACGGGCACTTCGGCAACGAGAGCGCCGCGGACGTGGTCGACGACAACGCCACCGACGTGCTGCTGATCGAAGCGACCGGCGGCGACGACGTCGTGCGCCTCCGCACCTCGATCGCCTCGGAGCCGATCGTCGCATCGGGCGGCGCGGCGACCGGCGATCTCGCCGTGGGCGGTCAGCTCATGGTCGAGCTTGGCGACGCGCGCGTCGAAGCCGTCTGGCGCGACGCGACGTCAGGGATTCCGCTCATCGAGCAGTTCCGCGTGAGCGGCCTGGGCGGCAATGACGACATCGCGTTCGCGACCGGCCCCGACGCGCTCGACCTGACCGACCTGCTCGGGCGCGGCCAGGAGTTCGTCGCGATGCTCGACGGCGGTCCGGGCAACGACACGCTTGGCGGCACGCCGGGCCGCGACCGGCTCGACGGCGGCAGCGGCAGCGACCTGCTGTTCGGTCTCGGCGGCGACGACCGCCTCTGGGGCGACACCGGCAGCGGCCAGTCCGCGGACCGCGACACGCTGTTCGCCGGCCAGGGCAACGACGACCTGATCGGCGGCCAGGGCGAGAACGTGCTCTACGCGTGGTCGCGCGATCCCGATCCCGGCCGCGACGTCGCGAACGACGGGCCCTCCGCAAGCTTCGGCGTCTACGTCGATCCGGCGACCGGTGCGCTGTTCGACGACCCCGGCCCCGGCCTGGAGCGCGAGGACACCGGCCTCAACCGCATGGTCGGCTCCGAGGGCAACGACACGCTCTTCGGCGGCACGGCGCTCGACTTCCTCTTCGGCGCCGGCGGCGACAACGTGCTCATCCGCGCCGACGGCACGACGTTCGCGTCGCAGGACGGCGGCCTGGTCCCCGGCACGCAGTGGCTGGACTACGCGAAGCAGACCGACCGCGTGTGGTACGTCGGTGCGAGCGGAGCCGACGACGTCATCGACGTCGACTTCGTGACCGAACCGGGGCTCTTCCAGGACCACCACCTGGTGACGCGGCTGACGGAGAACAACGGCAACTTCACCTTCGACGCCCAGATCCGACTCGACTTCTTCGCCACCGACGAAGACGGCGATCCCGTATGGGATCTTCAGGACACGGTGATGGCGCTCGATGCGCTGCTCACCGACGACGACGGCGCGCGGGGCGCAGCGCTGACCGATCTCGGCGACACGGTGACCCCGCTCGTCGACGGGCTGCTTCCCCCGGAAGGCGACTTCCTCGCGATCATCATCGACGCGCTTGCCGGCAACGACCGGATCACCGTCGGCCCGACCGTGCAGAAGACCGTGTGGGTCGTGGCCGGCGACGGCGACGACGTCGTCGACATCCAGGCGGGCAACGCGATCCTGATCGATCGGACCGAGCAGGGCGCGCGCAATGACACGGCCCCGTTCGCGTTCGAGCTGGTCGGGCCCGCGACGGTGCTGGGCGGCGCGCTGCCCTTCGACGGCCGGCTGCAGAGCGACGCGCACCTTTCGATCGGGGTAGGCGGCGCCGATGTCGTATCCGTCACGATCTTCGCGGCGGCGACCGCCGCCAACACCACCGCCGACGAGCTGGTCGCGGACATCAACGCGGCCCTCCTCGCGGCGGACCTGATCGCCGACGTGACGGCCGGAACGCTGAACGGGCGGCTCGCGCTCGCGACCACCGAATCCGGCGACGACGCGGCGATGACCGTCACCGTCACGACCGGCGACCCGGCGCAGGTCGAGCTCGGACTGCCCGACGGCGCCACGAACGGCGACCGCGGCCTGGTCGCGCGAACGACCTCGTTCAACGGCCTGACCCTCGATCAGCCCGACGACGTCGACTTCTACAGGTTCCGGCTCGCCGACGTCACCGGCGCGCAGCTTCGCGTGAGCTCGGCTTCGGCGCTCGACGACCTGCGCGTCGACCTGTTCGACGCGCCCGATGCCGTCAACCCGATCGCCAGCGCGCCGTTCACCGGCATCAGCGCCGACCAGCTCGACGAGCAGACGCCCGCCAACGACGCGCAGGCCGACGCGTTCCGCATCGAAGCGATCAGCGGCCTCGGACTGATCACCGGCGCGAACGTTCACGATCCCGCCGACGAGGACTGGTACGTGTTCGCGCTCCAGGCGCCCGAGCCTGGCGCCGGTCCGCTGAACCTCTCGATCACGCGCACCGGGGGCGCGGGCGATCTCACGCTCGAGCTGGTCCTCGACGACGGCACCGTCGCCGACTCGGTCACGACCGCCGGTCTCGCGCCGGCCGTGCTCGCCGTCGACCGCGCGCCGAGCGACTACTGGTTGCGCGTCACCGGCAGCGACGTCGCGACGTACGACCTCGAGCCTTCCACTGGGCAGGATCCGGGCCTGGCCGTGCTCGATCTGTCCGGCACCGGCGGCTACGAGGCCGACCTGTCCGGACTCGCGCCCGACACCGAATACTGGGTGCGCGTGTCGTCGAACAACCTCGTGCCGACGATCTACGACCTTCAGCTGGCGATCACCGGCGCCGGTCCGCTCGACATCGACCTTGCCTCGCGCAGCGACGCGGTGCGACGCGACGTCATCCTCGGCGGCCCGGGCAACGACGCGCTGTCGGGCGGCCCGGCGGAGGACTTCATCTTCGGAGGACCCGGCAACGACGTGGTGAGCGGCGGCCTCGACCGCCAGGCGAGCGACCTGCTGTTCGGCGAGGAGGGCGACGACCGCTTCCAGGTCGTCACCGACGATCTGCCTGCCCTCGACGGCGGCCAGTCGTTCGTGCCGACGTTCAGCGACCAGATGTTCGGCGGCGACGGCGACGACGAGGTGCTGTTCCTCGGTCTCGACCAGGATGGCCTCGGCCGGCCCGTGCCCGACCAGGTGGCGATCCGCTACAACCGATTCCTGCACCGCTACGAGATGACTTCGCTGGTCTGGGACACCGCGGGCCAGCAGTTCGTCACCGACCCGATCGGGCGCTTCGAGCAGCAGTTCGCGTTCTACCAGGTGCGCGACATCGAGGGCACGGTCATCGACACGCGCGGGGGCAACGACGTCGTCCGCGGTGACCCGCAGTTCACCTTCCCCGGCACGCTCAGCGAATGGGGCATCGATCCGGGGGACTTCGAGCAAGGCGCGACGATCGCCGCGCTGGACATCCGCGGCGGCGACGGCAGCGACCTGCTGCTCGGCGGCGCGCTCGACGATACGATCGACGGCGGCGCGGGCGATGACTTCCTGTCCGGCGGCGAGGGCGACGACGTGCTCACCGGCGGCGGAGGCAACGACCTGCTCGCGGGCGACGCGACCGTCGTGCCCGATTCATTCGAGTTCGTCTCGCGGAACGGCGCGAGCGGCGTCAACGACACCTTCGCGCTCGCCGCGGCGCTGCCGGACGTCGCCGCGAACGACGCCTTCGACGACCTCACCCTGCACCTCGGCGACGACGGCGACTGGTACCTGCTGCGCACGCCCGACGCGCTGTTCCCCTTCGGCAACGCCGCGCGATCGCTGCTCGCAGGCTCGATGATCAGCGTGCCCGAGCTGGACGACCAGGGCGTCGAGACGGGCGGTCAGCTCGAGTTCTTCCTGTTCCCCGGCCGCGACCCGGATCCGGCCGACGGGGTGCTCACGGTCGTGCCCGACGATCAGTTCGAGGGGGTGAGCGACCACTACCTGCTGCACGTGCCCAACGACGATCCACTCACGCCGCGACGCTACGCCGTGCGATTCAATGACGACGCGGGCGCCACGACCGACGTCGGTCCTGACGAGGACGACGCGACGGTGCTGTCGGCCAACATCGCCGACCGTCCCGCCGTCATCGCGCTCGGCGACCTCAACGGCGACGGTTTCGACGACCGCATCGCCTTCGTGAACGACCAGCTCGGCATCGGTCCCGGCGCCCCCGGCCCGGGACCGCATCCCGCGGCCCAGCTCGAATCCAGCCTGGCTCGCGTGCACTTCGGATCGGCGCAGCCCGGTGACGCGACGCTCGACGGCAGCACGCTGACGCTCGCGGTGCCCGCGCCCATCCTGGGCCGCTCCGCGTTCGACACGCAGACCCTCTTCGCCGCGCCCGGCGACTACGACAACGACGGCAACGACGACATCGCGTTCGCCGTCGTCGATTTCGACGCGGCGCGCACGCACGACGCGCTCTCGACCGCCGGCGTCTACGTCCTCTTCGGCGAGGCCGACCTGGCGACCCGCGGCGGCGTGCTTCAGCTCACCGATGCGGCGCAGGTGTACGTGGCGTTCGACGACGCCGGCGCCACGGGCGGCACGCCGGTCTCGCTCGACAACGCCGGCGACCTCAACGACGACGGGATCGACGACCTCGTCGTCGGCGTCGCGGCCCAGGGCGCCGAGCCGGCCGTCGCCCTGCTGCTGCTGGGCCGCACCAGCTGGGACGAAACCCTCCTGCGCACGGACTTCGAGGATCCGGCCGACACCTCCTTCACGATCGACAACGACGCCGCGAACTTCGGACCGACGTTCGTCGACGGCCTGTGGCACGTCACCGAGCGCCGCGGGGCCGACGACGGGCACAGCGCCATATCGAGCCTCTACTTCGGCAGCGAGATCACGGGCACGTACGACGTCGGCGTCGCGAACGGCACGGCGGGACGCGTCGACTTCGCGCCGGTCGACCTGACCGGCGTCGCCCGCGGACGCCTCAGCTTCAACTACCTGCTCGAGACCGAGCAGAGCGCCGGGTTCGACCTGGCCCGGGTACTCGTCTCCGCGGACGGCGGGCCGTACGAGCTTCTCGACGCATCGCTCACGACCCTCGCCGACACCGCGTCGCAGTGGCAGCGCGCGTCGTTCGACTTCGACCCGGTCGCCGACCTCGGCGGCGCGACGGGCGCTCAGTTCCGTCTCGAGTTCAACACGATCGAGGGCAGCTTCAACCAGTTCGAGGGCTGGTCCATCGACGACGTGGTCGTCCGAAGGGTGCTGACCGCGGCGGACGCTGACGCCGTGTTCCGCAGCGACAGCACGGATGCGGCCCGCGCCGTGGACGTGGACGGCGTCGGCGACTTCACGGGCGACGGCGTCGCCGACATCGCGCTGGCGCACCCGACCGGCGCCGGCGACACGGAGATCCGCGTCGTGCACGGGCGCGCGCAGGGTGGCGCCCCTTCGCTCTCGGGCAACTTCGATCTGGCGACCGTCAGCACGACGGACCTGCCGCACACCCAACTGCTCACCGGCGGCTCGCTGCTGGGGTACTCGGCGACCGTCGCCGGCAATATCGACGGCGACGCGTCCGACGACCTGATCGTCACCGGGCCCGCCGCGCAGCACATCGTCTTCGGGCGCGGCGGCACCGTGGCGATCGACCTCACGCTCGATGCCGACGTCATCGACGTCGGCGCCGTGACGGCCCTGTTCGCGCTCGGCGACGTCGACGACGACGGGTCGGACGACCTCGGCACGATCGGCTTCGAGTCGGCCGACCGGCTCGTGGAGGACGGCTCGAGCAACGAGCATCCGGTCGGCCGCGCGTTCTTCGGCCGGCCGCGCCCCCAGTGGCAGGCGGCGGACCCGTTCGACGGCCCGGACCTCGTCTTCGAGCCGCAGCGCCCGGTTTACACCGACGCCGGCGCGGGCACGCTGGATCCACAGCTTTTCGCGGCCGCCGGGGACATCGACGGCAACCAGCGCCACGACCTTGCGCTGGCCGAGACGATTGGCGGCGAGGCGCACCTGTTCCTGTCGCTCCCTCTGGGTCTCGGCGGCAACGCGAACGGATCGTCTGCGATCGAAACCGTCCCGTTCGATCTGGCCACCCCCATCGCGCCCGGCAACGAGTCGGCGGCGCCGACCGGCATCGATCTGCGCAACGGACCGGCGGCCCCGGCGCTCGTCGACGCGCTGGCGCTGGAAGGCGCCGCGGTCAACGAGCGGCTCGACACGGCCGTCGACGTCGGCGACTTCAACGGCGACGGCCACCGCGACCTGCTGCTGGCGGGCGCGAACGCCGCCTACCTGCTGCTCGGACCGCTGCAGATCGAGGGCGTCCAGGATCTCGCGGCGCGCGCCGACGTCCTGGTCGACGTCGCGACGCTGGGGCGACCGGCCGCCGGCGCAGGCGACGTCAACGGTGACGGCGCCGACGACCTGTCGTTCGTCCGCCACGACGCGACGACCGGCACCACGACGATCTCCATCGTCTTCGGCACCAGCGCGGGCGACCTGCCACGGCAGATCGACACGGCCGATCGAACGCTTGCGACCACGGCGCTCGGCACGACGCTCGCTGACGCGGCGACCGTGCACCTCCTGGAGTGGGACGGCGACGGAAGCGCAGATCTCCTGGCGGCCACGTCGGACGCCGCGGCCGACGTGCGCGGCGTGGTCTTCTCCGGAGCCGACGCCGATCAGCAGTCCCAGCTCAACGCGCTCGCCACGTTCCGATCGTCGGCCGCCGGACCCGTCACCGCGACGATCGCGGGCGACGTCAACGGCGACCGGCTCGACGACCTGCTCTTCACGACCGGCGCTGCCGGCGGCGCCACCGGCACCGGCCGCACGCACCTCGCGCTCGGACGCAGCGGCGCGCCGATCGACGGCGACCTCGATGTCCTGGGCGACCTCGTCATCGAAGGCGCGGCGCTCGACGCTCCGCCGTCGGCGCTGGGCGACCTGAACCTCGACGGCTTCGACGACTTCGCGCTGAGCCGCAACCGCGAGGACGCGCAGTCGACGTCCGGTGGGCTCTGGGTCGTCACCGGCGGCGCGGACATCGCGTCCTCAGCCGGCCCGGTCGCCGTCGAATCAATCGCGCGACTGTCGATCAGCCAGGCGCCCGCAGGCGGGATTCCCGACGGGCTCACCATCGTCGGCGCCCTGTCCGCCACGGCCGGCGATTTCGACGGCGATCGCGCGATCGACCTGGCGGTCGCGCGTCCGAGCTTCAGCACCGAGAACGCGACCGGCACGCTCGACCAGTCCGACCGCGGCGACGTCTGGGTCTTCTTCTCGATCGCCGACCGGCTCGACAGTGCGCTGACCCTCGATGGCGCCGACGTCGCGATCGTCGGCGAGGCCGAGAGCGACGGCTTCGGCGTGCTCGTGGCGCAACCTTCAATCGACCTCGACGGCGACCGTCACGACGACCTGGTGGCGCTGGCGCCCCGGGCCGACGGTACGGTCGGCACGATCCGCGAGGACGCCGGCCGGGCCTACGTCCTGTTGGGAGCCCCGCGCCGGTTCACCGACGTCATCCCACCGCAGGCGCCGATCATCGATCTGGCCAATCGCACGATCAGCGCTTCAGGCGACTTCCTCGTCGACACCGGCACGGGTCAGCCGTTCTCGATCGAGAACACGCTCAACGCCCGCCGCACGCAGTGGTACCGCTTCACCACGCTGGGCGACGGCCGGCCCGGGGACGCGATCCGGCTCACGCCCGGCGCCGTGCAGCGCACGACCGCGCTCGGCCTGCTCGACGGCACGCTCCGTCCGAACGCCGGCGCGTTCGACATCCTCGACCTGTCGTCCGCGGCGGACTTCACCGTGGGCGGCGCCGACGACGATCTCG
>NYZC01000421.1 GCA_002686995.1 Phycisphaeraceae bacterium | reverse complement strand
CGGCTCGAAGACCTTGTCGATCTGCGGCAGGTGAAACGGACCGGGCTCCTGCGGGAGAACGTCCTCGTGCAGCAGGAAGCGCACGCCGTACTGCTCGACCAGCTCGTAGATCGCCCACGCCACGGCCGCGTCGCTGCCGCCGGCGAGGACCAGCGTGCGCCCGTCGATCCGCCGCAGCAGGTGACCTTGCTCGGACAGCGCGGGCAGGTCCGAGCACGTCTGCCGGACATGGGGGGCGTCGATCTTTCCGACGACGATGCGGAGGCCGTTGCCGTCGCCGTCCTCAGCCGCCGCGTCGATGCCGAACAGCCGCGACAGGTACGAGCGAAGATCGGCGACCGCGCGCTCGACGATCGGGCCGGGATCACGGCCGGTCACGATTGCCAAAGAGAGGCTCATATCGTCCTCGTCATCCGGATCGCCTCGCGGTCAATCACCGAGCTGCCGACTCGTCCGCGACTCGCGACTCGCTGCTCGGTCCTCGCTACTCGTTACTCGTTACTCGTTACTCGCAACTCGCTACTCGCTCCCCCCCAGCGATCGGAACTCCGACACCACCCGACGGGCGCCTTCGTCGATGAACATCAGCTCGTCGGACACCTCGAAGAAGCGTGCCCCCTTGTCGATCCAGCGCTTGGCGCTGTCGATGCTCGGGGCGAAGAGGCCGAAGAACACGTCGTGGGCGCGGGCGGCGTCGGCCACGCGCTGGACCGCGGCCACGTGGCGCGGGTCGTGGTGATCGCCGGGGGCGCCCACGGTGATCGACATGTCGTCCTGGCCGATGAAGACCACGTCCACGACGCCGGTGCCCAGGATGTCGTCGATCGCGTCCACGCCCGCCTTCGTCTCGATGTGCGCGATGAGCATCGAGTCCTCGTTCTGCTCGGCGAGGAATGTCTTGAGGTCGACGGGCCGGTAGCCCGTGCTCGCGTAGCCGCAGCACACGGCGCGGACCCCGACGGGCGGGTACTTGAGCCACTGGTGCAGCGTGCCTACGTGGTCTGCCGTCTCGGTCATCGGAAGCTGCAGGGCGATGACGCCGGCGTCGAGCAGGCGCACCGTTGCCCCGCGATCGAGGTAGGGCGTCTTGGTGACCACCGGCAGTTGATTGTCGGCGGCGCAGATCAGGGCGTCGGCGAATGCCGTGGGGTCGAACAGCGTGTGCTCGTTCTCGAGGTAGACGAAGTCGGCGCCGGCGTTGGCGTAGATCTTCAGCACGCAGGGCCGCAGCAATTCGGCGATGGTGACGCCGACGACGACCTGGTCCTGCTTCATCTTCTCGATCAGTGGGTTCATGGTGCGGCCTTGGGGGTTCGTGGCGCAGACGCGGCAATCGCGTTGGGCGATCATAGCGGTCCTGCACGGAGTCTGGCGGTAGCATAACCCGGTATGACGTCATCGCGATCGAATCCCGGCCGGTGGGTCGCGGCTTGCGTGGTGGCCCTCGTGACGGTGCTGACGACGGTCCGGGCCGCGGGCGCGGCGCCGCTGATCCTGGCCGAAGACGGCTCGGCCCGGGCGTCGATCCTCACGCCGGCCGAGCCTTCACCCATCGAGACGTACGCGGCCGGGCAGTTGGCTCGCTATCTGGGCAAGATGAGCGGCACCACGCTCGAGGTCGTCGCCGAGAAGGCGGGCGCATCTGCGCCCGCGCGGCCCGTGATCGCCATCGTCCGGACGTCGCTGGCACGCGGTCTGAAGATGCAGGGTCCCCAGCCGAAGCGAACCAGTCTCGAGGCGTTCCGCATGGTGCGCCGCGGCGACGCCCTGATCATCTGCGGCAACCAGGCCGGCGTGGCCTGCGACAACGGCACGCTCTGGGGCGCGTACGCCCTGCTCGAGATGCAGGGGGTCGGGCGCTACCTGTCCGACGAGCTGGGCCTCGTCGTGCCGCGCAAGGCCGTCATCGCTGTCGACGAGCTCGACGTGACCGACGCCCCGGCCCTCGAGATGCGCGGCGGCGACGACACGGCCGCGGGCTACCTGGCCCGGCGGATGAAGGACGGCGTCGCGCCCGAGCTGATGGGGTTCGGCCGCCAGGCGTCGGCGCGGCGGATGGAGTTCTTTCACGCCTTCCAGTACATCGCCACGAACCAGGTGCGCCAGGAGCACCCGGAGTGGTTCGAGAACACACGCAACTCGCCCCACGGGCCGCAGCCCGGTCCGTCACCCCACATCGGCTACGGCCTCGCGGACAACGGCATCTGCCTCGTGCGGCCCGAGATCCGCAAGCTGTTCATCGACTTCTTCCGTGAGCGCTTCCGGGCCAACCCGACGCTGTGGGCGGCCTCGATCGCGCCCGATGACTACGTCCTGGGCGACCGCTGCCCCTGCCCGGGGTGCCAGCGCCTGCTGGACATCGGCGGGGCCCCGTCGTTTCCCGATGCCCGCGGGGCGCCGCGCAGCGCGTCGGACCTGCTGGTCAGCTTCGTGAACGCCGTCGCGGAGGGGCTGGCCGAAGAGTTTCCCGACCGCAAGCTCATCACGCTCGCCTACCTCGACTACCTCGACCCGCCGAAGCGGACCCGCGTTCATCGCAACGTCATCATCATGCCCGCGCCGCTGAGCACGCGCAACGAGCTGAGCCCGGCCCTCGACGACATGGTGGCCGGCTGGAGGCGGATGGGCGCGCAGAAAGTGTACTGGTACGGCTACATCCTGACCCGTCCGCCGATTCCCCACCTGATGGGCGAGTGGTACCGCAACCACCGGCGCCGCGGCGTCGACGGCGTCTACCTCGAGTTCAGCCCGGTGCCGGTGATGAACGCGATCAGCGGGTGGCTCTACGGGAAGCTGGGGTGGAATCCGCAGGCGGATGTGGGCGGGCTGATCGACGAGTATTGCCTCGGCCTCTTCGGTCCCGAGGCCGGGCCGATCTTGCGCCGCTTCTTCCTCGCCGCCTGGGAGGTGAATCCGCCCCTTTACGACGAGATCCCCGCCCTGTTCGCCGCCGCCGAGCGGATGGCCGGCGACCCCGCATCCGCGATCGCCCGGCGCGTCCGTTTCTTCAAGCTGAGCTGGGAACTCTACCACAGCTCGCTCGCGCTCGACGCCGCCCTCAAGGCCGCGGACGTCCCGGGCGCCCACCGGATCGTGAAGGCGGGCATCGGCGCCGCCGAGAACCTGAAAGCCGAGTTCCCCTGGGCCATCCGCAGCGACGTCTGGCTGCACAACACGGCGCACATGGAGTACAGCGTGACCGTCCTGCCGGCGCTCGAGCGGCTCCGCAGCGCCCCCGTGACCCAGCCGAACCCCGAGGCGCCGGCCCCCGGGCCCGCGCGGTGCCTGACGAACAACGCCGACGTGGCGGAATCCGATCGCGTGAACGGCGGCGTCACGGTGTCGTTCGACCAGCCGGCCGGCGGCCTCGACGGCGCCAAGCTGTTCGACGGCCTGACGGACGGACCCGCGAACAACCTGAGCCCCGGGGCCTTTCCCGTGTGGCACATCACGCTGGACATGGGCAAGCCGGTCCAGATCGATCGGGTCGAGATCTGCACGGGCCGGACCCGCGCGCGGTGGGACATCGTGCCCATCTACATCGAGGTGCAGCTCAGCGACGACGGAAAGGACTTTCAAATCGTGCAGCGCATCCAGCCGCGCACGCTTCGAGGGTTCGTCGCCTCGCGAAGCCTCTACCGGTCGGCCCGCTACGTCCGCCTGCGCCTGGGCAGCCTGAACATGTGGCACGCGGTCAGTGAGGTCCGCGTCTGGGGCAGGTGATCCCCTGCGAAGCAAGGCCGCATGATCGGCAAGGGTTTCATGATCATTCCCCCCTGCGCGGGTGCCGAGCAAACTCTTAGCCGGTTCTAGAACAACGTCTGATCCTTCATCTGCGACCGTGAGCGGCGCGGCGCGGTCAAGGCCAGGCCGTATCCAACCACCAGCGTGACGATGAGACCCGGCGGACTGACGGCCATGAAGCTGAGTGGCTGGTCACTGTTCTTGCTGTAGAGATACACCGCAATCATGACGCCGACGGTGGCGAAGCCGCAGGCGGTGGCGATCAGAACGTGTGTGGATGTGGCCCTGCGGCTGGTGACACCCAGCAGGAACAGTCCGGGCAGCACGCTCATGAAGGCGCCCCAGATCGACGAGGCCTCGATGATCGTGTCCTCAATGCTTGTGGCGATTTGTGAGAGTGCCAGACCGGCCACAATGGCGAAGATGCCGGTCGCCATCGTCATGATGCGGGAGAAACGCACCTGCTCGATCTCAGTCGCGGCTTTGCGAACCAGGCGCAGATAGAAGTCCTTGGTGGCGACCGTCGCGAGGCTGTTCATGCCTGAATCGAGTGTGCTCATGACCGCGGCAAGCATGGCTGCCACGATCAGGCCGGGCAACGGCGCGGGCAGCTCGGAGCCGATGAAGCGAAACAGGGCCAGGTCGCCCTGCTCCGGCCGTAGCGCCGGCGGCATCCGGTCGTAATAGCAGAACATGGTCAGGCCGACGAACCACAATGCGAACATGACGGGCAAGCCAAGAAACACGAACGTCAGCATCGAACGCTGCGCCTGACGATAGCTCGACGTCGTCAGCAAGCGCTGGATCGCGATCTGGTCGGCGCTGTGATAGAAGAGGAACTCGCGCAGGACGGAGGCGGCGATCAGCCATAGCGACACGCGCAGGTATGGATTGACGCTGTAGAACTCCTGGCTGGTGACGCCGGGCAGTAGGTGGTCCTGCTGTTGGGCGAACTCAATCACGCCAATCACGCCGCCGGGCACGGCCGCGGTGGCTTTGATGACAACCACCACGATGCCGACGGCGAGCACGATGAACTGAATCAGGTCAGACCAGATCACCGCCCGGATGCCGCCCATCACGGTATAGATCACGCCGACGGATCCGACGAGCACGATGGTCAACGGCACCGGCCAGTCGCTGACCCCCTCGAACACTTTGGATGACGAATACAGGACCATCGCGACGTAGAGCAGCCGCGTCAGCCAGAACAGGGCCGCCCCAACGACCCGCACGGATCCGTCAAATCGACGCTCAAGGTATTCGAATGGCGTGAATGTCTTTTGCGTGAAGTAAAAGCGCACAAAGAGGTAGAAGGTGGCAATGGCGGCGAACGGGGCAATCACATTGCCGATCGCCATCGTCGCCCCGTTCTTGTACGCCTCGCCGGGCACGGCCACGATGGAGATCGTGCTGAGCAGGGACACCATGTAAGAGATGCCCGCCAGCCACCACCAGACCGAGCGGTTCGCCAGCAGGTAAGTGTCCGTGTCACGCTTGCCACGGGTGAAACAGAACCCGATGCCCAGAACGACGAGCGTGTACAGCGCGATGACGACGTAGTCCGAGGTGTGCAGCCCCACTTCGACGGTCGCGGGCTCAGGCATCTTTCCTACCTGTTACGTTCTGTCCGTGCATCGGCCGTGTTCCGACATCGTTGTCGATGGATTCATGGTTTGATTCGATCCTCGATTTTCTTTCTTGCCTCAGGTGAGATCTCGTCACCAAAAACGATCCTGGCGAAGTTTTGGGGTTCCGCAAAGCCGGCTTGCAGATCGGCCCAGGACCAATACGGCTGCCCGGAAGTGAAGATATTGCGGCAGACGTTACCGGTCCACTCGGCGCCCTTCTCGGGAACGGTCAGAAAGAGTTCCCATGGGATCCGTATCTCCACCGACCAGTGATCCGGTCCCCGATGGGCCTGCGCCTGCCAGCGGCGCGATGTTCTCTCGAGCGGATCGAACGGTAGCCGACTGGCTTGTGAGCCGATCGCATTGACGGCGAACTGGTAGCAGTCGTCCGTTCCCTTCGGTTGCAGAAACAGTTCCACGCTGTCATCCAGCCAGACATCCTCCGCGTCCTTCAATTCGGCCTTCAGCCTCCCCATCTGCGGCTCCTCGCATGTCACCGCGACATACAGGGCCTCGGAGGTATAACCCATTGCGAAGGACGTCTGTTTCGGTATCGGCGTATCGTTGCCCAGGGCGGTGAAACCCGTTGCCTGCGCGGCATCCTTCCAGCCGGGGTCACCGGCCACCTTGCCATCGAGCACGGGTGTTTGCGTGAACCGGCCACAGGCATAGCGCTTCTTGTCCTTCTGCGGCTTGCGAAACGACGATTCCGCGTCTTTCCTGAATGTCGTCAGGCGGTCGACCTGATCGCTCTTGGGATTCCATATCGTCGACATCGATGCCTGTTCGGCCCGGGCAAAGAAGTCACGCATGGCCCGGCGGCGGATCGGGTCGTCCTCTTCGCAATAGAGAATGATCGCGTACTGAAGCGACAGGCGCACGAGCCGGACGCGGTCCAGGAGCTGCGATTCGCCGGCCACGGCGCGCTCGGCCTGATCGAACAGCCGGTCCATCTCCCGCAGTTTCTGTTCCCTGAGCCCCAACGTTCCCACGCAGGCGATGTGCAGGCCGGGAAACCTCGCCATGGCCCTGCTCACGGCGGCATAACGGTGGTTGTGGACGGGGATCGTTCCAACGTATGTGTCGGCCTCGTTGACCAGCTCGACATAACGGGCGATCTGAGGGGCCGCCGCGCCGTAGCAGGCATCGATAAAATCCGCGGTCCCCTTCTCCACGTCGTAGCCGGGATTCCACATCAGCTTGGCAAAGAGGTAGCCGGCCAGTTCGTTGAGTCCGCCGATCTCGATCGGCCCCTTCTGATTCTCGATGAAGATTCCACGCACCCCCGCGTCGCGCATCAGCTTGAAGTTGCGGCTCAGACAGTTCAGGTTCGGATAGGG
>NYZC01000420.1 GCA_002686995.1 Phycisphaeraceae bacterium | reverse complement strand
TTCCAACGCGTCAGGCCTCTTTCAGAGCGGGCGGATCGTATGCACGGGATGCCGGCTCGTGCGACTGCTCTGTCCATCCGTGTCCATCCGTCCGCCTTCGGCGGATCCGTGGTTCTCCTCTGGCCTGGTCAACGCGCACGCGCCTCGATCTCGAACTCGCAGATCACCGGCAGGTGATCGCTCGCCACCCGGGCCAGCTTGAGGCGGCTTCGGTGGACGCGGCGCAACGTCAGCGCGCCGCGGAAGAAAACCTTGTCGAGCCCGCCCGTCGGCGCGAAGCTCGGAAACGTCTTGATCGCCCCCCGCGAACCCGGCCGGCGATTGGTGGCGCACTGGAAACCGGCCTGCTCGAAGAACGGTCGCCGCAGCGCGCCGCGCCAGTCATTCGTGTCACCGCCGATGATGCATGGCGTCTCCGGATCGATCCGCGCGACGTCCCCGGTCGCCAGCAGCCGGCGCACCTGCTGCCGGCGCAGCCTTGCGGTCAGGCTCAGGTGGATGTTGAAGACCTCGACCACGTGCCCTGACGCGATCGGCACGGTGATCCGCGTGTGCTGCGCGCCGCGCGGCTTGCGGCGACCGATCGTCAGGTCGATGTTGCGCTGCCGTCCAATCGGGTAGCGGGACAGCGTCGCGTTGCCGTACTGCCCCTTGCGCAGGTACACGTTCATGCCCACTGCGCGGTACTCGTACTGCAGGCGCCGGGCGAGGTGGTGGGCGAGATCGAGATGCCGTGATCGCGGCACGCCCCGGTCGACTTCCTGCAGCAGCAGCACGTCCGCCTCATGATGCCGGAGAATCTCGACGATCCGGTCCGGCTCGAAACGCCGGTCGACGCCGATCGCCTTGTGGATGTTGTAGGTAAGAAGCCGAAAATGCACGGGAGGAACGTAGCGACCTGCGGTTCGGGTGCGTGTTCGGTGTTCGGTGCTCGGAGTCTTCGGACCGCCGGCCACCGTGTCAAGGTGTCAGGCGCGCCAGCTGGTGCCTCGCCTGACGCGCGGCACGGACGCCGCTGGCGTGCGCGCCGTGCACGGACCAGGCCTGGATCCGCGTCGCCGTCGCCTCGCCCGCCCGGTAGAGCGGCGCGGTCTGCCGGTAGCTCGCCAGCCACTGCCGGATGAGGCCGACGCCGGATCGATATCGTTGTCGAGTGAGCGGTCGTCGGCCGCGACCGCCCTGATCGTCGCGGCGAGCACATGCGCGAGGCCGGCCGGCACGCCGCGGCTGCGCATCACGCCGACGAGCGGCAGCGATCGAACGTTGAACGCATGGAAATGAATGTCGATCATGAACGTGGCCCGAGCAACATCACCGTGATAAACTTCGACCTCGAAGTCAACCTCTGAATTCCTGAATTCTGATCTTTGGTTTTTGATCTGGCTGAGGCGCTCATCAATCTCGAGAACCATGGCGTGCTCGTCACGGGTTCGACGATGGGCGTCGGCCGGGGCATCGTCGAAGCCTGCGCAGCGTCCGGCGCCGACGTCGTTATTCACGGGCAACCCGGCGAGAAGGAGCCCGTGGAAGTGATCGCGAACTGCCGCGCCAGCGGCGTATCGGCGACACACGTCGCGCACGAACTGCTCGGGGAGGCGGACCGCGTGGCCGACGACCTGTTCCAGGCCACGCGGGCGCATCTGCCGCACGTCGACATGCTGGTGAACAACGCAGGCTCCCTGTTCGACATCCCCTTCGAGCAGATGACGGTCGAGATCTTCGAAAAGACGTTGCGCCTCAACGTGATGGCGGGCTACTTCCTGACGCAGCGGTTCGCGCGTCACTGGATCGAGCACGGCATCCGAGGCCGAGTCGTGTTCACCGGCTCGATCAACGGCAGGCTCGCCGAGGTCGGCTCCACCTCGTACGACATCTCGAAGGGCGCGATCGAGATGATGGTCAGGACGCTCGCGGTCTACCTGATCCGCGACGGCATCCGGGTCAACGGCATCGCCCCGGGGGTGATTCGAACGCCGCTCGCCGACGAGTACTTCCGCGACCGACCGAACGATCGTGCGTGGATCGAGTACCACACGCCGAACCGCGCCATCCCC
This sequence comes from Phycisphaeraceae bacterium, assembly GCA_002686995.1. Classification (GTDB taxonomy): domain Bacteria; phylum Planctomycetota; class Phycisphaerae; order Phycisphaerales; family Phycisphaeraceae; genus NYZC01. Next base: position 4,057 of record NYZC01000420.1, on the reverse strand, counting down.
GGTCCCGAGTCCTGCGGTCCGGCCGTCGTGTACCTGCTCAGCGACGCGTCCGAGCACGTCGTCGGTCACATGCTCATGGTCGACGGGGGAATGAGCGCGTGGCAGCACCCGTGGTTCGGGACATGGGGAAAGGACGACTAGGTTCCGGGTTCCGGGTTCCGGGTTCCGGGTTCCGGGTTCCGGGTCGTCCTCGTTCCGGGTTCCGTAGGTGGCTGGGGTCGAGCGAAGCGAGCCCCCAGTCGCGCTATCTCTTTCCAGGAACATGCGTTCAACGTATTGATCGCAACCCACTGGGGGCTCGCCGCGCTCGACCCCAGCCCCCCTCGTTTCGTCAACGTCGCCTCTACGAAGACGGCCTTCGGCCTTGAGAGCTGCTGTCCGGCGCCTTGGTTCGCAGGCGTCATCCGATTCCGTGTTCATCCGTCCGCCTGCGGCGGATCCGTGGTTCCCTCCCCCTCTCCCTCGGCTTCCAGCGCCGCCTGCGCCGTGCGGACCTGCTTCAGCCCGTCGTGAATGAACGCGATGACCAGCGTCCAGGCGATGAAGCCGAGAACGAGATACTTGAGGTAGTAGTCCGACGGGATCCTCGAGTTCCAGATCATGTGCATCGCGACCGAGATCGCGAAGATGCGCAGGAACCGCGGATCCAGGACCATCGACCACCGGAATCGGCCCTGTCCCCGGACCTTCCATATCGCCGCCCCCACCAGCGCCGTCCATGCAATGTGGCCGCCGCATAGCGTCAGGGCGCCGCGCATCTCGATGTTGTCCCGCATCGCCTCGATGCTGCGCTCCACCAGGATGCCGTAGTAGAACGCGTAGCCTGCGGACTCGAACGCCGCGAACCCGCAACCGACCGTGGCGCCCATCAGCAGCCCGTTGAGCGTCCACCGATACTTGAGCTTGTTGATGACCAGCAGCAGCGGCAGGAACTTGGCCGTCTCCTCGACCGGGCCGGCGATCATCTCACCGAGCCAGTGGCCCGCCGGCCGGGTGAGACCGAACCCCACCATCGCGAGGCACAGCGACAGGATCGCGCCCAGCAGCATCATCTTGATGACCTGGTAGAGCGAGATGTTGCGCGGCACGTTGACCTCGAAGAAGAACAGCAGCACCGAGCAGGGAATCGCGAACGTGCCCGCGAACATCATGCCGGGAACCAGCTTGGGGTTGTCCCATTTCCCGATGGCGAGAGAGAAGCCCAGGTAGAGCAGCACCGAAAGCGTCGCGGCACGGGCGAAGACCCAGGGCCGCGGCCACGCGGTGCCCAGGTCCGCGAGCGACGGCGTCGTCGCCGGCGATCCGATGCTGAAATAGGCGTCGACCTCCTCGTCCGGGTGGCGCTTGAAGACCTCGGAGAACATCTCGCGGACGCTGAATCCCTCGACACGCCCCAGGCCGGCCGCCGCCCCGATGTGTCCGCCGACACGACCGAGAAACCCGGCGAACTGCCGCGCGGCGTCCTCGTCGGCAAGCTGCCAGATCGACGTGCCGATCCGCACCTGCTGGCCGGGTCGAACCGCCCCGATCGTCTGTGCGACGCCGTCGACCTCGACGACATCCGCGTCCGTCGCCTCGAACGTGACGCGGCCGTCGGCGAGCGTGAACGTGACCTGCATCCCGGTCAGCACCGGATCGGCGCTCTCCACGTGACAGCCCGCGCCCGTACCGAGGGTCGTCGCACCGCCTTTGATGGCGAACTGCCTGCCGGTGTCGGGTCCCGACACGCAGGTCATGACCGGGGAGACGTCTTCCATGGCGTCAGCGTCGATGTCCGGACTAATCGCTCCGTTGATCGCGCGTAAAGAACATGCTTTTCCTCGGAAAACAACCTATTTTTCCCGCAGAAAATGGTGATCAACGGACCACGCGACATTATAAAAATGGCTGGATTTCATTTTCTGGTCTGTCTGCCTCACAAGTCTGCTGGAGGAACGCGATGGCATGGCCTCTGCTGTCCCTGGTGAAACGAACGCCGAGCGCGACACGTCGCGCCAGTGCCGCCCGACGTAGAGCGTGCCGCAGGCTCGTCGATGCACCGCATCGTTTCGAGCGGCTCGAGCCGAGACTGCTCCTGTCCGACGTCCAGTGGACCGGCAACGGTGACGGCACCTCCTGGGATGACGCGAACAACTGGGAGGTCGACGGCGCGGGCACCGGCGTGCCCCAGGCCGGCGATGACGTGACGATCGACGTCGTCGCGCCGACCACGGTCGTGCTCGACAGCGGCGCGACCAGCGTCGCGATCAACAGCCTGACGACCAACGCAGCCTTCACGATCTCCAGCCGCACGCTCACGATCAACGGCCCCGCCACCTTCGACGCGGGGCTCACGATGTCGGGCGGCACGATCAACGGCACCGGAAACATCGCGATCTCGAACGCATCGTTCGACTGGACGTTCGGAACGATCGGCGGCACCGGCACGATCACCGTCAGCGGCGGCATGAACCTGAGCGGAAACTCGAACAAGATCGTCGACGGCAAGGAGATGATCCTCGACTCGAACACGACCTGGAGCGCCGGCGTCTGGCAGGTGCGCAACGGCGCCGTCATCACCAACCAGGCGACGCACACGGTCGACATCCAGGCCAACCTCAACCTCGACGACGCGACGACCGGCGGCACGGAGACCTTCAACAACTTCGGGACGGTGCAGAAGAGCGCCCTCACCGGGGACGCGAGGCTCGAACCGTCGTTCGACAACAAGTCGACCGGCGTGGTCCACGCGATGGTCGGCACGATCGAGTTCGACGGCAACGTGGTCAACGCGGGCGGCCTGACCGCCGACCTGGACGCCATCGTCGAGTTCTCGGTGAGCGGCGGCGTCTACGACCTCGACGCCGGCACCACCGTCACCGGAGCCGGCGAGATCCGCCTGGTCCAGGGCGCGCTGAACATCAACACGCCGCTGACGTTTGCAACCGGGTACGCGCAGAGCGGCGGCACGCTGGGCGGGACGGAAAACCTCGAAATCGCCGGTCCGCTCACCTGGACTGCCGGCACGATCGCCGGGACGCGGACCATCACCATCTCCGGCGGCCTCGCGGCGAGCGGTTCCGGCACGAAGATCCAATCCTTCGCCACCCTCAGCCTCGACTCGAACACGACCTGGTCGAACGGCGTGTGGCGCCTGCAGGACGGTGCGGTCATCGACAACCTGGCGACGCACACGTTCGACATCCAGGGCAACCTGAGGCTCGACGTGCCGTCGGCGCAGACCGGCGAGTTCAACAACTTCGGAACGATCCAGAAGAGCGGCGGCACCGGCGACTCGGTCTTCGAGCCCGTCTTCGACAACAAGGGCGCAAGCGTCGTCCACTCGATGTCGGGGACGATCGAGTTCGCCGGGGACGTGACGAGCGCCGGCCGCTTCACTGCCGACGTCGGCGATGCCGTCGAGATCAATGCCGCCGGCAAGATGATCAACCTGGACGCCGGCACGACCGTCACCGGCGACGGCGCCCTCGTGCTCACCCGGGGCCTCTTCAACGTCATTGCGCCGCTCGCCTTCGACGCGGATTTCAGATTGACGGGAGGCCAAGTCGACGCCCAGGCCGCGCTGACGTTGAACGGATTGTTCACGTGGACCGCGGGCACCGTGATCGGGGCGGGCGGCATCGTGGCGTCCGGAGGCACGACGCTCAGCACGACGGGCACCAAGATCCTCGACGGCAGCACGCTGTCGCTCGACTCGGACACCGACTGGGTCGCCGGCGTCTGGCGCGTGACCGGCGACGGCGCGGTCGACAACCGCGCGACGCGCACGCTTGACATCCAGGGCAACTTCAGCCTCGACGTGCCCTCGGGACAGACGGGATCGTTCGACAACTTCGGCACGGTCATGAAGACCGACGGCACAGGCGACTCGCTCCTCGAGACGACGTTCGACAACAAGAGTTCCGGGGTCGTTCACTCGATGTCGGGGACGATCGAGTTCGCCCGAAGTGTCACGAGTTCAGGACGCTTCACCGCCGACGACGGCGACCGCGTCGAAATCAATGCCGCCGGCTTCCAGATCGACCTGGACGCTGGAACGACCGTCACCGGCGCCGGC
>NYZC01000419.1 GCA_002686995.1 Phycisphaeraceae bacterium | reverse complement strand
CCCGCCACACCATCGCGAAGACCTACCGCCTCCTCGGCGAGCTCCCCGCTCGCACCCTCGGTTGCACCGGCATCACCCCCTTCCCCGGCACCGAACTCTGGATCGACGCCGTCCGCGCGAGCTGGGTCCGGTCCCTCGACTGGTCCCGCTACGGTGGCAACGACGCCGTCATGCAAACGGACAACCTCAGCCTCGAGGACATCCGCTTCGCCGCGAACATGCTCCACGAGTACTTCCTCCTCACGCGCCCCGAATCCAAAGCGACGGAATCGGACCTCAACGCCCACCGCGACCGGATGCGCCGCTGGGTCGAGGACGGCACCCTGACGTCGGTTTAGTCGGGAGCGCGGACCTCCAGAGGCTGTGAAGGAGTCGGATCGCACGACACCAGACCAGTCGGCGCCCGCTGGCCCCACCCGCCCCCGCCAGAGCCAGAGAAGAGCTCGTGAGGGACTCGATCCTGAGCAATCACCTGCACCTGATCGTCGAGGCGAAGGGCAGAGGCGCGCTCTCGCGCGGTATGAAGGGGCTCCAGGTCCGCATCGCCCGAGCACTCAACAAGCCCTGGAATCGCTAGGGAGGCGTGGTCTCCGACCGCTAGCACGCTGCATCCTCGAGACCCCGAGGCACGTGCGGCATGCGCTGGTGTACGTGCTTCACAACGCGAAGAAGCACCCCCGGCGCTCGTTCAAGCACGGCATCGACGAGTTCTCGTCCGCGCGGGTCTTCGACGGGTGGCGGGAGGAGGTCGAGGGAGCCGTCAGCACGATCCGCGACGCCGTCGTCGTTGCCCACGCCTGGCTCCTCACCAGAGGTTGGCGCCGACACCGACTCTTGAGCGTCTGGGAGCGGCCGGCGCACGAGTGAACGCGGGACCGCGGAACCGCACGTTCCAAGTGCAAGGCAGGCGTGACCGCGTGGCGGTACCGGCCGCGGCACCGGAGGTTCCGGTTCTGAGACCTGTGTGCCTCCGCTCGGATTGCTTCACCGCCTTCCCAGGTCCGCTCCGGGCGGGGGATTCCGTCGGAGCGGGCCTGGCGAGCGCAAATCCTGCCTCCAGGCGTCGGAAAGGGTGAACGGCATCGAGTCGTCTGGCCGATACGGCGAGTGAGGAGACGGTGCGGAATGCCACTCGCTGATGGATCGGGGTTGCCGGCGACGGATCTCGTCGGAACGTTGGGACGCCGGGGCCACTACCGGGTCGAATGCGACCTGGGGGTGGAGTTCTCGATCGACGCGGCGGGGCAGTCCGGGCACGCGCGGGCCGTGAACATCGGGCTCGGGGGAACACGGATCGACTTCCCGGTGGAGATCATCATCCCGGCCGAGGTGGCGCTGCAGATCACGTTCCCCGGCGTGACGGGGCCGATCTGCCTGAACGGGCGGGTCGTGTGGACCGTTACCGATCGGATCAACGGACCGTATCCGACCGGATTGCAGTTCCAGGAGCTCGCCGACGCCGACCGCCGACGGCTCTACGACCTCCTCACCGGGTTGAGTGGCTAGGCACTGACCGCCTCCCCGGCCGGCTCCGCGACCGCGGGCTTGCGAACGATCGCCCCCGACCCGTCGAACAGCGGGGTTGCGCGTCGCTGGTACGAGATCCAGCGCGGGAAGTCGCAGTCCTCGCCCAGGTGACGAACGAACGCGTCGCGCACGAAGGTCGGGTGGTTGTTCTTGCTCGAGAGGTGGGCCAGGACCAGGCTCCGCAGGTGGGACGGGAGGCACCGCGCCAGGCCGCGCGCCGCATCCTCGTTGCTCATGTGGCCGAGCGCACCGCCGACCCGCCGCTTGAGCGAGTGGGGATACGGACCCCGCGCGAGCAGGTTCGGGTCGTGGTTCGCCTCGTAGACGAGGAGCGTGCATTGGGAGATCGCATCCGCGACCATGTCGTCGACGTGGCCGAGGTCGGTGAAGATGCCCAGGGTCGCGTCGCCCCCGCAGATCAGGAACGCCACCGGCTCGGCCGCGTCGTGCGGTTTCTTGACCGCGGTGATCTTCAGACCGCCGACCCGGATCGTCGTGCGGGCAAACACCGGGGCGACGTCCTCCTCCCCCTTGAACAGCCGGGCCGACGCGTCGCGGGTCCCGTCGCCGAGGAACACCGTCGCATCCAGGTTGCGCCCGAGGACGCCCGCATGCGCGACGTGGTCCGCATGCTCGTGGGTGATGAACACCGCATCGAGGTCGTCAGCGTCGAGGTCGAGAGACGCCATCCGAGCCCGCGTCTCCTTCAGCGACAGACCCGCGTCCACGAGCACGGTGGCCCCCCCGCCGCGCACGAGAACGCAGTTGCCGCTGCTCCCGCTGCCCAGGACGCTGAACTCCAGCCCGTCGCCGGAAGGTCGGACCCCGGGCGCGGGTTCCGTCGGTGCTTCCCCAACCACTTCGTCCCCAACCACGCCGCCGTTCTACCGGACCCGGGCCTCTCCGTCCACGATGGCTATCATGTGCCGCTCATGAACGAACCCGAGTACGGAAGACTCATCCGCATCGGAAGGCTCACCTTCCACTTCAGCAGTCTGCACCTGTTGTTCGGGATGATCTCGTTGGCATTCGTGGGACAGGTGATGCTGGCTGGCGGCCTGGACAGCGGCGGCAGCATCTTCGAGTTCGGCGGGATCTCCAACGGCGGCTGCTGGGCGCCCGGTGGGTGCGGGCCCCGCGCGGTGTTCCAGAACCACGAATGGTGGCGCCTGTTCACCGCGATGTTCCTCCACGTAGGCGTGGTCCACCTCCTGATGAACGCGTGGGCGTTCTACAGCCTCGGGAAGCTGGCGGACCGGATCTACGGACCTGGTCGCTTGCTTTTCATCTACCTGCTGTGCGGTTTGGTCTCGTCCTTGGCATCGGCCGTGTGGCGGCACCTGCGAGTCGAGGTGTTCGAGTGGGACCTCGTCACGGGTTACTCCCTGGGCGCGAGCGGCGCGATCGCTGGCCTGATGGGCGCGCTCCTCATCAACATGCGCACCCACGTCGACATCCAGAGCCAGATGGCGTACCGGGGGCTGTTCCGGTGGGCGATCCTCCTGCTCGGGTTCGGATTCGTGTATCCGAACATCGATCAGGCGGGACACGTCGGCGGATTCGCCGCGGGTGTAGTCCTCGCCAAGGTCCTCCAAGAGGGCCATTTCGACCAGCTCCGTCGCGGACGCGAGCAGCGGGTCGTGTTCGCCGGTACGGCCCTACTCGTCGTGTTGACCCTCGCATCGATCGGGATCGCGGTTGCTGGGGCGGCAGAGCGCCATGGCCGCTACGGCGAGATTCAGACGCTGTGGGAGCATCTCGACACGGCCCTCGATCGCGCCCCCAAGTCCACGAAGACCGAAACCCGGCTGCGACTCCAACGAGGCCTGCGGCGCCTCGATCTGAGCTACCCGGATCTCCAGGCGATTCGAGACGGCGCCGCTTCACTCTTCACTGACCATCCGGGACCGCTCCGGCTCGTCCAAGGGCTGCTCCAAGCCAAAGCCGACCTCAACGAGCTCGGGTTCCGACTCGTGCCCGACCGCTACAGCCTCCGCCGACGATGATCCCCCGACCGGGGCGCCTCGGCGATGGCGTGGTCTGTGCCCCTTCGGGAGTCGGATGACCTCTGCAGAGCCGCCTCAATGGGTGAGGATGCGAAGCAGCAAGGCCAGATCCCAGGCCAGGATCAGGGTCAGCAGACCCAAGAGCGTTTTGTGACGACTGAGAACCTCGAGCACGGGAACCTCTTTCCGCCGGGTGGGATCGGCGGGGGGGCAGTGGTTTCTCGTTGGGTGCCTGAGGTCGCGGACGGATCGCGGTTTCGTGACGCCTGACCCGTTCCGTCCCGACCTACTACGCGGGGACCATATACTCATCGATACAACGGACGTAGAAGTTTAGTCACGCTCCTGTCCGGTTCCCCGGCGCCTCCGGTATAAAGTGCCCCGTCAATCCGGGAGCTCACCTCTCCCCGCCCTCGCGGAGCCACCATGGACCTCTTCAAGTCGATCGTCGATGTACTCGAACACGCCGTGTGGAGCGCCCAGATACCCGGGCTGAACCTGCCCTGGCTCGCCGTCCTCCTTCTCACGGTCGGGGCTTTCCTGACCGTGCGGATGGGATTCATCCAGTTCCGGAAGCTCCGCCACGCGGTGCAGATCGTCCGCGGCGACTACGACCAGGACGGACACGCAGGCGACATCTCCCACTTCCAGGCGTTGACGACGGCGCTGTCCGCGACGGTCGGCATCGGCAACATCGCGGGCGTGGCGATGGCCATCCACTGGGGCGGCCCCGGCGCGATCTTCTGGATGTGGATGACCGCGCTCCTCGGCATGTGCACGAAGTACACCGAGGTGTCGCTGGCCATGAAGCACCGCGACTTCGACGAAGCCGGCAACTCCTCGGGCGGCCCCCAGAAGTACATCATGAAGGGCCTCGGGAGCGCGTGGAAACCGCTGGCCATGTTCTTCGCCTTGTGCGCGATCCTGTCGTCGCTCGGCGCGGGGAACATGAACCAGATCAACACCCTCGCGCAAACGGTCAAGGACTCCACCGGGATCCCCGACTGGCTGACCGGCGCGGTCGCTGCGGTGCTCGTCGGGTTCGTGATCCTCGGGGGCATTCAGCGCATCGGCAAGGTGACGTCGATCCTCGCCCCGGTGATGGCGTGTCTCTACGTGGCCGGGTCACTCATCGTTCTCGGCATCAACATCGGCGGCATCGGTGACGCGTTCGGGACGATTCTCTCCGAGGCGTTCAACCCGACGGCCGGCGTCGCGGGTACGGCAGCGGGGGCGTGGACGATGACGCTGCTGTGGGGCGTCAAGCGCGGCCTCTTCTCCAATGAGGCTGGCCAGGGTTCGGCCCCGATCGCACACGCCGCCGCGAAGACGGACGAGCCGCTCCGCGAGGGGCTCGTCGCCTTGCTGGAGCCGTTCATCGACACGATCGTCATCTGCACGATGACGGCGCTGGTGATCATCACCTCCGGCCTGTGGGACGAGCACGTCGAGACCGAGCATGAGCTGGCGAACAAGGACCTGACCGTGATGACGTGGTCCGCGGGACCCGAGCAGACCGCGATCTCGCTAACGGACTTCGGCCGGGCCATGGGCCGCCACGACGACGACCCGACGATCGAGCTCGCCGGGTACGACGGACCCCACGACGACGGCGACACCGAAGACGCGGACGCGGTCGACGAGAAGCTCATCATCGCAGGCGGCCGCCCCTTGCGGATCCTGCACGCGGACGGATCCACGACGGGAGTCGTCCTGGTCAAGAACAACGCCCCCATCGCCTTCGCCGAAGAGGTCAAGCAGGACGAGAACGGGGACTGGACGGGTCACATGATCTACGAGGTCATGGACGGAACCCTGATCCCGTTCGTCGGCGAGGTCACGGTCAACGGCGGCGCGATCACCGGCGGCGCCAAGGACCTGCAGCTCCGCGCGGGCACCATCAAGATCGGCGCAGCGCTCACCGCGGAGGCCTTCGACAAGGCGCTCGGCCCGCTCGGCCGGCTGATCGTGACGCTGACCGTCATGCTCTTCGCGCTCTCCACCGCGATCTCCTGGTCGTACTACGGCGACCGCTGCACGGAGTACCTCTTCGGGCTCAGGGGGGTGATGGTCTACAAGCTGCTCTTCCTAGGGTTCGTCTTCATGGGCGCTATCCTCCCCTTGCAGACGGTCTGGACCTTCGGCGACGTGGCGCTCGGCCTCATGACCGTGCCCAACCTCATCGCCGTGATCTTCCTGTCGCGAAGTGTCCGCAGGATGCAGGACGAATACTTCTCGGACCCGAAGAACTTCAACTCGAACCGCAACTAACCAACGGGCGGGCGGGGCCGGGGCACGGCCCGCAAAGCCCCCTGATCTGGAACGAAGCATGAACGGAGAAGGCATCGACAACGGGGGCGGCGGCGCCCCGATGGGAACGGGTTCCGGGACGTCGTCCCGCGGTGTGTGGGGCTCCAAAATGGGCTTCGTGCTCGCAGCGGCCGGGTCCGCGATCGGACTCGGGAACATCTGGAAGTTCCCCTACATCTGCGGGGATAACGGCGGCGGCGCGTTCGTCGCCATCTACCTGATCTGCATCGCCGTGGTCGGCCTGCCGATCATGATCGGCGAGATCATGATCGGGCACATGGCCCAGCGATCGCCCGTCGGAGCGTTCGGGTCGGTCGCGGGCCGCTACTCGCCGTGGAAGGGAGTCGGAGGACTCGGCGTGCTCGCCGCGTTCTTCATGCTGTCGTACTACGCGGTCGTCGCCGGGTGGGCGCTGCACTACACGTTCACAGCATGTATCGGCGGCATCTCCGGCCAAAGCAAGGAAGAGGTGGAGGGCGCTTTCGGGACGTTGGTCGGCAACGCCAGCTTGAACGTGTCATGGCACGTCATCTTCATGGGCCTCACGATGGTGATCGTCGTCGGGGGGATCAAGAAGGGCATCGAGCGGTGGGCACGCATCCTCATGCCCCTGCTCTTTCTGATGCTGGCGGCCCTGCTCTGGCAAGCCACGCAGCTGAAGCCCATCCCGCCGGAAACGGAAAGCGGCTTCGACAAGGCGGTGGACTTCGTCTTCTCGTGGAACACCGACAAGCTAAGGCCCGAAGGCGTCCTCGAGGCACTGGGACACGCATTCTTCACGCTCAGCCTCGGCATGGGGGCGATGATCACGTATGGGAGCTACTTGAAGCGGAGCTCGAGCTTGATCGGAACCTCTGTCGCGATCTGCACGCTCGACACCGTGATCGCGCTCATGGCTTGCCTGATCTTGTTCCCGATCACGTTCGCCTACGGCATGGAGCCCGCGAAGAGTGCAGGCCTCGTGTTCGTAAACATGCCTGTCGCGCTCGCACAGATGCCCGGCGGCTCGTACCTGTCGATCGTGTTCTTCGGGCTGCTGGTGTTCGCCGCGCTGACGTCCGCGATCTCGCTCCTCGAGGTGGTCGCGAGCTACTTCATCGACCAGTGGAAGTGGAGCCGCAAGAAAGCCACGATCTTCTGTGGGATTGCAGTCACCCTGTTCGGCATCCCCTCCGCGCTGAGCAACAGCGTCGACCTCTTTGGCAACGACTTCGCTGAATGGAAGGAAGGCGTCATTGGCGAGGACTGGGGCGACGTCTCCAAGGGCAACTGGTTCGACTTCCTCGACTACTTCGTCTCGAACTGGATGCTCCCGGTCGGCGGGTTCTTCATCGCGATCTTCGCCGCGTGGCGCGTCGGCGGGAAAGCACGCGAGGAAGAGTTCTGCGCCGGTCCGGTCGGCGCCGTCTACCGCACGTGGCTGATCCTCCTGCGGTACATCGTGCCCGTCATCGTCGCGATCGTGTGCCTCTACGCCGCGGGCCTGCTCGAGGAGTGGGGCACTATCGACTGGTTCTACGACGAGGTCCTCAACGAGGTTCGAAAGAAGAAGTGATGGGTCACGCGGCTCATCGCGCCGCTCGTTAGAATCCTCACGTGCGGACTCCCCTCCTCGTGATCGCCGGGCTCCTCCTCCTGGGGCTCGGCGCCTGCTTCCTGCTCGACGAGAATCCGCTGCTCGCACTGTTCGGCGGCAGTGAGGCGGACTCGGGCTTCGAGAGTGGGCGCTCCTTCGGCGGCGAGGGTGGCGCAGGCGAAGGCAAAGGTGCCGGCCGCGGCGAGGGCAACGCTGGCGTGGGAGAGAGCGGCGCAGCGGGCCGCGGGACCGGCGAAGGCCTCGCGGGCGCCGAGGACGGCGCCCCCCCCGTCCTGCTCGTCACCGGCGTCGTGAAGGCGCGCGACGGCACGACGATCGCGAATCCCGGTGTCTTCGCGACGTGCGCGAATGAAGCCATCGTCCACTTCGTCGGCGGCGCGGACGGCACGTTCAAGCTGAAGGGGCCACCGGGTACCGTGAGGAAGCTGACCATCGGCGCGGAGAAGTTCGCACCGAGGGAATTCTCCAACGTGCCGGAAGGTACGCACCTCACGGTCATGCTGGAGCCGGCCGTCCCGTTCTTCGGGACGGTGAAGGACGGCGAAGGCACCCTCGTCGAGCAAGCGTCGGTGAAGCTGGTGCCGCGGGGGCGGCCCGATCTCCAGACGCTGACGACGCAGACGTCCAAGGAAGGGACGTTCCGGCTCACGACGGTCGCGCCCGGTCGCTGGGACGTGAGCGTGAGTGCTGACGGGCTGGCGCCGTACCACGAGGCCGGGCTGGTGATCCCGCCGCCGGACGGGCTCGAGCGCGACTACGTCCTCGACCGGGGGTTGACGCTCCACGGGATCGTCGTCGCGGGCCAGGGCAAGCTCGTGATCGGCGGCGCGCAGGTCGAGATCATCGACCGGATCATCAAGGGACGCATGACCCAGCACCAGAGCCGGCGCATCGGACCGTTCCTGTCCAAGACGGACGGGTCGTTCGCGATCCCGGGGCTGCTGCCGGGCCAGACCGTGCTGCTGGTGAAGGCGCTCGGATACGGAGCGACGTTCCACTCCCACGATCTGCGCAGCGGCGACACGGAATCCAACCGCGCGGTCGTGAACCTCCCCGAGACGACGTCGCTCTCCGGACGCGCTGTCGACCCCGGTGGCCAGGGCGTCGGCGGCGCCATGGTGGTCATCCGTCCCAAGGGTTTCAACCGCGACCAGTTCTCGGAGATTGCGCCGTTCCTCTTCGGCGCCGAGGTCTACAAGGACGACGCCGGCGACAACTGGCCCGCGGTCCGCGCCGACGCCGAGGGCAACTGGGCCATCCGCAATGCGCCCAAAGCGGGCAACGGACAGGTGCAGGCGTTCGACCCGGAACGCCGCTACGCCCCGTCCAACTCCGCCCCGTTCGACCTGTTCAAGGGGACGCCGCCGTTGACCCTGACGATGGAGCCGGCGGTCAACGTCGTCGGCCGGGTCATCAACGACCTCGGTGAGCCCGTCGACGGGGCGCTGCTCTGGCTCGCGAGCATTCGGACGCTCTCGCAGGAGGACGGCACGTTCACGCTGCGCGGGGTCTCCGAAGGCGAGCACCACCTGACCGTGCGTCACGCACAGCACCTCCAGCTCAAGGAGCCCACGACGGTCGGCCCGGCGGGCATCGATGACCTGGAGGTGGTCCTCGAGCGCGGCGCAATCGTGCGCGGCCTCGTCACGGATCTCCGCGGAGAACCGATCGTCGGCGCGTGGGTGGCCGTCCGCAATCACGGCAACGACCGTTACGGCCGACGGAACCAGCGGCTCAAGTCAGGGCTCAGCGGGCTCGATGGACGCTTCGACCTCGGCGGCTTCTTCGCCGAGAAGGTCAACGTCGTGGTGGCCGCGTCCGGATACCGCACCGACCGCCGCGACGGGATCGCCCCGGATCCGCGACCGATCCGGTTCACCCTCGACGATCAGGCCTGGGAGCTCGGCGGCGACATCATCGGCCGGGTCATCGACGCGGGCTCGAAGTCACCGCTGATCCAGGTCCAGATCGAACGCTGCGATCCGCGTCGGGTGCTGATCCTCGACGGCGCCTTCATCGTCCAGAACCAACCCCCCGGCACGTGCAGTCTCGAGTTCAAGCTCCCGGGCTACCAGCGGCACATCCAGTACGAGATCATCGTCCGCTCCGGCGAGGCCACGGAACTCCCGGACATCCAGATGCACCGCGCCGGGCGCCTCACGGTCACGGTCAAGGACTGGCGCAACCGCGCCGTCAGATCGACCCTCCGGGTCCGGGTGCAGGAGCTCGCCAAACAAGGCAACCCCGGCTGGTCCCGTACCGGCGTCCGCGACCGCAAACGCCGCAACGTCTACACCTTCTCCGCGCTCCGCCACGGTCCCTACCGCATCGTCGTCACCGGCAGCGGCCACAAGAGGACGACGCGGACCATCTCGGTCACGAACGCGGCGGCCCGCACGACCGTCAAGCTGCGGAAGTAGCCGGGAACGCAAACCTCCAGGTCCGCTCTGGGGTCCGGATCCGGCTTCGCCGTCAGAGCGGACCTGGAGGTCCGCGCTCCCGGCGGATCCGGCTACTGGTAGATCAGCTGCTTCAGCCGCGCCCGGACGTCCTCGTCGATCCAGTGCGGAACGAAGCGGAGCGCGATCTCGTAACGGCCGCCGGCCGCCGACGCGCAGCGCACCACCTCGCCCGCGACCTTCAGGGGATCGTCGAGTTCGGGGACGCTGATCTCGGCCTCGACCACGCCGCCTTCAGGGAAGGAGCGATCACAAACGACGCACAGGCCGCTGACCGAAACGTCGCGTGAGAAGGCCACCGCCGACGCAGCTTCATCCTCCGGTGGCGCGGCCGGGGGGCCCCCGGACCACGTGCCCAGGGCCACACGGAAGTTGTCCGCCAGGCGGAGGTAGCGTCGTTTCTCGATGGTCTCGAAGTCGTTGGGCACGCCTGAGGGTCCCACGTTCGGCGCACCGGCTCAAGAGGGTACGGGGTCCGTCCCGATGAGGACGCTGTGGAGGGATTCGACGTCGGGTGTCGCCCTCGCACGTTTACCGGGGTTTGCGCAATCGTAGAGGAACGTGATTCATGGCCGCTATCGACGAGATCTTCCGGGTCATCAAGGAGCAGGGGGCCAGCGATCTGCACATGGCGTCCGGGTCGCAGCCGATGGTGCGACTGAGCAATGAGCTGGTTCCGGTTGACTACGGTCAGCTCACGCCGGAGCTCAATCGCAAGCTCCTGTACGAACTCATGACCCCGGAGCAGGTCACCGACTTCGAGCGGGACAAGGAAATCGACTTCGGGCACGAGGTCCCCGGCGTCACGCGCCTGCGCTGCAACATCTTCGAGCAACGCAACGGCATCGCCGCGGTGTTCCGCCTCATCCCGACCACGATCCTGACCTGCGAGCAGCTCGCGCTCCCCCAGCAGATCATCAACTTCACCGAGGCGCCCCGGGGCCTCGTGGTCGTCACGGGCTCCACGGGCTCCGGCAAGTCGACGACCCTGGCCGCGATGGTGAACCGCATCAACGAGCGCGACTCGCGGCACATCCTCACCGTCGAAGATCCGATCGAGTTCGTGCACGAGAACCAGAGGTCGCTCGTGAACCAGCGGGAGATCGGAACGAACACGATGTCGTTCTCGAACGCGTTGCGCGCCGCGCTGCGTGAGGACCCGGACATCATCCTCGTCGGCGAGATGCGCGACCTCGAGACGATCCAGCTCGCGATCACGGCGGCGGAGACGGGGCACCTCGTGTTCGGCACGCTGCACACCAACAGCGCTGCGGGCACGGTGGACCGCATCATCGACGTGTTCCCGACGGATCAACAGGAGCAGATCCGCGTGATGCTCGCGGAAGGCCTCCGCGGCGTCATCGCCCAGCGCCTGCTCGCGCGCAGGGACGGCCAGGGCCGTATCGCGGCGTTCGAGATCCTCGTGGTGACGGCGGCGATCTCGAACCTCATCCGCGAAGGCAAGACGTTCCAGATCGAATCGATGCTCCAGACCGGCAAGAAGGACGGCATGATCGCTCTCGAGCAGTCCCTGCAGGAGCTCGTGATGAACGGCCTCGTGGAGGTGACCGAGGCCGCCCGCCACTCGGGTAACCCAGCCCACTTCCTGAAGACCTGCCCGGGCGCCAGTTCAGGCAGCCCGAGCCTGGAATACGTCCGGAGCTAGGACTCCCGAGCACCCGCGGTGGACGACAAAACGCGCTCCGTATCGGGCGACCTCAAGTCGTTCAGCATCTTCGACGTTACGCAGTCCCTGATGATGGGACGCAAGACGGCGTTGGTCACCGTGCAGTCGTCGACCCGCAAAGGCTACGTCTATTTCAAGGACGGCCAGATCGTCTCCGCGCTCGACGACGCCCTCAACAAGGGCGAGGGCGCGGTCATGGACATCTTCTCGTGGGTCGACGGTTCGTTCTGCATCGACTTCGAGGTCCAGACGACGGACGTCAACATCGACTTGCCGACCGACCACCTGCTGCTCGAGGTCGCGCGCAACCTCGACGAGATCCGCCGCGATCACGGGATCGAGGAGGACACCACGGAGGAGTCCGATCACCGGGAGGTGACCGGCGCGGTCAAGAACCGCTTCGGCGAGAAGCTCCAGAAGCAGCTCAACTCGGTGTTCAAGAGGGTCGCGGTGCAGGCCGAGCCCGGACGCGACCGCTACACCCCCAACGCGTTCGACGCCCTGCTGCAGGCGCTCCTCGAGCTGAGCGGTTCCGTGCTCTTCCTGCGCCCCGGACAGCGTCCGCGCATCAAGACGCCGGAGGGGTTCGCGACCATCAAGGAGGAGACGATCTCCGCCGACGAGATCCAAGGGTTCCTCTCCGCGCTGCTCTCGGACGCCGAGGCCACCGATCTCCGCGAGATCAAGGAGGTCGCGACGTACTTCCACTCGCCACTTCTCGGCTCGTTCAAGGTGTCGGTCATGGACGAGCACGGGAGCAATCTCGTGACGTTCACCCCGGCCGGTCGCACGGTGCGAAAGCTCGTCGACCTGTGCCCCGACCCGGTCACGATGAACCAACTCCAGCAGACCGCGGAGGGACTCGTCATCATCGCGGGACCCCTCGGCAGCTGCCGGGCAGAGCTGGTGGGCGCCGTGATCGAGGATCGCATGGCGCGACATGACGCATTCGCGTT
>NYZC01000418.1 GCA_002686995.1 Phycisphaeraceae bacterium | reverse complement strand
TGGCCGACCTGAACGATGCGCTGGATGACGCCGGCATCGCCGATCAGGTCGTGGCCGGAATATCCGGCACCAGCGTGGTGCTCGCCACCACGGCGTTCGGTGAGAACGCATCGCTGGCCATCTCCGAAGCCAATTCGGTCACCGTGAACGAGCTGCACTTCGAGAACGGGCAGTCAGGCGGCGGCGTCGTCAGCGCGTTCAGGCAGCAGTTCGTGCATTACCAGGTGCTCAGCATCGAAGGCACGCTCATCGAGACGCGCGCCGGCGACGACGAGGTCCGCGGCGATCCCGAGTACAAGTTCCCGCTGGCCGACGGCAGCGGCGTGCTCGACGACGAGTGGGGCATCAAGGCCGGCAACTTCCAGGAGGGCGCGACGATCGGCGCGCTCGAGATCGACGGCGGCGACGGCAACGACCGGCTGTTCGGCGGCGTGCTCGCCGACACGATCCGCGGCGGCGACGGCGCCGACTTCATCGCGGGCAGCGACGGCGACGACACGCTGATCGGCGGCCCCGGTCTTGACCTGATCCTCGGCAACAGCGGCATCGACCCTGACCGCTTCGAGGCCGTGAGCCGCAACGACCTGACCGGCTTCAACGACTCGCCGGTCCTGGCGTCGCTGATCAGCTCGATCACCGGCGGCGGCTCGATCAGCGATCTCTCGTTCAACCTCGGCGACGCGGGCGACTGGTATATCCTTCCGACGCCTTCGGCGGACATGAGCTTCGGCGACGTGCAGACGGCGCTGCTGCGCAAGGACATGATCTCGGTCGTGTTCGATGATCTGAACGATCAGAAGCTCTTCGACGGGTTCGTGCTCGATCCGGCCATGACCGAGTGGCTCAGCGCCACGCCGAACACGGCGCAGCCGCAGATGTTCCTGTTCGCCGCCGAGATCACCGACCCGCAGGCCGAGCTGGCGCTGATCCCGGTCGAGCAGGCGACCGGCGTGCCGGACTTCTACATGCTGCACGTCGTGAATCCGCGCAGCTACGGCATCGTGGCGGTCGACGCGCCGAAGCTGACCAGCACCACGGCGTCGACTGCCAGGTTCTCGCTGGCGGTGGACGACGGTCCCGCGAGCACCGTCCTCGTATTCGGCCTCACCGCCAACGACCCGATCGACGATCCCGCGGGCGGCACGGGCATCGTGCAGAAGATCAATGCGGGCCTCGTCAACGTGGGTCTTGATTCCCAGGTGTTCGCGTACTTCGACCTGTCGCTGAGCCGGCTGGTTCTGTCGCTCCGCAAGCCGGGCGAACTGCGAATCAGCGCGCCGGACTTCGAAGCGGTCGAGCTCGGTTTCGAGGAGGGCCAGAGCAACCTCGGTCCGACCGACCCCATGGGCATCTACCAGGTCGACTTCAGCGCGTCGGTGGGCGCCATCGTGGACGTCGCGGCCGACGACGCCGACCTCGAGCTCGAACCGGGCTCCGCCGCCGACCGCGCGGCGCTGATTCCGGTCGGCGACGTCAACGGCGACGGCCTGGGCGACTTCATCGCGGCGGTGCAGGATTCGGTGGCCACGTTCGCCGACCTGCTGGCGACGCCCGCGCACGCCCACCCGAGCCAGCTCGTCGGCCCGAGCTTCGCCCGCATCTACCTGGCCCGCGCCGGGGACCTGACCGACAGCGATGGCCCGGTGGACCTGGACGCGCCGGCGGTGACGTTGCAGCTTCCGGTGCCGATTCTTTCGGATTCGTTCGGCGCCCAGTCGGTGTTCGCTTCGCCCGCCGACTACGACGACGACGGCGTCGACGACCTGGCGCTCCTCGTGCGGACGCGGCCCGATCAGCCCAACTTCCCGGAGCATCCGGACACCGGCGTTTACATTCTTTACGGGCGGAGCCAGTGGCCGGACCTGGTCGACGTGGTCAACGAGGCCGACGCGATCCTGACGCCGGACGACTTCCCTGCCCGCGACCTGGACACCATCGACAGTGCGGGTGACGTCGTCGGGACGTCGGCAGGCTTCGACGACCTGCTGGTGGGTCGATTCGACACGGACGTGCTGCTGCTGGAAGGCGGCACGCCCGCGACCCCGCGGCCGTGGCAGGCGTCGGGCGTCCTGTTCTACGCCGACTTCGAGGACGGTGAGGACGGGATCCTCGTGAACCAGGCGCCGGTCGACGACGTGGGCACTCGGCTCGCGCCGGTCGACGGACTCTGGCACCTGACGCAGCGCCGCAGCACCGATTCGCTGCACAGCGCCAATCACAGCTTCTACTTCGGGCGCGAGGTCGAGGGCGACTACGACGTCGGCGACACCGCCGGCGGCCTGACGACCCCGCTCCTCACGCTCGCGCACGACACGGCGACGGTGGAGGTGAGCTTCGCGTACTTCCTCGAGACCGAGGGCGACACGGACTTCGACCAGGCGCGCGTCCAGTGGTCGCTGAACGGCGGCCCGTTCGCGCTGCTGGGCAGCAACGGCGACGGCACGCTGGTCGACGACGAGAACGTCGGCACCGGCGAGTGGCAGCGCGCGACGCTCGCGGTGCCCGGACCGTTCCAGCCCAGCGACACCATCCAGGTTCGATTCCAGTTCGACACCGTCGACCCGGTCGGCAACCAGCAGGAAGGCTGGTACGTCGACGACGTGCGCGTCCGGGCGGTGATGGACATCGAAGCGGCGGCGGCCGCGGCGATCACGGGCGGCGGGTGGATCGCAGGCGGCGTCGGCGACGTCAGCGGTGACCAGCGTGACGATTTCGTGACGGTTCTGCCGTCCGACCTGGGTGATGAAGCGACGCTCTTCGTCGTGCCCGGCCGCGACAGCTTCGAGGCCGCGCCGACCATCTTCGACGTCGAGGCGACGAACTACGTCTTCGGGACGATTGTCTCCGACCCACGTCTCCTGCCTGCCGGCGACCTCGACCAGGACCTGTCGCAGGAAGTCATCGTCACGTTCTCGCAGGACGTCGGCGGCGATTTCGACGTGGCTTCGCTGATCCTTTACGGCACGAGCTACGAGACGTACCAGGTCGACGGCGTCGTGACGCCGCTCGGCGATATCGACGGCGACGGCGACGGCGATGTCGCGGTGCACACCGTCGAGATCGGCGACACGCTTGCCGAGGACGGCAGCCAGATCGCCCACGACGTCTTCCACGTCCACCTGCAACTCGGGCAGAACCGATCGGACTGGGATCCGTTCGCTCCGGGCGACCCGCAGTTCGTGCTCGAGCCGGGCCGGCCGTCGTTCCTCACGGGCAACGTCGTGGACGAAAGCAACGCGCTCATCCGTCGCGACGGCATCACGGCGCTCGGCGACCTCGACCAGGACGGCAACGGCGAATTCGGTCTCGCGGACAGCTTCGGCGGCCGCACGCACATCTTCCTGGGGCGCGCCCTGGCCGTCGCCGCGAACGGCAACGCGGACAACGGCACCACGCTCGAGGAGGAGCCGTTCCGCTTCGAGCCGGCCACGCCGCGCGTCGAGGTGCAGTCGCCGCGCCGTGGTCTGGATCTCAACGAGCCGGGCGACGACGACAACCGCATCGCGTTCCGCCTAGAGGGCGTCGGCGACGACGAGCGCCTCGGCGGGTCGCAGACGATCGGCGACTTCAACTTCGACGGCTACGAGGACCTGATGGTCTGGAGCGACACGACCGCCTACGTGCTGCTCGGCCCGGTCAAGCTCAACGACATCGACGACGTCGCCACGCGTGCAGAGATCCGGATCGACCTGACTGGCGGCTGGCGGCCCGTCTCGGGCGCCGGCAACATCGACGGCGACGGGCATGACCTGCTGTTCGTCATGGCCTCGGGGCCAAGCTTCTCCGACCCGGTCAACGTTCGCGCCATCACCGGCATGTTCGATCCGCCGCGGGACCTGTCGGTCGCGAACGACGGCAACCTCGTCCTGAGCATCAACCAGTTCGAAACCTCGGGCGTCCCGCAGATTCAGGCGCGGTGGCTCGACTGGGACGGCAACGCCATGACCGACCTGGCGATCATGGCGACCAACACGAACGGCGGAAGCAGCGCGTACGCGGGCGGTGTGGTCAGCGGCAGCACCCTGGAGATGAACCTGGCCCTGACGCCCACGCCGCTGGGGATCCGTTTCGCGGTGCTCGAGACCGTTCGTCTCGGCACCGAGAGCGGCACGACGATCAGGTCGCAGCTTGGTCTCGGCGCCGAGTATTCGATCTCTGTGCCGTCCGATGACCAGACGCTGCGCCTGGCGGTCGCCGACGTCGATGGCGATGCCGAGGACGAGCTGATCATCGTGCGACCCAATGCGATCCGGCTGCAGCAGTCCGGCGGCGATCCGCTGGACGTCAGCAGGGTGTACGTGCGTGACCGGTTGGATCCCTACAGCATCGGCAGCCGCCTGGCCGGGACATCGTCGCCGCGATCCAGGACTTCGCGATCGGTGACGCCTTCGACGTGGCCGACGTGAATCGAGACGGCGCCGGCGACTTCGCCCTCGTTCGCGAGCAGGAGGGCGGGGCGTTCGACGAGGGCAGCGTCGAGATCTTCTACGGCGCGACGCACTTCGTGCCGGGCCAGCCCGGATTCCCGAACCCACCGCTGCGCCTCGACACCGCGGACATCGACGTGCGGCGCCTGCCGCCGGGCGCGCTCCCGGGCGACACGGTCATCAGCGGGCCGATTCAGGTCACCGCCGGCGACTTCGACGACGATGAGCGCACCGACATCGCGGTGAGCCAGCTCACGACGGCGGTCACCACGGGCGGCGACGTGGTGGACCAGACGGACCGCGGCCAGGTCCACGTTATCTGGAACGTCGCCGACCTCGCGCCTCAGATCGTGTTGAGCGACGACCCGGTCGACCTGAATGCCGACGATCGGATCGACATGCTGCGACTCGAAGGCGCCACGGACGGTGACGGCTTCGGCGTGCTGTCGCGCACGGTGCGCATGGACGTCGACCGCGACGGTTATGACGAGCTGTTCATCGGCGCCGCGAACGCTGACGCCGTGGCAGGGACGGTCATCGAGCAGGCCGGCGCGGTGTATGCGATCTACGGCACGCCGCGCCGCGTCCCGCTGCCGAACGAGGCGGTCGTCGACGTGGTCGAGCTGGTCAATCGCACGTTCACCGGCGTGGGCGACGTGCTCGTGAACCCGGGCACCGGTCGCCCGGTGGTCTTCTCGAACGATCCGAACGACGACGGCGTCAACGACACCGACGAGTACACGCTCGGCGATCCGGCCACGTCGAACGAGGACGAGGCGTGGTACCGCTTCCGTATCGTCGGCGACGGTCAGCCGGGCGACGTGCTTCGCCTGCTGCCGCCGGCCCACGAAGACCGGACGGTCACGCTCGACGGGCCCGCCGGCTACATCGACCAGTTCGGCAACACCGTCGACGGCCAGAACTTCCTCGTCGGCGGCCGCCACGACCATCCCGGCATCGTCGAGTTCGATCTTTCCGGACTGCTCGAGGCGTTCGAGGATCCCGATGCGATCGACCAGGTCACCCTGGCCCTGAACGGCGTCATCCAGGTCGAACTGTTCAACTTCGTCGAACACCTCACCGTCGTAGGCGAGACGCTCTACTTCACCGCGGTGACCGACAAATGGGGTAACGAGCTGTGGAAGACGGACGGCACGGCGGCCGGCACGATGCTCGTCAAGGACATTGCTCCCGGGTCCGAGTGGTCGTCCCCCAACCAGCTCACGCCGGTGGGCGACCGCCTGTTCTTCGTCGCGACGGAGAACGGCACGACCTGGATCTACTCCACCGACGGCACCGACGCGGGCACGGTCATCGTGAACGAGGACGCGGTGGGCGGACCGCTCGGCGACCGACAGCTGCGCACCGAGTTCGACGGCCGGCTGTTCTACGTGGCCTTTTCGGCCGGACAGCTCGGGCTTTACGCCACGACTGACGGCATCGGGACCTCGGTCGTGCTCGTGACCGACGAGCCGACGATCTCGTTCTTCTCCGAGATGCAGGTCGCGGGCGGCGACCTGTACGTCTCGGTGTTCCGTTTCTCGCAATGGGAGCTGTGGCGTGTCAGGTCCGGCCAGCCCTCGCAGGTCGAGACCCTCAGCGCGTTCAGCAATTTCGGCGGCACGCGCGACGATCTGCTCAACGAGCGGGCCGTCGTGGGCGACGCGCTGTTCTTCGCGGCCCGCGGCCCGCAGGGCAACGAGCTCTACCGGATCGACACGAATCAGTCACTGCCGGTGCAGGCCGCGGACGTCAACCCCTTCTTCTTCGACGGCAACCCGCACGCGCTCGCCGCGGTCGGCGAGGACCTCTATTTCCTCGGCAACGTCGACTCGGGAGGCGTCGAGGTGGCCCTCTTCCGCTACGACCGCAACGGCGTGTTCGAGGAGATTCCGCTGCCCAACGGCAGGCTGTTCAGCGACCAGGGCGTGATCTCGAGCGGCGCCGCGTCGGGCAACACCTATTACTTCACGTTCGAGTTCAGCGACGCCACCGAACTCTACGCGGTCGTCGACACGAACGTCGAGCGGCTGTTCACGCTCACGCCGGTGTTCGAGATCGGCGACCTGACGCCGATCGACAACCGTCTCGCCTTCCGTCTCGGACCCGCCAACGGCGAGTCGCTGTACCTGACCGACGGCACGGAGCGCCGCACGGTCGAGGTGTTCCGGCCGGCGCAGGGCGGGCTGGCCCGCTTGGTCTCGTTCGGCGGCCGGGTGCTGTTGACGGCAGACAGCCAGACGCCGGTCGCGCCCGACGACCTGTGGAGCTCCGACCTGACGCCCAGCGGCAACAGCCGCGTGCTCGACATCGGGCCGGTCGAGGGCACCTTCGAGGTCTTCCATCCGGAAGGCGACGGCGTCGTGACCGGGCGCGACCCGCGGCTGCCGACGGTGCTGCTCGACAGCGTGCCGATCGTCACCGATCTCGCGTCGCAGCTCGTCACCGCCGACGTGACCGACGCGATCAAGGCGGCGATCGCCGACGGCACGCGCCAGATGATGATCCGGATCGCGTCCGATCCGGTCCTGATCGAGTTCGACCAGCCCGATCCCGCGCAGGGCACGGGCCTGCGCGTGACGCGGCGGCACGGCGTCTGGGCCGACCTCATGGACGAGCGCGGCGGCGTCCTCGAAGAGGACATCGGCGCGATGGACCTGCGCAACCTCGCCGCCGGCACGTACTACCTGCGCATCTTCAACCCGCACCGCGCCGAGCAGACGTCGGACCTCGAGTTCGCCATCGAGATCAAGCCCCCGATCCAGGGCGCGTTCCGATCGCTGACCGACGACGATCTGATCCAGGGCGGCGAGGGCGAGGACATCCTCGTCGGCAACGAGCATCTCGACCGCCTGTTCGGACAGAGCGGCAACGACGTCTTCCTCGCCGAGCAGGTCGAGGTGCGCGACCGCGAGAACGACGAGACCATCCGTCAGCCTGACGCCGCCGACCGGCTGCTGAGCAACCCGGCGAAGATCATCGACCCGCTGATCACGATTCCCGACGCCGCCCTCCGCACGGTGCTCGGGGCCGCGATGAACGTGCCGATGCGCGGACCGTCGAACGATCCCGAGTTCGCGCTGCCGGTGCGGGCGACCGACCTGGCGCGCCTGACGTTCCTCGAGGCCGCCGACCAGGGGATCGCGGACCTGACCGGCCTCGAGTACGCGTCGAACCTCGCGACCGTCGACCTGCGGCACAACGACGTCGAGGACGTGTCGATGATCGATCCGGGCCGCGACGAGGCGGGCGACCCGACGGGGCTCGAGCTGGTGCGGCACCTGGGCCTCGACGGCACGCTGGTGCGCGACGTCGAGCCGCTCGGCGAGCTGCTGCAGCTGCGCGTGCTGAGCATCGCCGACACCGCCGCCCGCGCCCGCGACGGCCTGTACGGTGAGTACTTCATCCCCGAGCCCGGCACCGATTTCTCGAACCCCGAGTTCCTGCCGATCCCGGACTTCACGCAGCTCACGCGCCTGCACCAGCGCGACGATCCGACGGTCGACTTCCCCGAGATGACCTCGGGCTTCTTCGGGCTGAGCGGCCTGACCGACAACTTCGCGGTGCGGTGGACCGGCCAGCTCTTCCTCCCCATCGGCGGCCTGATCGAGCTCTCGGTCGAGAGCAATGACGGGGCCCGGCTCTACATGGACGACGTGCTGGTCGTGGACAACGGTGGCCTGCATGCGTCGATGAACCTGGTGGAGTCGCTCGTCACGCTCGAGCCGGGCTTCCACGACCTGCGCCTGGAGTACTTCCAGCACACCGATTCCGCCGGGATCATTCTTCGCTACACGGTGCCCGGCAGTGTCGAGGGCGTGATTCCCGCCGACGTCCTGACCACCGGCGGCGTCAGCGATGTCGACGCGCTGGGCGGCCTGGCGAACCTGGTCTACCTGAACCTGTCGAACAACACGATTCTCGATGCCGATGCGCTGGGGAACGTCTCCGGTCTCGAGCATCTCGATCTGTCGGGCAACGAGCTGCGTGACGTCGACGGCCTTTCCGGCACGGCGCTGATCGACGACGGGCAGTGGCTCGGCGGATACAGCGAGAGCGGCCAGGTCTGGGAGCACAGCATCGAACCGGTCGTGGACGCTTTCGGTGGCGACTACCGGTTCCAGATCGATGACGGTCGGATCGGCACGGCGCAGTGGGGGTTCGACGGCCTGGCCGACGTCGAATACGAAGTGTTTGCGACGTGGCATGCCCACCAGGGACAGACCAGCCTCGCGGCTTACGTGGTGGATGGCGACGGCGACGCGGTCTCATTCGAGGCCAACCAGCGCATCGCGCCACAGGGACTCGACCTGGCCGGTCGAACCTGGAGCAAGCTCGGCGAAGTGCTCCCCGACCGCGAGACGGGGCAGATCGCCGTCAGCCTCGACGACGACATGGCCGACGGCACCGTGATCGCCGACGCGATCCTGCTTCGCGCCGTGTCCACGCGGCTGCCGAAGCTCGAGCGCCTGAACCTCGAGAACAATCCGCTGTCGAACACGGCGCACGAAGTTGCGGTGCCGGTCGTCACGCAGCGCGCCCAGAGCCCGTCCTTCGAACTTCGGATCGACGAGAACGATGCGCCGGTCCTGATCGGGAGCATCGGCCCGCGGGCGCTGCTGAATTCGAGTGACGCGGGCAGCGTCGGCCTGACGCAGTCCCTGTCGACCACCTTCGACGACCCCGACGGTGCCTGGTTGGTTGCCGGCGCCGGCGGTTCCAGCGAGGTCCTGAGGTACCAGGGCCCGGGTGACGATGCGCCCGGCGCGTTCGTCGAGGTGCTCGCCCAGACCAAGGCGGACGACGCGACCGGCGGGCACGAGCTGGTCGGCGGCGCCTACGGACTGGATGGCGATCTCTACGTCGCGGACTTCGCGCGCAACCGCGTGCAGCGATACAGCGGTGCCGCCGGGGTGCTGGAGGTGTCGAACTCCGTTTTGTCGAATCTCTCTCCGCGCGACCTCGCCATCGGCGAACTGGGACGGGTCTACGTGGCCAGCACGCAGCGCGACAGCGTCGTGCGTTTTGATGAAGGCGACCTGTCGACCCCGACGGACATCGCGGTGCTGCCCTCGGCGACCGATTACAGCCTCGCGTTCGGACCCGATGACGACAGCCAGTTCGATCTCGACATCTTCGTGGCCCAGCACGGGTACCCGCTGTTCCCCAGCCAGGGCTCGATCCTCCGATTCAACGATTCGGGCAGTACCGAAGGCACGCTGATCGCCCAGGGGCCGACGCTGAGCATTCCGATCGACCTCGCGTTCTCGCCCAGCGGCATCCTCTACGTCGTGGACATGGCCACTGACGGCCAGAGCTACCGGGTCGCCAGCTACGACAGCAGCGGCGTCTTCATCCGCACGGTGGTCAGCACGCGCCCGTACGCGTTCAGTTTCGATCGGCGGCCGCGGATCGAGATCGGGCCGGATGACCGGCTCTACCTGGCCGATCCCAACACGGGCGAGGTGCTGCGCTACGACCGCGAGGCGACGGACGTCCTGATCGACACGTTCGTGCCGGCGGGTTCGGGCCACCTGGACTGGGCGTCGTTCATCGCGTTCGCACCCGATGCGCTGAGCTTCTACGTTGTGAGCGATACGCCCGACGCGACCGGATCGTATGTCGAGTTCTTCGACGGGGTCGTCGTCGGCGCGCCCCTGGGCGCCCAGGAACCCGTGGCATTCACGCTGATCGCTACCGACGGGCCGCGCAACGGACACGACTTCCGCGGGCGCAGCGTCGACACGACCTTCAACTACCACTTCGGCGTGCCGGCGGTCTACGGCACCAAGTTCGACGATCTCGACCAGAACGGCGTGCAGGATCGCGGCGAGCCGGGGATCGAGAACGTGGCGGTGTTCCTCGACGCCGACGGGAACGGTCAGCCCGGAGTCGGACGGACGATCGCGGCGATCGCGGGCGCGGTGGCGGCCTCCGATTTCACGGCGGAAGATGACATCATCGATCCGGCGGGACACGCGACGTTCACGGCGATCAATCCTTCCAGCGGCACGCCCTTCAACGACACGGTGAAGGTCAAGCTCGAGGATGGCGCGCCGGTCTTCGGTATCGACTTCGGTCCTGAGTGGTGGTGGGGCGTCCGGCACGGCGGCGATTTGCGGGTCGACTTCGACGTTCCGATGGACCGGGTCACCGTCGAGTTCGGCTACCAGGACACGGTGTCGTTCGGCATCGGCACTTCGACCGTGCGCCTTCGCGCTTACGGGCTATACGGCGAGCTGATTGCCTTGCAGGACGTCGCCGTGCCGGTCAACGACACGAGCGTGCCGGTGACGATCGACGTGCCCGCGGGCGAGATCATGCGCGTCGAGGCCACCACGCCCGAGGATTCCGAACCGGTGATCATCAAGAGCGTGACGTATGGGAACCTCACCGGGACGGTTGCGGACGAGCCGTTCACGCGGACCGACGCCAACGGCGACTACGTGCTGCTGGTGCCGGAAGGACTGGAGAACGAGATCACGGAGATCGTGCCCGCCGACAGCTTCCCGGTCCCGCCGGCGGCGGCGCCCGAGGTCGAGCTGTTCTTCGAGGCCGAGGACTTTACGCGGCGGCACGTCGGCGAGGACACGAACCTGGTCCAGCAGCACTGGAAGATCATCGACGGCACCGCCACGCCGACCACGCTCGGCGACGGCGAGAATGTCGGGGCGCCGAGTGGCCAGAAATTCCCGAACGCGTCCGGCGGCCGGTACGTGCAGGTCGTGCCCGACGTCGATAGTACCTATGCCACCACTAATGAAGTGTTCAACGGCCCGCGGATCGAGTACGACTTCCAGGTGCCTGTCGAAGGCCGCTATCAGCTGTTCGTGCGCTGGGACGGTCACAGCGGCGGCAGCGACTCGTTCTACGCGTCGATCATCGGGCAGTCCGACGGCACCGGCGGGGG
>NYZC01000417.1 GCA_002686995.1 Phycisphaeraceae bacterium | reverse complement strand
GACGATGTCGGACAACCCGGACACGGTGTTCGACGAGACGGGGGTGTACTGGCTGAAGCTTGATCCGGGCGAGCACGTGATCCGCGAGCTGGTGCCGGACGGCTACGAGCAGACGTTCCCCGATCCGAGCACGGGCGGGGCGCACGTGGTGGACCTGGCTCCGGGCGAGCGCGTTCGCGCGAACTTCGGAAACGAGCCACAGCCGGGCTCGGTGCACGGGTTGAAGTGGTTCGACCGCAATGGCAATGGTCAGCGTGACGCGGGTGAGCCCGGCGTGCCGGGCGTGACGATCTACGCGGACCTGGACCATGACGGCGCGCTGGACGCGAACGAACCGAGCACGCTGACGATGCTCGACGACCCGAACACGCCGGTCAACGAGACGGGTATGTACTGGCTCGGCCTGGAACCGGGCGACTACGTGATCCGCGAGGTTCTTCCCTCGGGCCACGTGCAGACGTTCCCGCGCCGATTCAATGACATCGATCTCACGGCGCTGTCGGCGGATTACGACATCTCGCTGCTCGAAGGGATCGATCCGTCGTCAGGCAATCTCGTCTCGTCGGTCGATATCGCGGATCACGCCTTCGTGGAGATCGCGCCGCGGGCGATCGAGCTCACGCTGGGGCTCGGCGAGACGGCCACCGAGCAGGTGTCGATGACGGTGCATCCGTTCTGCATCGTGCCGATCCAGGCGACGGTGATCGCATCGCCTGCCGGGTCGCCGGCGCAGAATCTCTCGGGCGTGCAGATCAACGGTTGCGGGGGCGACGTCTCGACCTGGGACATCCAGTTCGCCGGCGACGGCAACCCGCACGAGTTCGAACTTCTGGTCGTCGACGTCGGGCCGTTCGCGGCCGCGGAGCGACCGACCGTGCTCGGCGTGGTGCCGGTCAGCATCTCGGTGCCGGGCGGCGCGGGCGCGGGCCATCGCGTGACCATTGCTCCGGGTGGCGTGGTGGAGGATAAGGACTTCGGCAACCGTCCGCTTCCCAGCTCGGTGCACGGGATCAAGTGGTCGGACGAGAACGGCGACGGCCAGCGCAGCACCAGCGAGCCGGGTCTCGGCGGCGTGACGGTCTACGCCGACGAGAACAACAACGGCGCGTTCGACGCCGGCGAGCCGAGCGCGGTGACGATGTCGGACAACCCGAATACCGTCATCGACGAAGCCGGCGTCTACTGGCTGCGGCTCGAACCGGGCCAGCACGTGATCCGCGAGGGGGTGCCGCAGGGCTACCGCCAGACGTTCCCCGACCCGAGCACGGGCGGGGCGCACCTGGTGGACCTCGCTCCGGGCGAGCGGGGCCGTGCGAACTTCGGCAACCTGCCGCTGCCGGGCTCGATCCACGGGCGCAAGTGGCTCGACATGGACGGCGACGGCCATCACGATCCGCACGAGCCGGGTCGCGCGGGCGTCGTGATCTACCTGGATTTGAACGGCAACGGCGCCCTCGACAACGAGGAGCCGCACGTCATTACGATCGACGACGACCCGGTGACCGACTTCGACGAGACCGGCCTCTACTCGTTCGTCGACGTCGAGCCGGGCGATTACCTGGTCCGGGAAATCCTTCAGCCCGGATTCATCCAAACGTTCCCGGCCGACGGCGGTCCGCACGTCGTGAACGTGGCGCCGGGGCAGGGCGTGAACGACGTCAACTTCGGCAATCGCCAGTTCACGATCGCGGGCGATCTCACGCTCGACTGGAAGGTGGGCTCCGACGATCTGCAGATCGTGCTGCGTCACTTCACGCGCCAGGTGCCCCCCGGCACCCTGTCGATGGGCGACGCCACCGGGCCGCACGGGCTGCCTGACGGCGTGGTGGGCAGTGCGGACCTGCAGGTGGTTCTGGCCAACTTCACCAGGGTCGTCGTGCCTCCGCCCCCGATTACGATTCCCGGCGCCTCGGCGCAGGCCACCAGCGCCGCGTCGTCGGCCTCGGCCGCACAATGGCTCAACGGGCAGTTGCGATCGCGTCCGACGCCGACCCTGCTGCAGCGGCTGGCGCTGTTTCAGGACTCCGGCAGTGACGACTACCTGCCGACGACGTCGGCCGTCGCGGACGGCATGGAGCGCCTGATCTGATTCGGGTGCAACCGGTCGGCTGCGGGTTCCGCGGGTCGGAATAGGCACGAAAAGCCACGAAAAGCGGAAACATACGAACCCGACTTCGTGAACCGACAGTTTTGATCGGCGGATTCGCTGGCGACACCCACGAATTGTTCGTTCCTTTTGGGTGGCTATTCCGTGCCGCGGATCACCGGTGACGCAATCCTGTTCGGCACTCGGTTGCGGGGCAATCGGGGCTGGCCCCGGGTTCAGCCCCGGTGTTTGCTGTTTGCGTTGCTCGGTATCTCCGGATGCTTGCCGAACCGGGCCGTCTCGGCCCGGCGGGCGTTGCCGACACCGGGTCGGGGACGACCCGGCTCGGCAACGCAAGTCGAAGCGAAGTCCGTGCCGAACAGGATTGCCGGTGACGCCCTTCTGATTTGAAGGTTTCCCGATCGAGTACATTGGGACCCGTTGAGTTGCCTTGGCGAGCGACAACGCGCGCTGTCCGTAATCGTGCCTGCGTTCAATGAGCAGGACCGCATCGGCCCGGCGCTCGATTCCATCGTGGCGCACCTGGATTCAGGTGCGCTCGACGCGCTCGTCGGCGATTCGTGGCAAATCATCGTGGTTGACGACGGTTCGGCGGACGGGACTTGCGCCCTCGTCGAAGCGCACGCGCAGCGCCGCGCCGGGATCGAGCTGATCCGTTTTGACTCCAATCGTGGAAAGGGGGCAGCGGTGCGCGCGGGCATGCTCGCCGCCACCGGTGCTTACCGCCTCTTTACCGACGCGGACCAGTCGGCGCCGATCGAAGATGCTGCACGGCTGCTCGTGCCGCTCGTTCAGGGCGAGGCCGACGTCGCCTGCGGATCGCGGCGTGATCCATCGCGTCCGCCCGACGTACCGCAGCCGACGGGCCGTCGGCTCGCGGCGTCGCTCTGGACGGCCCTGGCCCGCCTGCTGGTCGTTCGCGGTGTCCGGGACACCCAGTGCGGCTTCAAGTGCCTCACGGCCGAGGCGACCGAGACGGTGTTCCGGCGGCTGTCGGCGGACGGACCGACATTCGACGTGGAGATGCTGGCGCTGTGCGGTCTCGAGAACCTGCGCGTGGCGGAGGTCGGCGTCACGTGGCGGCATCATCCCGAGAGTCGAATCCGGTATGACCTGGCGCGGAGCCTCGACGTCTTCGTCGAGCTATGGCGGATTCGAAGGCGGCTGCGACTACGTCGGAGGGTGACGCTGCGTTCAGGGTGAGGGCCGAGCGGGCCGGATGCGGATTGCCGACGGGATCGTCCCGATTCGGCGCTGCGGTCCTGGCGCCACGGCTTCGACGGCGTCCCCCGTTGCTGGTATCGTGGCACTGCGAAGGATGACCGCTCCGACGTCGCCCAATCCCGACACCCTCTCCCGCATCACGCGCATCCTTGGCGGCAGCCTGCTGCTGGGCGACGCGGAAATCACCCCTGACCAGCCGCTGCTGCACAGCGATCTTGATTTCGACTCGCTGGATGCGCTGCTCCTGGTCACGAGCATCGAGAAGGAGTTCGGCGTCAGGATTCCCAACGAGGTTCTGAACTAGCAGGTGTTTCTCAACGTGACGACGCTCGCCGCGTTCGTGGACCGATTCCGACAGTGAACGCCGCGCATGGCCATACCCGAAGAGGACCATCTCGAGCGCCTGCCGCACGGGGTGCCGTTTCGATTCGTGACGCGGGTCGACGCGCTGGAGCGCGGCGTCCGCGCTGAAGGGCGCTGGTGCGTGCGCGGTGATGAGCCGTTCTTGCGCGGGCACTTCCCGGGCCGGCCGATCGTGCCCGGCGTGCTGATCGCCGAGGCGCTGGCGCAGCTCTCCGGCCTGGTCGGGCCGATTCACGATCTGAGTGACGCGTCGGCCCCGCAGGTCGCGGCGACGGCGTCAACGATGCTGGTGCACGTCGATGTCCGGTTCAGGAAGCCGGTGGCGCCGCCCGTCGACCTCGAACTGCGCTCGCGGGCGATCCGCGATCTCGGCCGGCTCACCCAGTACGAAGTCGGGGCCGCGAACGGCGGCGGCACGATCGTGGCGGGATCGCTCGTGCTTGCCGCGCCGGACGGTTCGGAGGCCGGGTCATGATCCTGGCGGGACGACCGATGCGCGCGACGCTCGTCGCGGTGCTTCTGCTGCACGCGACATCCGGATTCGCAGAGACGGAGAGGCGGCGGTCGGACGCGAAGAAGATTCCGCCGGCCTGGTGGAAGCGCCTCGAGGTCATTGACCGTCGCGGCCGCGGGATCAGGGACCTGGCGGCGAACTTCGAGCAGCGCAAGCACTCGCCGTTGCTGAAGAAGCCCATGATCTCGCGCGGACAGGTGCGAAGTCGCGGTCCTGTCGTTCGCTGGGACACGAAACGGCCATCACGATCGGTGCTCGTCGTCGATCGGAAGCTCGTGCGGATCTATTATCCCGATCAGAAGATCGTCGAGATCTACGAAGTGGGGGCGATGCCGGCCGGTCCGGACCTGCTTCCGTGGCCACGGCTCGCATGGCTTGCCGAGCATGTCGAGATCGAGCGGCTCGAGTCGCTCGACGCGAAGCGCGTCGAACTTCACTTCGCACCGAAGGACGAAGCGATGCGCGCTCACGTGGCGGAGGGGCGCGTCGTCATCGACGAGGCGAGGGGCTGCGTGGTGGAGATGGCGTGGACGGACGGCGACGGCGATCGGACCGAGATCGTGTTCAGGAAGATCAGGATCAACCGCGGCATCAAGCCGGCGCAACTCGAATTGAAGCTGCCCGAAGGCACGAAGGTGGTCCGCCCGCAGCGGAGCGCGTCGGGGGAGCCGGACAAGGCGAAGGAGCAATAGCCCCCCGGCGGATTCATAGCCACGAAAAGCCAATGCCTGAAGCGTCCCCGGAACCCGTGCCGGCCACCATGCCGGTTGCCGAAAAGACCTCGATCGCGCAGCGCGTGCGCCGCGCGGCGGGGCGATTCTGGCTTGATTTCCTGTTCTGGAACGCGCGGCGCCGGCCTTGGTTCGTCGCGCTGTCCAAGCCGATTTTTCTCTTCTTCGCCTGGCGGTTCTCGCCCGTGCTGCGAGACGGCACCCTGGCCAACGCACGGCGTCTGCTCGGACGCGACGCCTCCAGGTCCGACGTGACGGCGCTTGCGAAATCGATCATCGCCAGCTTCCTCCAGTTCGTGTACGACATCGGTCGGTGCGGACGCATGTCCCGCGCGGCGATCAAGAGCGAGATCGAATCGGTGGAAGGCGTGGAGGCGTACAACGATGCGCGAAGCAAGCGAGTCGGCGTCATCGTCGTCACGGCGCATCTCGGATGTTTCGAGGTCGGGATCGTCGGCCTTCTTGACCGCGAGCCGAACGTGCACGTCGTCTTTAGCCGTGACCGGATGCACCGATTCGAGCGGCTTCGATCCGAGCACCACCGGCGACTCGGCGTCATCGAGGCGCGCGTCGACGACGGGCTGGCCACCTGGATCGGTCTGCGCGATGCGCTCGCCGCCGACCATGCGGTGCTGATCCAGGGGGACCGGGTCATGCCTGGACACCAGGGCGTCAGGATGCCCTTCCTGGACGGCCACCTGCTGGTTCCGGCGGGTCCGGTGAAGCTGGCGCTGGCGACCGGGGCCCCGATCGTGCCCACGTTCGCCCTCCGGACGCCGAGCGGGAAGGTCAGGATCATGATGGAGCCGGCGATCGAAGTGACCGCCGACGGTCGGTCGATCGGCGTGGAGCATCCGGGCATGATCGCACTGACCGAAGTCATCGAACGGTACGTGCGTGCTCACCCGGAGCAGTGGCTGGTGCTGCATCGCGCGTGGTGCGAGGATCAGTGAGACCGGCATCCGAATTAGCCAATAACAATTGGCTTAATGACTAGACTAAAAGCTTGATCATTCTAAATCCACCGGCTCCGCCGGTGGGACTTCATCAGGCTCCGCCGTTTGGGACGGGTCCTGATCGGTCATCGGCGCTCTTCCACCGGCTCGCCCTTCAGCTTCTTGCGCAGACGCTCCACGTGATGGGGGAGGTACGGCCACGCCAGCTTGAACTCGTCCTTGGCGATGCGCTCGAGCGCCACCAGCGGATCCTCCGGTCCGAGGAAGGGCTGACCGCGCTCGGCGGCCTCGGCCTTCAGCTTGTCGTAGCTCTGGATCCACACCATCTCCAGGTTCAGCCGCTCGCGGCGCACGCGCCGCTCGAGCGTCGCGTCTGCCTCGACCGCCGCCAGCGCCTGATCGAACAGACCCATGCCGCGGTTCAGATCCTCGACCCTCAGCCAGCCGTCGGTGTACATCGTGTACGCACCCTGCACGTGGTCGTCCGCCCGCCGGGCCGCATCCTGCTGCAGCTCGATCCACTTCATCAGGAAGGGGCCGGCTTCGCCGTAGTACGCGTCGAGGAACTCGTTCATGAGCTTCCGCGCGTCCTGGTGCGGGTCCCACAGGAGCCGGGCGTGGACCCAGGCTCGCATCCGTCGAAATTCACTGGCCTGGCCGCCCTTGCCCTCGAGCATGACGCCCTTGACGCCGTGCTCGGCGAAGAAGCGCACGTTGTCCGGGATCACGAAGTGGTTGGGGTGCGGCTGGATCGGGTTCCAGAAGTTGGCCTCGTGCTCCCAGATGTACACGCGCGACGTGATGGCGCACCATCGAGCGGTCCACTGCCCTTCGACCACGTCGCGCAGCGGGCGCTTGCGGTCGCTCGTGACCGGGACCGAGAACACGCTCACGTTGGGGTGGGGTCGCAGGTGGGCCGGCGGCTTCTCCAGGTGCAGGAATGCCATCATCGTGACCTGCACGTCGGGGTAGTCCTTTTCGATCCGTTCGGCGATCGCGTTGACGAAACCCACCCAGGAGGCGCTGGCGCTGCCTTCCCGCTCGTGGGTCGCGCGGCAGGCGTCGCACCGGCACTCCGCGGCCCCGTTGCTCTGGGACACGACGACGATCCTGGGCGGGAACTTCCACTTGGGGTATTCCGCTGCGAGCTTCTTCCGCACCGCTGACGTCACCGCCTCGATCGCCCCTGGACTGGAGGAGCAGGGCTGGTAGGGGAGGCGCCGTGTCCTGACCGCCACGTCGTACCACGACTTTGGGTACGCGGTCTTCATGCGGGCGAGCAGGGTGTCGTAGCTGTACTCACCGCCGTAGGACTCGTTGACGTCGCCGGGCGGCGTGTACATGAACCACTCGGGGTGCTCGAGGAAATGTTCCTTCGGGGGCAGGAGGTGCGTGATCGAGTGGTCGGCGTACTGGAGGCCGAGGATGCCGCCGTTGAGGCGCATGCGCGTCGCGAACGTCATATCGTTGAACGCCCCGGTCACGAACTGACGGATGTCGAACGGCGGGCGATAGGTCACGTCCAGATCGGTCACGGCCAGCGACGGCTCCGAGGGAACGTGTGTCTGGTCGGGCGCCCACCAGCGCACGCCGACGACGTCCTGCAGGAACGTGTAGACGCAGAAAAGCACGCCGCGCGGTCGGCCGCCGGTCAGGACCAGGTCGCGGCCGACGGTGCGCATGACGATGCCGTCGGTGCCCAGCGCATCGAAATCCACGTCCGGCAAGAGCCGCTCGATGGCGGGGGTCCGGCCGACGTGGATGTTGGGCCCCGTTCCCGGCTGATCCGCGACCGTCGGACGATCGCCGATGACCTTCTCCAGGTGGTCGGCCAGCTCCAGGGCCGCCTTCTTCTCCAGATCCAGCGCGTCGGCAGGCAGGACGATCGTGCACGCGGCCGTGCCCTGGCGCGCGAGGACGACCGGCCGACCCGCGCAGGCGACCTGCCCGACCGCTGCGACGACGAGGCACGAGAATCGGGAGGCGGTGGTGATTCGTCTCATGGTGGACATCCGTGCCCGCGGTAGTATCGCTTCGTTCTCGGCAGGCAGCCGCGCGCTTCTCTGCCCGGGCACATGTACTTGAGGAGGCTGGCCATCTTCGACGCCTTCTGCTCCTTGGGCCGCTTCTGGTCGATGGCGTGGCGCAAGCCCATGATCGGTTTCCGTCTGGTCCGTGGAATGCCGATGAGGACGTGCGGCATTCTACAGGCGACCGCGTCGGGCGCTGCCAAGAAACTCGCGGCCAGAGGGAAATCCGGGCAAGGAGCCCCTGGCAGAACGATTCGATCGGTCTCGGGCCTGACCGTTCGTTCTGTTAGCCGACCTCACCCATTTGGGCTCTGTCCGGGTACCTCCAGGAGAACGGCGCCTCCCTTCGCGATGGCTGGTTCTTCACAGGCGACCTGGGCCGGCTGCGGCGAGGCCGCCTGCGGATCACGGGACGGATCAAGCTGCTGATCGAGGTCGGTGCGATGAAGGTGAACCCGCTCGAGGTCGAGTCGGTCCTGTGCGAGCACCCGGCGATTCGGCAATGCGTCGTGCTGGGCGTGCGCGCCTCGGACACGGTGCAGCGAGTGAAGGCGGTCGTCGTTCCGCGTGAGGGCGCGCAACCGGACGCGAACGTGCTGCGCCGGTTCGCGAGGGATCGTCTCGCACCGTACAAAGTGCCGCGCGTGATCGAATTGCGTGATGCGCTGCCGACGAGCGCCACGGGAAAGATCCAGCGCCGGCTGGTTCAGTCATGATCCGACGTCTCATCGCATCGATGCTGCTGCTGATCGTTCTCGGTTGCGCTTCGGGACCGCCGATCCATCCCTGGACCGGTCATGACGACGCGCTGGCCCGGATCCGACAACGCACGGCGTCGGTGAATTCGATGCAGGGCCAGTGCCGCGTGCGACTGACCCGGGCACGCGGAAACAACGTCCGGCTCGACGGCGCCGTGGTCTGGCGCCGCCCTGATCAGGTGCGCGTGCGGCTGTGGAAGTTCTCGCACGCGGTGATCGACTTCGCCCGAGACGGTCAGGACGCCTGGCTCTGGCACGAAACTGGACTTCCCGAAAGCGTTCGCTCATGGTGGCGCCAGCCGGATTCCGGGGTCGCCGCGGCGGCCCGGTCCCTGTTCGCCGGATCGGACGACGGCCGAGAGGGGGCGATCGAAGATGACGGCGGCTCGACGTTCGGATGGCGTCGTGCCCTCGACGGCGGCCGGAGCGTGCTCGTGCTGATCGACCGGCCGACGCATACCGTGAAACAGATTCGTGTCGAGGACGCCGGCACGACGGTTGGACTGGTCGTCACGCTGGATCGATACCGTCGAATCGACGGCCACGTCTGGCCGCTTCGGTGGCGCTTCGAGGCGGGAGAAGGCGCGATCGAAATCGACTTCGACCCCGGCGCGCTGCACCTCAACGTGGATCTCCCGGCGTCGGCGCTGCGCCCATCGCGGCGCGCGGTGAAGGTGCGTTGATCGAAACGACGGACGACAGCCCGGTGTCACCGGGGCGTGCGTCGCGACGGCGCGCCGCGATGATCGTGCTGGCCGCGGCGGTGGTCGTCGTCGCGGCGATCATCCTGACGACGCGGATAGAGCCCGCGACCACGATCGACGCGATGTTCGATCCGGACGACCCGGCCGTGACGGCGCTGCGCCGCCTCTCTGATCGCTTCGCCGTGACAGATGAGCTGCTCGTCCTGGTCGAGGCCGACAAGCACGTCGGGCCCGATCGGCTCCTTGGCGATTTCGCGCAGCGATTCGAGGCGGGGATCGCGGCATCAGGGCCAGGGTTGGGAGGGCGCATCGTCGGGAGCGTGACCGAGCAGGGGCGGCAGTTCGCTACGGACGTCGCGATTCCTGCGGGGCTGTGCTACGTCGACGAGAAATCGTTCGTCGCCGCGATCGAACGCTTCGAGGCCATGGAGTTGCGGCGGCAGATCGAGCGAAGCGAAGCTCTGATCGCGACGCCCGGTCCGGCAGGAAGCCGGCTGGCTCGCCGTCTCCTGCGTGATCCGCTTGGTCTGCGCGACTTCCTGGCTGACGGTTCAGTCGGCGCCGCGGCGCCGGAGGGTGTCGCCGAGCGCGAACGAGGATGGCGCTCTCGGGACGGGCGCGCTCTGCTGATTCGTGTCGCCGGAGCGCGGCCGGTCGGTGATCTTCCGTTCACGGTGAAGTTCGTCACCGAGATGAAAGCGCTTGCGGACCGGGTCAATGTCGACGGGCTGTCCGTGAGCTTCGGCGGTGGGTATGCAATCGCAGAGCTCAGCGCACGCACGCTTCGACGGGACATGAAGACAAGCGTCATCACCGCGGTCCTCCTGCTCCAGGTGCTCTTCCTGGTCATGTACCGACCGCTTGCGAGCTTTATCCTGGCGTTCGCGCCGGTCGGCATCGGCATTCTCTGCGGGTTTGCGCTGTTCGGTCTGCTCGGCCGGAAGCTGACCCCGCTGGCCGCCGTGACGGGCGGCGTGCTGGCGGGGCTGGGGGTCGACTACGCGGTTCACCTGCTGTCCGAATCCCTGGGAAGATCCGATCACGTCGAGGGCGGGGTGGGCGGCGCGGTGCGCAGGATCGGTCCGGCCCTGGTCGCGGCGTGCGTCACGACCGTGATCGGATTCGCCGTAATCATCGGCGCCGATATCGCGCTGCTGATCGACTTCGCACTGGTCGGGAGCCTCGGGTTGGTGATGATCCTCGCGATGACGCTGGTCCTGCTGCCGGCGCTGCTGACCCTGCTGGCGCGACCTCGCGATGCGTCGTCGACGCTTCGAATCGATTTCAGACCGCTGCTGGAGGCTTTGCGTCGAAATCGAGGGCGCGCCCCGGCGATCGTGTTGTTTGTGATCGTGTTGACGGCGGCGCTCGGCGCGTGGGTCGTGAGGGATGGCGCGTGGTTTCGGCTGGAGTCGGATCTCGAGATCATGCATCCGCGACCCAACGAGCCGCTCGAGACCCAGGCCCGCCTGGCTCGACGATTCGGCGTCGCACCGGGCCTCATGTGGGTGATGCTCGAAGCTGATGACGCACGCGATCTTGTCGCACTGGCGCAATCCGTCGACCGCAGACTCGACGATGTGTCATCGCGGCGTGCGGGGCTGTCGGGGACCTGGGGGCTCGGCGATCTGCTTCCCGATCCTGCCGAAGCGGATGACCGAATGGCACGTCTTGCGGACATTGACGTCGACCAGGTCATCAACGATTTCCGTTCGGCCGTTTCAGACAGCGCGTTCGACGCAAGCGCGTTCGAGGAGTAC
Source organism: Phycisphaeraceae bacterium (assembly GCA_002686995.1). Taxonomy (GTDB): domain Bacteria; phylum Planctomycetota; class Phycisphaerae; order Phycisphaerales; family Phycisphaeraceae; genus NYZC01. Next base: position 1,894 of record NYZC01000417.1, on the reverse strand, counting down.
GAGGGTTTCCTGCGCACCTTGCTGCGCCCAACGGTGCCTGACCTGGCGGTCCTTCAGGCGTATCCGGAGCTTGCAGAGCAGTTCCTGCCGCGCGCGGACTCAACGGACTACATTGACGGAAACGGAAACGGTAACGGTGATGGTGACGGTGACGGCGACGGTGTCCTCGGACTGACGACGCTCGTCTTCGACCGGCCTTTGCAGAACCGCGATGCACGGGCGCAGGCAGTGACGGCGCTTCGCGATGCCCTGGCGAACGTGCCCGGCGCCACGCTGACGGGAGTGAGCGTTCTCGCGGTCGATCTCGAGCACACGATTCGAAGTCGCCTGGTGCCGATGGTGCTGCTGGCCGCCGGGGCGGTGACCGCGTGGCTCGTCGTCTACCTGCGCCGTCCGATGGACGTCGCGCTGTGCCTGGTGCCCGTCACCGCCGGGCTCGTGCTGCTGTTGGCGACGATGGCGATCACGGGTGAGCGTTTTCACCTCGTCAACCTGGTCGGCTTCGCGCTGCTGGTCGGGATTGGCGTCGACCATGGCATCTTCCTGGTCAACGTGCGCCGGCGTGCCGACGGTTCAGACTCGATCGTCGATGCGCTGGCGCCGATCGGCCATGCGGTCGTGCTGACGAGCCTGACGACTGCGCTGGCGTTCGGGTCGCTGGCGTTCACCACGATCCCCGCGATCCAGTCGCTCGGACGCGTGACCGCGCTGGGCGTGCTCTACGTTCTGGCCGCCACCCTCTTCCTGCTCACGCCGCTTCTTCTGAAAGAACGCTGATCCGATACGTGGATCGAACGGTCAGCGCCGCTGCCAGGCACTTGTCGATTTCTGAATGATCATCAGGGCGACGAAGGGCATGATCCCTCCGAAACCGACACGGCCGCGAAACACGATCGAGACGCCGATCGCGCCGAGCGTCGCGATGAGAAGGATGGTGGAGCCGAGGCGGATACGGCGGCGATCCGGATTCGGGGCGTCGGCGAATCCGTTCGGCGCGCATGCCGCAAGAACCGCGCCCGTGAGCAGGATCGCGACGAACATTGCCGACTCTCGGAGCGAACGGTAGATCGCCAGCACCCAGGCGGCGTTCACGATGAACGCGACGGCGCCTGCGGCCAGGTAGAAGTTGGCGCCCAGCACGATCGGCGTGAAGCGCGTCTTCAGGACCCTGCGCACGACGAACATCAGGGCGGCGACCGTGCCGGCCACGACGAAGCCCTGCCGCCAGGTATCGATCTCGCCGGGGATCGCGCGACGGGCGAAGACGACGAAGACGGAGAGCGGAAGGATCTCGAGAAAGCTGAAGAGGACCGGGCGCCAGCGTGCCGGCGCACCGACATCACCATCGCGCGGCGCGGTCACCGGGTGCTGAGGATCGTCAGCTCACGGCGGATGTCCTCCGCGAGAAACTGGACCCAGTTGTTGTAGTTCTTGTGGATCGTTTGCGCCGAGCCGTCGTACTTCATGTTCCGGCTGCTGACGTATGCAATGTCGACCTCGTCGCGGCTGTAGGTGATCCGCACGACGACCTCGTGCTTGCCGCGGACGAGATTGCGGGCCACGATCTCTCCGGAGCTTTCGCTCTGGACGGTCCAGCCGCGGTTCGCCATGGCACGCACGATCGCATTGCGCGTCTTCTTGCTGCCTGTCGATTCGTACTGGATCGGCGCGGGGTCGACCAGCGCTGCGGTTCGGCAACCGCCGGTGGCCACGCAGCACAACACGAGCAACGACACCTGAACAAAGCGCTTCATTGTTTGGGTCCTGTGCGGAGGAGTCTTCGAGGCAGCCCGAATATTAGGCTCTGTCTCAAAACTCTGCCTGGCGTCGACCGGCTGCATCGCCCGTTGGCGGCGTCGGCCTCCATCGACGATGCACCGCGACATCGCCTGCT
>NYZC01000416.1 GCA_002686995.1 Phycisphaeraceae bacterium | reverse complement strand
GGGCGTCAGTACCCAAGGTAGGAGCCCAGTGCGGTAGTCCCGCACGCTGGGATCTGTGCGGGGGGCCGCCCGAAAGGGCGGTCCCTACCGTGCCGACTCACCTTCCGACCCGAGTCCGAATTGGCAATTAACCATTGGCTTAATGGCTAATGGCTTAATGAGTCATTTCTGGTACGCGCGCCACAGCGCGCTGTAATACTGCATCAGCCGCACCGGCTCGGGGTTCGGCTGGATCTCGGCGCAGCACCAGCCGTCGTAGCCGATGCCCTTCAGCAGGCCGATCAACTCCACCCACGGGTAGCGCGGGTCGCCGAGATCCTGGATGTGGACATGCTCGATCCGGTCCTTCAGCAGGTCGAAGTGCTGCCTGATCGAGCCGTCGATCGTCTCACCGTCGTTGCAGTTCCAGCAGATGAAGAAGTTGGGATGGTCGGCCGCATCGGCGATCTTCTTCATGTTGGGAATTTCGCAGGTGACCAGGCCGTGTACCTCCATGCGCAGGGCCACGCCGTAGTCCGCGGCGAAGGCAGCGCACTCGCCCGCGGTGCGGCCGATCTGCTCCAGCGTCTGATCAAGGGGAATGCCCTTGTCGGTGTTCGTGCCGTTGGGTCGGACCTTGACGCCCGGCACGCCGAGATCGGCGGCGAGACGGACGAATTGCTTCGTATCCTCGACGTGCCGCGCGACTTCGGCCGGATCGTCCGAGTGGTATTCGGCCACGGTGCCGAGACCGCAAATCGCGATGCCGGCGCCCTCGAAACGCCGACGGATCTCGGCGCGCTGGGCGTCACCGAGGCTCGGCTCGATGCCGTGCGCGTGCGTGGTTCGCGGCTCGACGCCTTCGAAGCCCGCTTCGAGACAGTTGGCAATGAGGGTGTCGGCGTCCCAGTCGCCGGCGAGATTGTAGGTGACGAGTCCGAGTTTCATGAGCAGGATTGTAGCCGGAAGATGAGAACTCCACCCCATCCGTGTTCATCCGTGGTTCTTCCATTGCTCCCACCACGCCCGCAGCAGCGCCGGATAGGTGCTCACGATGCGCTCGCGAAGCGACCCGTCCTCCGTGTGCTCGATCACGGTGATGAGGCCGTCGTACCCGACGCGGCGCAGCGCCGAGAAGACCGCCTGCCAGTTCTGGCTGCGCGGATCGTCGATCGTGGTCTCGATGAACGGAGGGTCGTCGCCGCTGTCGTTGGGTCGCCCTCCATGGATGAGCACGTTGCGGATCCATGGCGCCAGGGCATCGATGGCCTTCACGTGGTCACTGCCGCCGAACCGCAGATGCAGGCAGTCGTAGAGGACACCGTAGTTATCGTGTCCGAACCGGCGCAGCGCATCGAGCGATCCTTCAGCGGTTTCGAAGATCGTGCCGACATGATTGTTGGTGGCCAGGGCGATCTCGTGCGACGCAGCGAGGTCGGCGGCCCACCGGTGCCAGGTGAAATCGGCGCCGGTCATGCCGGGGAACTTGATCAGGCGCGATCCCATCACGGCGGCACGTTCGATCAGGGCTTTGAAGAACGCGGTCCGGTCCGGATCTTCACCGGGCATGCCGCGCGCTTCCATGCAGCTCACGAACAGTCCCGCTTCGTCGACGATCCGGCGCATCGTCGCGACGTCAGCCAGCGGCGTGTCGACGCCGATCTGCGTTCGCCTCAGCTCGACCGCCTCGAAGCCTTTCCGGCACGCGAGGTCGACGAACTCGGCGAAATCGAGATCGCAGGACTGGTAGCGACGCTCGTAGAGGAATCCGGAGAGGGAGAGCTGCATGGGATTGCGGCAACTCTAACGATTTGCGAGGACGACGATACCCCCCCAACCCCCCCTTGGAAAGGGGGGGCTTTCAATCCGCCAGTTCGTCCAGCAGCCTCTTCGCCCACGCTCGAATCTCGTCCCTCACTTCCCTGAACACCGGTAGCAGCTCATCGTTGCTCTTCGAGGGATCGTCCGGGTCGCGAAAGGGCTGGTGCAACGTCCGCGCGGCGCGGGGGAAGATCGGGCACTGCTCCTTCGCGCGGTCACAGACCGTGACGACGACATCGAACGGCTCGTCGACGTAGCGATCGACGTGCTCGCTGGTATGGCTACTGATGTCTACGTCGGCCTCCTCCATCACCCGGATCGCGAGCGGGTGCACGCCGCCGGGCCTCGTGCCGGCGCTGGCGACCTCGACGCGGCCCGCCCCCAGTCGGCGCAGCCAACCGTCGGCCATCTGTGAACGGCAACGGTTGGCGGTGCAGAGAACGAGGATGCGGGGCGGCGTGTCTGACAGCGGGTCGGGACTCCGGTTCAGCCTGGCGCGGGGGTCGCGTCAAGCTTAACCGGATCGTCGTCCGCGCTTCTTTTTTGGCCCTGGTGGATCGGCTGGAAGAAGTTGACGTTTGAATCCGCTACGCTGCGCAGATGATGCAGGCCAACATCAAGTACCTGACGAACGTGCACTTCGACGTCGATGCCGCGGCAGTTCTTCCGGCGCTGCTGGCCGATCTGAACGTCGCCCGACCGCTGCTGGTGACCGATCCGACCCTGATCGAGATCGGGCTGATCGAGCGGCTCGGTCTGAAGCCGGTGGCGATCTACGATCAGGTCCGGACCAATCCCACCGAGGCGGGGGCGCGGGAGGCGCTCGAGCAATACCGGTCGCACGACTGCGACGGGACGGTCGCGGTCGGCGGAGGTTCGTCGATCGACCTTGCCAAGGCCGCCGGTCTGCTGGTGGAGCACGAGCCTCCGTTGTCGAACTACGCGCTGATCCATGGTGGCGCCGAGCGCATCCGGGGCGATCGACTGCCGCCGCTGATCGCGGTGCCGACGACGGCCGGCAGCGGCAGCGAGGTCGGCCGCGCCGCGCTGGTCACCCTGGATACGGGCCGGAAGCTGGCGCTGATCAATCCGAAGCTCATTCCCGACGCGGCGGTCTGCGACCCCCGTCTGACGTGCTCGATGCCGGCGGGCCTGACGGCGGCGACGGGCATGGACGCGCTGTCCCACTGCGTCGAGAACCTCTGCAGCCCGGACGACAATCCGATCGCCGACGCGATCGCGATCGACGGGCTCGAGCGCGGCTGGCACCATCTGCGCCGGGCCATCGATCATCCGAACGATCTCGAGCATCGCCGGGAGATGATGGTATGCGCGCTGGCCGGCGGCATGACCTTTCAGAAAGGCCTCGGCGCCGTCCACGCGCTCAGCCACCCGCTCGGGGCGCTCGAGCGCCTGAACCTGCACCACGGCACGCTGAACGCGATCTTTCTTTCGCACGTCCTCGAGTTCAACCTCGACGCGTGCCAGGAAAAGATGCAGATGATGGCCGATCGCCTCGGCCTGACCGGCCCGGCCGACCTCCCGGGCGCGTTCGCCGACCTCGTCCGCGACCTGGGCCTTCCCACGTCGCTCGGCGCCATGGGCGTGACGGCCGACGACCTGAGACCCCTGGCCGAGCACGCCCTGGCCGACCACTGCTCGCAATCCAACCCGAGGCCGATGACCGTCGAAGACTGCGCCGCGCTCTACGAGCGGGCGAGGAGCGGGTAGCGGGTAGCGGGGAGCGGGGAGCGGAGAACACTTGTATTGGGCCGGGGTTAACGATCGGAGGATCAGGTGGCTATTGATCGATTGAATGAGTTTGGGGCGTATCGGAAGGCGCTCGCGCTGTTTGACCATGTGGTCAATGACATGGGGTCACTGGGGCGCCATTTCGATATCGCGCGGGGTTCGACGGTCGAGACGAAAGGGCGCTATCAGCGACTGCGACAATGGCTGCCGCATCAGTTGCTTCACGAACGTGTCGAGCTTTGCAATGAGATCTATTCGATCCTGAAGAAATCGATTGTGAGATTGAAGCGAGCCCACTGACTGCTCCCCGCTCCCGGCCCCGGCTCCCCGCTCCCTCCCTTCAGGCATATCGTTCGTCAGAATCAGGCATTTTCCGATCCTGCAGGATCGTCGTAACACGATGATTCATAAAGGATTGCAGTATGGTCAGTCGGGATGATGCTCGAACTCGTGCAGGTGCTGGCGGCGAGCGATGGGTCGCTCCCGTCATCACGTTGCTGTTCATCGCGCTGGCCGCATGGTTCCTCGTGGGTCCCGACCTCGAGCCGACGCCGACCGGCAAGCCCGTTGTCGTCGAGGCGGGCATGCTCGACATCGGGCCGCGGCGCACGCCGCTCGGCGAGCCGCCCAGGATCGAGATCGCCGGGTTCACCTGGACTTGCATGGAATGTCACGCGTCGCTGCAGACGATGCGCGAGCAGCCAAGTGCGCTGACGCAGCACACGCACATCCGGCTCGATCACGGCGTCAACGACCGCTGCGCCTACTGCCATCACGGTGAAAATCGCGATCGCCTGGCGATCCGCGGCGGGACGACCGTGCCGTTCACCGAGTCGCAAAAGCTCTGCCGGCAGTGTCACGGCCCGACGTACCGCGACTGGGAGAAGGGCATGCACGGCAAGACGACGGGGTACTGGGACCGGACGCGGGGTGAAGCACGGCGCTTCACGTGCGTCGAGTGCCACGATCCGCACGCGCCGGCCTATCCGAAGTTCAGACCGCTGCCCGGCCCGAACACGTTGCGGATGCAGCTCAAGCCTCCATCGCCGGACCATCACGAGTCGCCTGTCATGCAGGCCGACCCGTTGCGCAAGTGGCAGCGTGCCGCGCACGCCCATGACGCGGTTGACCCGCATGAAGCAGATATCCACGACACGCACGACACGCACGACGAAGACGAGGAGGACGACCAGTAGATGGAGCTTCCCGTACTTCCCAACGGCGACGCGCCGCGGACGAAGCCCATCGGGCGCCGCAGCTTTCTGCGCATCGGCGCCGCTGCGGTCAGCGCGATGGCGGCGACGGTGGCGGCGCTGAGCCCGCTGCGGGATCTCGATCCCGATGACATGCCGTCGATCGAGAAGTTCCTGCAGAAGCACTACAAGGAGATGACGCCCGAAGAGATGGAGACGGCGCTGCGACGGATCCGCAAGGAGGTCGAGAAGCTCTACGACGTTCGTCCCGAGCTGCGCGACGTTCGCGCCAAGGACGGCGTCGAGTTCGTCTACGCGCTGAACCTCAGCCGCTGTATCGGCTGCCGCAAGTGCGTGCATGCGTGCGTCGAGGAGAACAACCAGAGCCGCGATCCGGAGATCCAGTACATCCGCGTGCTGGAGATGCCGCGGGGTTCGATCGACATGGAGCGCGGCAACCACCGGTACGAGCGACCCACGGTACCGGACAAGAATCATTTCTACATGCCGGTGCAGTGCCACCAGTGCGCCAAGCCACCTTGCGTGAAGGTGTGCCCGGTCGAAGCGACGTGGCAGGAGCCGGACGGCATCACGGTCGTGGACTACGACTGGTGCATCGGGTGCAGGTACTGCGAGGCCGCCTGCCCGTACTGGGCGCGGCGGTTCAACTTCGCCGAGCCGAAGGTGCCGAAGCAGAAGCTCAACGCGGACATGAGCTATCTCTCGAACCGCCCGCGCCAGAAGGGCGTCATGGAGAAGTGTCATTTCTGCCTGCACCGCACCCGCGAAGGGCAGATGCCGGCGTGCCTCGAGGTGTGCCCCACCGGGGCGCGCAAGTTCGGCAACGTGCTCGACCCGCACAGCGAGGTGTCGGAGATCCTGAAGTCGAAGCGCATCTTCGTTTTGAAGGAGGAGCTCGGCACGCTTCCGCGATTCTTCTACTACTTCGACGAGCGCTACCCGCGCAGCGGCGCGGCCGACGGGGAGGGCACGTCGTGAAGGAGTACCTTCGCTTCCTCTGGCGCTGCTTCCGCATCAGCTTCGTCGGCGAATGGACGTACTACGCGTGGATGATGCTGCTTACGATCGTCGTGCTGTTCGGCGTCAACGCCTATTGCCGGCAGCTCGTCAGCGGCCTGATCACCACCGGCATGACCGACCAGGTCTCGTGGGGCCTGTACATCGCGAACTTCACCTTCCTCGTCGGTATGGCCGCCGCCGCAGTGATGCTCGTGATTCCCGTCTACGTCTACCGAAACGTCGAGCTTCACGACCTGGTGATCTTCGGCGAGCTGCTCGCAGTATCGGCGATCATCATGTGCCTGCTCTTCGTCACGGTCGATCTCGGCCGTCCCGATCGCTTCCACCACCTGTTCCGCCGCTTCAACTTTCCGCTGTCGATGCTGACCTGGGACGTGATCGTCCTCAACGGCTACCTGGTCCTGAACCTGCACATTCCCGGGTACATGGTCTATTGCGCCTACCGGCGCCGCCAGCCGCGCAAGGCGCTGTTCCTCGTGCCGTTCGTCTTCACCGCGATCATCTGGGCAATCAGCATTCACACCGTGACGGCCTTCCTCTACGTGGGACTCGGAGGCCGGCCGTTCTGGAACTCGGCGATCATCGCGCCGCGATTCCTGGCCTCGGCGTTCGCCGCCGGACCCGCGTTCATCATTCTCGCCCTGCAGGTCATCGACCGGTTCACGACGTACCACGTGCCGCGCCAGGCGCTGATGACGTTGCGCCAGATCATCCTCGTCGCGCTGACGATCAACGTGTTCCTGCTCGTGAGCGAGCTGTTCACGGAGTTCTACACCGGATCAACGCACATCGCGTCGATGCGCTATCTCTACTTCGGATTGCACGGCTACTACGGCCTCGTGCCGTGGATCTGGTCGTCGCTCGTGCTGAGCACGATCGCCCTGATCATCCTCTACCTGCCGCTCGCACGCAGCGTGCGCTACCTCAACGTCGCGTGCGTGCTGCTGATCGTCGGTATCTGGATCGAGAAGGGCATGGGGCTGATCGTGCCCGCGTTCATCCCGACGCCCCTCGGCGAGATCGTCGAGTATCAGCCGACGATCAACGAGATCCTGGTCACGCTCGGCATCTGGGCCTTCGGCATGCTTATCTTCACGATTCTCGTGCGCATCACGATCCCCGTCCTGTCCGGTCGGCTGACGTACGACCAGCCCGACGCGGCCGCGATGCGCCCGCCCGCCGCCACCTGAAAGGAGTGCCGCCATGAGACGCACGATCATCTTCTGCCTGACCGCCACCGTGTGGACGGGCCTCCACGCCACGGCCTGGGCGCAGTCGTTCGGCCTGCGCGACATCAGCCGCCAGTCGGCGGAGTGCATCGAGTGTCACAAGAAGCAAAGCCGCGCGCTGTACGAGCAGTGGGGGGCGAGCAAGCACTATCGCGCGAACGTCGGCTGCTTCGAATGCCACGCGGCCCAGCGCGACGACAAGGACGCGATCCGGCACTACGACCAGACGATCTCGGTCCTCGTCACGCCGAGGGACTGCGCGAAGTGTCACTCGAAGGAGGTGGAGGAGTTTGCGTCGTCGCACCACGCCAAGGGCGCGCGCATCCTCGGCTCGCTCGACAACTTCCTCGCCGAGGTCGTGGAGGGCAACGCCGAAATGAAGACGCCCGGGTTTCCCCACGGCAACTCGGCGGCGGCGGTGAACGGGTGCTGGCAGTGCCACGGCTCGGAGGTGAAGGTGCTGCCCGGCGGCAAGCTGGATCCGGCCACCTGGCCCAACAGCGGCATCGGCCGAATCAATCCCGACGGCAGCGAAGGCGCGTGCAATGCGTGCCACGTGCGTCACAGCTTCTCCGCCGCGCAGGCGCGCCATCCCGACACCTGCGGCAAGTGCCATCTCGGCCCCGATCACCCGCAGAAGGAGATCTACGAGGAGTCGAAGCACGGCATCGCCTTCTTCGCCAACATCGACAAGATGAACCTGAAGAACGAGAAGTGGATCGTCGGCGAGGACTACAGCGCCGCGCCGACCTGTGCGACCTGCCACATGTCGGCGACGAAGGACCAGCCGGTCACCCACGATATCGGCATGCGGATCAGCTGGAACAACCGTCCGCCGATCTCGATCCGCCCGGAGACGTCCGACGCCAAGCTCGGCCTGCCCGGCGCGAAGGTGCCATGGCAGACGCGCCGAGCGAACATGAAGAACGTCTGCCAGAACTGCCACAACAATTCGTGGATCGACAACTTCTACGTTCAGTACGACGAGCTGATCAAGCTCTACAACACGAAGTTCGCGATACCCGGCAAGGAGCTCTACGGGCTGGCCAAGGCCGCGAAGAAGCTTCCGGACGTGAACTTCACGCACGAGGTCGACTGGTCGTGGTGGGAGCTGTGGCACCACGAAGGGCGCCGCGCGCGGCACGGCGCGTCCATGATGGGTCCGGACTACACGCACTGGCACGGCACCTACGACGTCGCCAAGACGTTCTACACCCACTACGTCTCGGGGCTGCGCCACCTGGTCAAGGAGGCGAAGGCCTCGGGCGACCCGAAGCGCATCGAGGCGGCGAAGAAGCTGCAGGCGAAGCTGAACGAGGTGCTCAGCACGCCCAATCACCGCTGGTTCATCGGGAAGATGGATCCGGCGAAGAAGGCGGCGCGAAAGAAGGCTGCCGAGGAATTCAAGGCCCGCTACAAGAAGGACTGATCCCGTGGCGACAATCGGCGGCTATGTACGGTTCCTGCCCGGACAGGAGTTATCCGTGCGCGACGGCCTGTCGGCCATCCGCGGGGTCGAGCTGTTCGATCTCGACCGGCCCGGCACGGTGGGCGTGATCATCGAGGCCGGCTCGCTCGACGATGCGCACGGCGTGCTCGAACGAGATCTGCGGAGGGTGGAGGGCGTAACGGGGTGCTTTCCCGTCTACGTGAACATCGAGGACGAATCGGATATCCCGCGCCCCTCGGCGGGCGCTCCAGAGATGCCTTGAGGATGACGCCATGCACACCACACGAAGAGATTTCATCAGGACGGCCGCGATGGCGAGTGTCGCCGGCGCGGTCGGAACGAACGTGTCGCTGCCGGTGCTCGGGCAGACGGCTCAGCCGGACACGAAATGGGTCAAGTCGGTCTGCCGCTTCTGCGGCACGGGCTGCGGCGTCCTGCTGGGCGTGCGCGACGGCCGACTGGTCGCGCTGCGCGGTGATCCGAAGCACCCCAGCACGCGCGGGCTCGTCTGCGCCAAGGCGCTGTTCCTGCCGAAGATCGTGCAGGCCGAGGACCGGCTGCGCCGGCCGATGATCCGGAAGAACGGCCGGCTCGAGCCGGCGCCCTGGGACGAGGCGATGGAACTGATCGCGTCGAAGTTCGCCGACGCGATCCGTCGTCACGGCGCCGACAGCGTCGCGTATTACGGATCCGGCCAGGCGATGACGGAGGAGAGCTATCTCGCCAACCGGCTGTTCAAGGGCGGCATCGGCACGAACAACGTCGAGGGCAACCCGCGGCTGTGCATGGCCAGCGCCGTCGGCGGCTACGTGACGACGTTCGGCAAGGACGAGCCGATGGGGTCGTACGACGACATCGACCATGCCCGCGTGTTCTTCCTGATCGGCTCGAACACCGCCGAGTGCCACCCGGTCATCTTCGACCGCATTCTCGCTTCGCGGGCCGAGCGGCGCGACGTGCGGGTGATCGTCTGCGACCCGCGCAAGAACCCCGTCGTGTCGATGGCCGACGTGCATCTGGATCCGATTCCCGGCTATGACCTGCCCGTTTTTCATGCGATGGCGCACGTGATCGTCAGGGAGAACAAGGTCGATCGGGAGTTCGTCGAGCGAAACGTTCAGTTCAAGGCCGTGAAGGACGGCGAGCCGGTGAAGGTCGGCTTCGACGATTACGTGAAGTTCCTCGACCAGTATTCGCCGCAGCGGGCCGAGATCATCTCGGGCGTGCCGGCGCACCTCATCGAGGAGGCCGCTCGGCTGTTCTCGTTCGGCCCGACGATGTCGCTGTGGACGATGGGCCTGAACCAGCGCATTACCGGCGTCTGGGCGAACAACCTGATTCACAACCTCCACCTGCTGACCGGCAATATCGGCAAGCCGGGGGCGACCCCGTTCTCGCTCACCGGTCAGCCCAACGCCTGTGGCGGCGTGCGCGACACGGGATCGCTGTGCCACATCCTTCCGTACGGCCGTTCGGTGAAGAAGCCCGCGCATCGCGCCGAGATGGAAAAGCTCTGGGGCGCGCGAAAGGGCACGATCCGTCCGAAGCCCGGCCTCAACACCGTCGAGATGTTCAAGGCCCTCGGGCGCGACGAGATCAAGGCGATGCTCGTCCTAACGACCAATCCCGGTCACTCGATGCCGAACGCCACGCCGCACCGGGACGCCATGGGCAAGTCGCGTGACGGCAAGCCTTTCGTTTGCGTCATCGATGCGTACCCGACGCGCACGACCGAGCTTGCCGACGTCGTTCTGCCTGCCGCGATGTGGGCCGAGAAGACGGGCGTGTTCGGCATGTCGGAGCGCCGCTACCAGCTTCACCCGCAGATCATCGATGCGCCGGGCGAGGCGCGCAGCGACTTCGACATCCTGCTCGATTTCGCCGGTCGCCTCGAGAAGAAGGGCGTGGTGCCGCGCGGCTACATCGCCGGGAAGTTCAGGACGACCGACGACGTGTGGGAGGAGCTTCGCGAGGCGGGTAAGGGCACGGCGTACGACTTCCACGGCATCACGCGGGAAAGGCTCCGCAGGGAGCGCGGCATCCGGTGGCCCGCGCCGACGACTGATCATCCCGGGACGAGCCGCCGGTTCGTCAAGGGCGAGGACCCGCTGCGCGACAACGGACCGTACGCGGACCATGAGCTTGCGCCGGGCGAGACCAAGTTCTACGCCGCGCCGGATCACCGGGCGATCGTCTGGCTGCGCCCGCACAAGCCGCCCGCGGAGCCGGTCGACGAACAGTACCCGTACGTCCTGTCGACCGGTCGCGTGCTCGAGCACTGGCATACCGGCACGATGACCATGAAGGCGGACGAATTGAAGCGCGCCTATCCCGAGTGCTTCGTCGAGATCCATCCCGAGGATGCCCGCAAGCTGGGTATCCGCAACCGAAGCAAGGTGCGCATCACCTCGCGGCGTGGCGAGGCCGTGATCCGCGCCCGCGTCGTCAACATCCCGCGCCCCGGCATGGTGTTCGTGCCGATGCACTGGGACGACGACCCGAGCCTGATCAACCGGGTGACGATCGACGCGTACGATCCGGGCTCGAAGCAGCCTGAGTTCAAGGTGTGCGCGGTCAGGCTCGCGAAGGCCTGACGTGCTGAAAGGAGCGCTGTGATGCGCTGGGTGATGATCGCTTCGATCGGTACGATGTTGCTGGTGGCCGTCACCGTCGCCGAGAGCCGCAAGCCGACCGCCGGCAGGGCGACGCCGGACACACCTGCCAGGGCGGTGCCTGCCGCGAAGAGCGACGGGAAGTTCGACGCCAACGCCTTTCCGCCTACCCTGCCGGACACGGAATGGCACCAGGACGCGTGGATCCGCCATGACTGCATGCGCTGCCATGAAACCGGCGTCGGCGAGGCTCCGACGGTCGTCCATCGCGGAATGCCGCCGATCCTCCTCGTTGCGAAGTGTCGTACGTGTCACGTCATCGCGCCCGGCAGCAAGCCCCGCGGCGCGAAGCGCGCCGCGCAGCCGAACAAGGGCCTGTTCAACGCCAACGCCTTTCCGCCGATGATTCCCGCATCGGGATCGCACCGCCGGACCTGGCGGCGCGACGACTGCTTGCTGTGCCACGAGGACGGGCTGCGCGGCGCGCCGATCGTCCGGCACAAGGGCATGCCGGGCATCCTGCTCAAGTCGAAATGCCGATCCTGCCACGTACAGGTGCGCAGCATCGAGGCAGACGTGCCGGAACCGTGACGCGCGATGGAGAAGGTGACGCGACGTGAATGGCTTGCGATGGCGGCCGGGGCGGCGATCGGCGCCGGCGCTGCGGGGGCCTACCGGGCCGGATCGAGATCGTGGTCCACCCCCATGTTGCGACCGCCCGGCGCCCGCGACGAGTCGCATTTTCTCGCGGCATGCATCCGGTGCGGCCAGTGCGTGCAGGCGTGCCCGTTCGACACGTTGAACCTTGTGCAGTGCACGCTCAACTGCCCGATGGGCATCCGGGTCATGCAGGACTACGCACTGAAGGGCCGGGCGGTCGATCATCCGGCCTGCACGCGATGCGGGTCGTGCGTCGATGCGTGCCCCGGCGGCGTGCTGTCGTTGCGCGTCCGCGCGTATCGCGCGGCGCCGGAGAGCACGGCGGGCCGCTGCTATGATGCAGTCGATGCCTGATCGCAAGCTCACCGAGGAGGACGGCCGCCGGTCGCTGGCGGAGCATATCGTCGAAAAGGCGAACGCCGCCCGCCTCAAGTACGGTCTTTACATCGACGCCGACGTGATCTCACGGATGCTCGACGATCGCGAGGTCGTCCGATATCCGACGGGACTGCGATTCGACGCCGAGGCGCTGCAGAAGGGCGAGTTCGCGTTCGCGCAGCCTCTCGGATCCCAACCCTCGGAGGGCTTCTGCCTGTTCGTGCATCCCTGGTTCGAGAACCAGCCCGAAGCCTTGCCGCTGCTCATCGCGTACCACATCCCCGTCATCAACTACGGCGACACCGTCGTGACGCGCGAGGAGACGGAGCTTTACGGCGCGACGCTGCTCGGGCTCGAGATCGAGCAGTATTACCAGGCGCTGTGCGAGCTGGCGGATTCGATCCCGTCGTCGTAGCTGAAGCGGCACGCGCTGACGATTCCCGCACATTGAATGTCATCGCCGAGCCGGGCCGTCTCCGGCCCGGAGTGCGATGATGGCGATGCCGACACCGGGTCGGAGACGGCCCGGGTCGGCAAGGGTGGCCATGCGTCGGCGCGCGGCGTAAACTGCCGGCCGACCCTGAAACCAGGAATGCGACCATGCCTACCTCCGACGAGCGCACCGTTCAGCAGCTTTTCGATCTCTCAGGGCGCACGGCCCTCATCACCGGCGGGACCGGATGGCTCGGCGGCGCCATGTCCCGGGCCCTGGCCGAAGCGGGCGCATCGGTCGTCATCTCGAGCCGTGATCGGGAGCGGGCGTCCGATGCGGCGTCGAAGCTTCCGAGTCCCGGCGGCGCCGCTCATCACGGCGCCCAGCTGGACCACATGGACGGCGGCGCGCTCGAAGCGGGATTCAGTGAAGCGGTCGAGCGTGCGGGCGCGGTCGACATTCTCATCAACAACGGTCTGGATGCCGTCGGCAAGGATCTCACGAACATTACGTTCGAGGAGTTCGCGCGCCACCAGGTGAACAACGCCGGCTATTTCATCCTGGCCCGACGGTTCCGCGATCACGTCGTGGGTCGCGGCGCGGGCGGGAGCGTCGTCAACATCGGTTCCATGTACGGGCAGGTCGCGTCCTACCCGGATGCGTACGAGGGTGTCTGCGTGGCGAGCCCTGTCGCTTACCACGCCCTGAAGGGCGGCACGATCCACATGACCCGCCACCTTGCCGCCTTTTACGCGCGCGACAACGTGCGCGTCAACTGCCTGAGCCCCGGGCCGTTTCCCTCCGAGGCTGCCTCGAAGGATATGGTCGATCGCCTGTGCACGAAGCTTCCGATGAAGCGCATGGGCCTGCCGTACGAGCTGAAGGGCGCGCTGATCCTGCTGGCCAGCGACGCGGGAAGCTACATCACGGGTCAGAATCTGACGGTGGACGGTGGCTGGACGGCGTGGTGAGGCAGCATTAGGCCAATCGTTATTAGTCATGGTAATTGTCAATTCAATGACTATTAACGATTGGCCTAATGACTAATAGCTTATATTAATGGCGCCGGCGATTGACTGTATGGAGTCCATTCATCTCATCTTGGCGGGTCCACCCATGAGAACGATTTGCCTCGCCACCGTGCTGTCCGTGATTGCAGTTTCAACGGCCGATGCCGGCACGTACCCGGTCAAGAAGCTGATCCACGCAGGTTACTCGGGCACCCCTGCGCAGATCCGCGCCAACATCCGAAAGATGGAGCAGGCGCCGTTCGACGGCCTGAACATTTCCCTCGACTGGAATTCGGACGCCTTCATTCACGATCGGAAGCTGGCGGACGACCACTATGTGAAGGAGCAGCAGGACCTGGAGCGCACGGCGTGGAAGCGATTCACCGAACGATTCATCATGATCAAGGGCGCTGACAGCAAGACCGACATGGACTGGTTCGACGACGGCCACTGGGAGAACATCCTCCACAACATCCGGATCAAGACGCGGATCGCCCGGGAGACGGGCTGCCGCGGCCTGACCTTCGATCCCGAGCAGTACCACACGCCGATCTGGGACTACCGGCATGCGCCGAGGAAGGACGAGTTCACGTATGCGCAGTACCGGGCCATCGCCCGGCGGCGCGGCGCGCAGTACGTGGAAGCGGTTCAGTCGATCTTTCCGGACGTGCAGATCCTCAACTACTTCCAGATGACGACGTTCGCGAAGTTCTACCGCGACGAGCAGGGAACGGGTTCCGATCTCGACGCGCTCCTGGCGAAATCGCACTACGGCATCTACCTCGGTTTCATCGAGGGCATGATCGAGGCCGCCGGGCCGGAGGTGCGGCTCATCGACGGCAACGAGGGGGCGTACGGGCTGATCGATCGCGCAGGATTCGACCGAGCCTACGTCGACATCATGCAGCGATGCCTGTTCCTGATCGATCCCGCTCTGCGAAGCAAGTACCGGCAGGTCGTGCGCGCCGGATCCTCCGTCTACCTGAACCACGCCATGGGCGAGATCAGGGTGGTGGGCGCTTTTCTGTCTCGTGACGAGAAGACGAAGCTGATCGAGCACAACACTTTTCACGCGATGGACACGACCGATCGATACGCATGGTTCTACCTGGAGACGACGCCGCACAGCTTCTGGCGGAACCACCTGCCGCACGGCACCGTCGAGGCGATCCGATCGGCGCGCCGGCGCCTGGCCCAGCGACGATTCGAAGGCCTGGAGAACCCGGCCTTTGCCAGGGCCCGGGCGGCGCTCGGGCACTACCGCGCCACGGCGATGGACTCGGTAGAGCCAAGCCGTGCCGTCATCCGAAGGATGCCCGGGCAGGCGCGGCCGCCGAAGATCGACGGCGTGCCCGACGATCCGATCTGGCGGACCGTCGAGCCGCTTCAGTCGTTTACGGTGCGCCTGCAGGATATGTCGAAAGGCCTGGAGGCCGACACGGTGGCGAAGGTGACGTGGAACGACGACCACATCTTCTTCGCGTTCACCTGCACGGAGCCCAGTGTCGGGACCATTCATTCGAGCGGCGGCGGCGGTCGGGACAGCGACAACTGGCGCGCGGACTGCCTCGAAGTGTTCCTGGTGCCCCACGAAGGTATGCGCCCTTATTACCAGTTCGTGGTGAACCCGAAGAACACGCAGTTCGACCGCGTATCGAAATTCGAGGACGCGCCGGCGGACGTCAAGTGGAACGCTGACTTTCGCAGCGGCACGCACATCGGCAGCGACCGATGGACGTGCGAAATGGCGATCCCGTGGAGCGCCGTCGGCGGCACGCCGAAGCCGGGCGAGCGCCGCCGCGCCAACCTCGGTCGCGGCCGCAGCCGGCCCAACCGGATTCGCGAGGTGAGCTCATGGTCACCGATGTGGGAGGTCTACGCGGACATGAAGTACGCGGGGGTGTTCGTGTTTGAATGAGACGTGGTAAAGGTTTCCGACCTGTGCGAATCGATACTCGGACAGGTTGGATTCTTCCTGAACGTTGTGGCTCAGCCGCGTTGGGAAACCTGTCTGATCTCCGATCGACATGGGCCCGGGCTCGTCAAGCGGGGTACCGCACCTGCAGATCGACACCGGTGACGCGCGAATCCGCCCCGGTTGCGTCTGGGACACGTCGCAGTTCGACCGTGTTTCTGCCCCACACCACGGGTGGTGATCTGAACAGCAATCGCGAATCGCTCCG
The DNA here is from genome assembly GCA_002686995.1 of Phycisphaeraceae bacterium. Lineage (GTDB taxonomy): Bacteria > Planctomycetota > Phycisphaerae > Phycisphaerales > Phycisphaeraceae > NYZC01. The sequence goes on along the minus strand of NYZC01000416.1, from coordinate 17,065 downwards.
TTCTGCGGGCTCGGCGTTGCTGCCGTTGATCGAGACCTGCAAATTGCGAACGCCGGTCCCCGTCACCGTCAATTGCACCAGCACCGTCGATCCCCTGGCGCGAGCCGAAGCCGGATCATCGGCAACGAAAACGTGCAGCGCGCGCCGATCATGCTTCTCGTCGAGCGTCACCGGAAGTTGCTTGTCCCCGCCCTCCTCCGGCGTGCGAACCTCCATGTCGACGGTGACCAGGTATCGCTTATCCCGGCCGGCGAGCCGGGCGGGATCACCGACCTCCATGAGCGCCTGCCGTTTCTGCCCGCGGAATGGAAACGGGCCGTGGCAGTCGTAATTGAAGAGATAGATGCTCGATGCCCCCTGCGCCCAGAACGACGCGGCACCGGCGCGAAGCATTTGCAGCGTCGCCAGACTGGTGGACTTCTCCTTGTCGGTTTTCTTGTAGCCCCGGACGTAGTACTCCAGGCCACCTGCGATCACGCAGCCCGTACCGTTGGCCAGGTCGGCGAATGAAGCGATATCGGCATCCATGTCGAGATAGCCGGGCGCCATCGCGGTCACCATGTCGACCCAGCCGCTCCTGATCCACGTCGACACATCGAGCCCGATCCGCTCGCACTGGTGTATCTGCGGCGGCACGCGGACCAGCAGCCTCAGCCGCTTTCCCTTCGCCTCGCCGATCTCATCCAGTCGCTTGCGCACGGAACGCACGAACTCGTTCATCAGTTCCGCTCCGTCAGCCTCCTGGCCCCGGCGGAAATAGTAGACGTGGCGCAGGAAATCCAGATCGAAGCCGTCCACTTCGTACCTTGTGCAGATCTCTGTGATGATGTCGAGCTTGCGCCGGCGCACCTCTTCGTGGGCGTAGTCCATCGCCCACGAGAACGTGTAAGGATGCTTGTACCAGGCGGGGATCGCTTCGCCGATCAGAAGGTGCTTTCGTTGTGTTTCCCAATGACTCCGCAACGACGGCCACCGGTCGACGTAATCCTTGTGCACGTCGTTCATTCGCAGCGAGGGAACGAACAGGAGTCCGAGCCCGCGGGCTCGCCGCTGCCACACCCGCATCGGATCGATCCCGCGCTCGTTCAATGATCGGACGTGGTCGGCGACACGCTTGAAGTTCCTGTCTTCGAATCGGTCGTCCTGAACATGCCGGCCGTCATAGGGTTCTCCCACGCGCGTCGGAAACCAGAACTGATCATCGCTGAACTGCGGACAAGGAAGGAACGCGTCCACCTGCGTGCCCGGCAGGTCATTGACGACGCGACACAGCTGGCTCTCGCTCATCGGCGCATCGAACTTGTAGAAGACGGGCGTCCCGCAGTCACTGTTCAACAGCAACCTCGGGGGCCATCGGTGCGGCACAGGTTCGTCGGCGTGTAGCATTGGCGCGGGCGACGAGAAGCACGCCAACATGAAAGCAGCCAGGTGGATTCGTGTCATCCTCGATGTCCCGTATGACCTCCGGCCGGCCTTGAGATTCGCCTGTTGCAGCCGACACGTCGACTATCCGCTGGCCGATGCGGCATTGGCCTGCCGGCGCCACATCACGATCACGAGCCAGATGACGAAGACTCTTAGTGACAGCGGGAGACGCCTTGGCAGCTCTACGACCATCTTTCGCGAAAACAGGCCCGCGGGTCGTACTCTGCCGATCGTCGTTGCTCGATTGCGGAGTACAAACGTTCTTTGAAAGGGCGATGCCGCCCGCAGATCGTGATCCTCTTCGCCGCATGTCACCCTGAAGGCTCGAATCAGCGCGCTTGTTTGAGACTGTACTCGAATTCGACCATGGTACGCGGAGTCGAAAAAAATGCTGAACATTTCTGTGTCACGTGTTGACACGGATCTACGACCCGTTATCATCCGGTTCGATTGTCGATTGCGGGTCATGTACCGTGATCAGGGTGTGACTGACTGGCTTGGTTTGCGACGTTTGACGGCGGAGCCATCGGCGTCGCGCGAGGGCGGAATTTGAGCAGACGCGATTAGGTTCAGGCAACTACAGGGAAAGCCTCGACAGCAACTGCGCGGTTGATCCACTTCATGCAGTCCGCGCAGATTGCCTGGCTTGTCTGTTTGCATCAGGGCCGAATCAGGGCCGATTCAGGGCGATGTCGGCACTTCATCAGGGAAGTCTCATTGATTGTACGAGACGGATCGGGATGACGGTGTCGCTGCGCCGATCAGGAGCGGATCGATCAGGTGGCCGTACTGGATATCTCGGGTTGGTGACTGGTGGCGAGCGCATCGTCCGCGCTGGCAGGGGTGGGCAGCTCTGGAGGGTCTTGAACCGCGCATCCTCCTGAACGGCGATCCGTTTGAGCCGAACGATCGATTTGACGATGCGATCGCGGTCGATCTCGAGCCCGGTGTCGCGACCGCGCTGGACGGTCTGAGCATTCACGCCGAAGGGAACGACGACTTCTTCGAGGTCCTGGTTCCGGCCGCCGGCACGCTCAACGTCGCCATTCTGTTCGATGCGTCCGTCGGTGATCTGGATCTATATATATACGACGCGGAGGGCGCCGAGATCGCGCGCTCGATCACTTCGTCCGATCACGAGCACGTATTCATCCCGGCGGCGCATGGCGAGGGATTCGTCGCACGCGTGGTCGCCTACCCGCCCGGCGATCTGGACCTCGACGGTCTGGTCGGTGCGGATGATCTGTCGACCCTGCTTTCGAATCTAACGAAACGGGTATCACCCGGAGATAAGACGGCGGGCGACCTGAACGGGGACGGCCTGGTCGGCAGTGACGATCTCGGTGTTCTCCTTGCCAACTTCACGGTGTCGGGCGCGACGCACTCACACTATGACCTCATGTTCGACATGGGAGACCGTGATGCCATCTGGCGCGAGGCGGAGATGGGTACGGCGGCGGTGTCGGCGCTCGAGGTGATCGGCGACCCCACGGCTTCGAACGGGCGTCTCCTTGCGAACTTCACTCCTGGACAATCTCTCGTCGATCAGCCGGCGCGTGCTGACGTCAAGCACCACGTTTCGATCGATGCGGAAGACGACTACCGGATCTGGGCACGAATGATCGCACCGCATGAGGATGCCGATTCGATATGGCTTCGCGTCGACGGCGGTCCGTGGATCAATTGGGAGGTTCGACCGGGCCGAACACTGCCGACGCGCTGGTCCTGGTACGAAGCGCCGACGATGTTCTCATTGACGGCAGGTGAGCACTCGCTGGATCTTGCGGATCGAGAAGATGGACTCCAAATCGACAAGCTACTGGTCACGAATGACCTGGGGCTCGATCCGACGGGAGTCGGCGGCGCGGACCCGACTCTAGCACACGTCAGAACGCTGGAGCTCACGGCAACGGTTCGAGACTTCCACGCATCCACCTGGACCAGCGCCGCGCCCGAGAGCCGGATGACGCTGCCGCATCGTGATTTCGAGCACTTCATCGCACCGGCACCGACGCCAGGTCTCGTCCTGCCACAGCTTGCGGATGGTAAGCCGCAACGGAATCCGAGTCCCGTTCTTCCTTTCGGTCTTCAGATGGCCGACCCGGTGCTGTTCGATCTCGAGTCGTCGACGCCGTGGCTCAACTACTGGTACCGCGATGAGCCTCGCTTCAATCGCCGGACGGAAGTGTCGGCACATTTCGTGGAGGACCCGCTGCGTCCGGGTATCTTCCAGTTCGTGGGGACGTCGGCTCCTCTTGATGCTGCTGTCGCCTATTCATCGACCCACGAGTTCTTCCCTATCGACGGCATGCTGTTCAATTCCGGCGACGCCGATGCGGAATACGAACCGGCCGCCTGTGACCGTGATGACCAGGACGGAGATGCCGATGAGATCGTCGATTGTCATAACTATCACGTCACTTTCGAGCTTCATGCCGAATTCACGTATCGTCGTGGACAGCATCTGGAAGTGATCGAGGCCGACGATGATCTGTGGATCTTCATTGACAACCGTCTCGTAGTCGACCTCGGTGGACTTCATCCCGCCATCGGTGCGGATCTCGTGTCGCTCGATAGCCTGAACCTGGTTGAGGGAAAAACGTATCCGTTCTCCGTATTCTTCGCGGAGCGGCGCATCACCGATTCCCATCTGGTCTTCGAAACCACCATCGATGACCTCGTGCCGGCCCGTCCGAACGTGGTCCTCGTCGAGCGCTCGGATTTCCTGGTGGAGCATGAATGGCCCTTCGTCATCGAGCCCGGGGCGACCGCGATCGCGATCGAGGTCCTGGATGTCGACTTCGACTCGACGGATTCGTCGAGGGCATCCGTTCGTGATGCGTTCGAGTTGGCGATCGTGGACGATGCCGGCTTGCCGTGGGTGCCGACGATTGCACTGGGCAGAGATGCTGCATTCAACTGGACGGAAGGTCTGGGGCAGGTTACCGGTGGCGGGACCACGGTCAGCAGTGTGGATGGGGCCACGGTCGTGACCTTCGACGTGTCGACGCTGCCGTCCGGCACGGCCGCTCGTCTGGTCGCCCGCCTGGTGAACAATGATCGCGATTCGCAGACCCGGGTCGTGATGCGATCCGATCTGCAGTTCCTGTCGGGTCCGCCGCTGATGGCGGATCCGGTGACGTCGGTTCCGCGATCGGCGGCCGGCCCTCCCGTCGATACTTCTGACCTGATCGATGTGACGGCCCTGCTGGATCCAGCCTATCAGCGTACGACATACGACGATCGCGGTGGCAAGCTTCATGTGGGGCTGACGGTTTCGAATCGATCTGCAGTCCCGCTGCGGGCTCCACTCATCGTCGTTGTGGACAGGGTCGATACCGCGTCGGTGTACGTTGCTCGACCGGATGGCCAGACGTCCAAGGGGTTTCCGTTTCTCGATCTGACTGATGCTGCGGTTGATCCGGAGGTCGGGGCTTTCTTGCCCGATTCGACATCTGAATCGATGGACCTGACGTTCGGCAATGCAGACGCCGTGCAGTTCGAACACAGGATCAGGTTTCTTGGGCGAGCAAACCAGGAACCGGTCATTACGACTCGTCCTCGGATCAGTGCCCTGGTGGGCATGGATTACGCCTACGATCCGATTGCGACTGATCCCGACGAAGATGCGCTGACGTTTGAGGTGGAGTCGGCCCCGGATGGCATGTCAGTCGATCGCCTGACCGGCCGCCTTGAGTGGATGCCGTCCGAGGCAGGCGTCTACCCGATCACACTGCGCGTTCGCGACGACTTCGGGGGCGACGACGTTCAGACGTTCTCGATCAGGGTAGAGTCCTTCGCGCCGAATCGTCCTCCGCGCATCACGTCCGTGCCGATTACCCATACGGTCGTCGGCGACCGTTTCGAGGATCGGATCGAGGCCGTCGATCCGGATGGCGATGCACTGTTGTTCGGACTCGTCGAGGGACCTGAGGGGCTTGCTGTCGATGCCGAGTCGGGCGCCATCACATGGATTCCGACACGTCATCATCTGCATTCTGATGATGCGAGGCACGTCATCCACGTATCCGTGACCGATGGCCGTGGTGGACAAGCGGAGGATCGATACGAAGCGATCGTGATTGTCCAGGAGGCGAATGGCGATCCGTTGTTCACGTCCTCGCCGCCGACACAAGTCGAGCCCGTTCGGGAGGAAACGACTTCCATGCTCCTTCGGAGCGGATTCCCGGACGGATGGCGCTCGGTCGACTACGACGTCCCGGGACTCTGGAACGTTGCGGAAGATGGCACTTCCGTAGTGCAGGCGCATGACTTCAGCGGACCTTCGATCTGGCTTGCTCCTCAGAACGCTGCCGACGACGCGTTTCGATTCTCGGGAACGTTCCGAGCGGACAGCACGTCTGGTGACGATTCGATCGGCGTCGTGTTCGGTTATGAGGATCCGCGTCGTTTCTACCTGTTCGACTGGGTGAGAAGTACGTCCGTTGCGAATCCCGTGCTTTCGGGCACGGAAGCGTTCGAACGGGGAATGACCGTGACGCGATTCGACGCTTCCGGACCCGTGGCGAATTCGGCCTTTGACCACTCTGATCCTTCTGACGGGGTCGTCGTCCTTGCACGGAACGATGTTCCCTGGGAGCCGAATCACGACTATCGGTTCGCGATCGAATGGCTCGGTTCGCGATTCTCGATCTCGATCACCGACGCCGGTGGCGTCACCTGGTTGCAGGACTTCGCGACAGACGGTGCCGCTCGGAATTCCGGGCCTCTACGCTTCGGGCTGTTTGCGCATTCCCAGTCAGTCGAGTTCAGCGACATCACGATGATGCCGCTGAGTATCTACCGATACGACGCAGATGCAGTTGATCCGGATGATGACGAGCCACTCACTTATGTGCTCGTGGACGGGCCAGGGGCCATGATGCTTGATTCCGGGTCGGGTGAGATCACCTGGAAGGTTCCGGCGAACATCGAGTCCGGTTCGATGCAGGACGTGGTATTGCGCGTGGAGGACGAACGTGGCGGCTTCGATCAGCAGTCCTTTTCCGTCGAGGTCGATGACGTGGTTCACGGGACGATCGAAGGGCGCAAGTTCGAAGACGTCAATCGGGATGGGATCCGAAATCGGTATCGGCCGGAACTCCCAATGCCTGGTCCGAGCGAGACACCCTGGATTACGTTGCGCGACGCCGGAGGAACGGTCGATCAGCCGATCGGTGTGGCACACCATGCACCGTCGGATTCGATCGTGTTCAGCACGGCATCTGATTCCTCGAACGGGTTCGACATCCGATCCATTGCTTCCGACGGTACGGACAGAATTGTCGCGACGGTGTTGGGTTCGCGTGCCTATTCGAGCATCGAGTCCGTGCCGACCGATCACCCCGGAGGATTCGTTCCTGGCGACCTGTTCATGGGGATTGGCGATTCCGGGCGAATCCTGCGGGTGACGGACGGCGGCGAAACCGTGATCACCCCTTGGGTGGATCTCGGTCCAGAAAGTGACGCGCTCTACGCAGGGCTGCACTTCGATCGGACGGGACTACTCGGCGGAGATCTCATTGCAGCGACTTCGAACGGTGAGGTGTGGCGTATCAATTCGCAGGGACAGGCCACGCTCGTTGCGGCGGTGGCAGTGGATCCGCTGGTCGGACTGATGTCCGGTGTCGTCCTGGTTCCTGCTGATGTCGATCGATACGGCCCGCTGTCCGGAAGGATCGTCACGGGCGCCGGTACCGAGTTGTACGCGTTCGATATCGATGGGGTCGAATCGCCGCTCGTATTCGACCTCGATGTCCCCGTACGTGACATCGATCTGGTGCCTTCTGAACTGGAATCGGGGCGTCACCTGTTCGGCGCGGACCTCGGAGGCGATCGACTGCTCGTTGCATCCGGAGATCAGTTCCGCTCGATGGCGGGCGATCTGCTGCTGAGTCAGACCAAGACGTTCGAGGAGGACTCTGGACTCCATCGCCTGTTCTGGGACGGGCGGGCCATACAGGTCGAAACGCTACCCATGACGTCGGATTCCGAACGTCCCCTGATCTGGGCGCACGTGACGTTTTCACCTTCGGGAACGACGGCGGTCGAGCCGCTGCCATGGGAGCCCGGCCTCGCGGGATGGACCGTATTTCTCGATGCCGACGGTGATGGTGAGCTGAATGATGAGGAGCGTGCGACCCGCACTGACAATGCTGGTGTGTTTCGATTGACCGGTCTCGAACCGACTTCCTATATCGTGCGTGAGCAGGATCAGGACGGGTGGGTGCAGTCGAGTGCAGGGGGCGTGTATGCAGGGCCGACGGCAGGAGCCGGTGGCCGACCTGTCAAAGTCGAAGGTCAGAGCCACTTCGACATTCTGATCGGCGCGGACGAGGTGGTTACCGGTGTCGAATTCGGCAATGCCGGTATCGGGCTCCCCCTGAACCGCAATCCTGAGATCACCAGTGCGCCGATCCGCGCCGCCGTCGTGGACCTGGGATTCGAATATGAAGTCGTCATTGAGGATCCCGACGGCGATCCGATCGAGTTCGATCTGCCGATGCGGCCCGCGGGAATGGTCATCGACCCTCAAAGCGGTCATCTCCGCTGGATGCCTGACGAGCGGCAATTGGGCGGGCACAACGTCATCGTACGAGCCATGGATGATCGGGGTGGTATCGATCTCCAGTCCTTTCGCGTCCATGTTACGAGCGGCAACGAAGCGCCGATCATCGTTTCGGAACCGATTCGGGCCGTGTATCCGGGCGACATCTTCGCGTATTACGTCATGGCCGAGGATCCGAATGGCGACGTCCTTAAGTACCAGCTTGATCCGATCTCGACCTCACTCGGGATGTCCATCGACGCCGATCTGGGCATCCTGACCTGGCACCCGATCGAGCCCGGATCATACGTCGTTGGCGTGTCTGTGGACGACCACAGGGGAGGTGTCGATCATCAGTCGTTCGTGCTGACTGTCGAGGAGGGCACGACAGGATCGAACAGAAACCCGGTGATCACTTCGCTGCCGGTGACGACGACGATCATCGGCGATGAGGCCGGATGGCAATACGTCATGACTGTGACCGATCCGGACGGCGATGCCGTTTTGCTTCAGATCGAGGAGGGGCCGAACGGACTGTTCGTTGATTCCGGATCACGGTTGATGAAATGGTCGCCGACACCGTCTCAGGCCGGTGATCATTCAGTCGTCGTCGTCGCAGAGGATGGTCGAGGTGGGCGCACCGTGCAGTCCTTCACTTTGACAGTGCTCGTAGCCGGAATGCATCGTGAACCGATCTTCGAGACGGAGCCGTGGCGAGGACCGCTCGCGATCGACCTGCCGTATCGCTACGACGTGTCGGTACGCGATCCGGATGGAGGGGAAGTGTCGCTCTGGATCGGTCCCGAAACGACCGCCGACGGAATGATCATTGGCGACTCGGCGCCCGGTGCGATCGAGTGGACGCCGACGGCGCCCGGTACCTTTCACGTCCAGATCAACGCGGAAGACGACGACGGCCAGGTTGCGCAGCAGCTCGTCGATCTGGTCGTACTGCCGAATGCACCACCTCGGTTCATGTCCCGGCCTCATGTCGACCAGCTCGGTGCAATCGCGGGTCAGCTCTATCGTTATGAAGTCATGATTGACGATCCCAACGGAGACGTGATCGAGATCGGACTGATTGAACCGCAGTCGGGTATGACGTTCGACTGGATCGATACCAACCGCGCGGCGCTGGAATGGACTCCTGCGGGACCAGGGGTCTTGAGATTGCGTCTCGTAGCCACTGATTCCCACAACGCGAGCGCCGAGCAGACGTTTGATGTGTACGTTCATGATCCCGATGCGCCCACGAATCGGCCGCCACTGATCATGTCGTCACCGCGGACGCGCATCGGAATTGATCGCACGTATCTATACGAAATCACTGCGATTGATCCGGACGGCGATCGGCTTCAGTTTGAAATCGTCGAAGCACCCGACACGCCGATCGGCGTCTCGATCAGTCCGATCGTGAGGCAGGGACGAGACGACCTGCAGATAGGGCTGCTGCGCTGGACACCGGGTGCAGGCGAACTGGGCCAGCACGATCTGACGATCATGGTATCGGACGGTCGACTCACTGACCTGCAGGCCTTCCAGGTGCATGTCGATCATCGGACTTCCAACGAGGCACCGGTGATTCTCTCATCACCTGTGACGCACGCCGTCGCAGGTCGACTCTACCAGGCCGACTTGTCTGCCACCGATCCGGACGGCGACCCGATCTTCTGGTCCTTCGCGTCGGATTCGAAAGCACCAGCGGGCATGACGATCGAACACGAAGGAGGTGCTCGAATCTCCTGGGTCCCGACGGTTGCCCAACTGGGCGTGCACGCCATCATCGCCGTGGTACACGATGTCCATGGCGCCCGGAACGAGCTTGCGCTCCGAATCAATGTCAGAGGCGCTAACGTGGGACCGCGCTTCGATTCCGATCCGGTGACGCTGGGGCACGTGTCGAAACCCTATCGCTACAAGGCAAAGTCATACGATCCTGACGGCGACACGCTGCAATACGCGCTCGTCCGAAAGCCATCGGAGCAGATGGGTGTGTCTGCAGACGGGATCGTCGAGTGGCCTGATCCGACACCGGGAATTCACGAGGTTACTTTGCGGGTGGCGGACCCGTTTGGAGCAGGACAGGATCAGGATTACCTCCTGTACGTGTCCGCTTTCAATTCTCCGCCGGTAATTGACTCGCAACCGCCGCCATACGCCATCATCGGCAGATCGTATCAACATCGGATTGAAGCGAGCGATGCTGAAGATGATGCGGCGGGGTTGCCATTGTCGATTACGATTGAGGGGCCGATTGGGGTGATGGGGGCTTCCGGGGATTTTACCTATGATCCGGTGACGGGCTGGATGGGCTGGACGCCCGATTCCTCTGTCGTCGCCGGCGAGACGTATCCGTTTGCGATCACCGCGCTCGACAGTAGCGGCGCGGGACTCACGCAAAGGTTCGACATCACATTGCTCGCGGATGATCCGCCGCACCTCGATCTGCCTGAACGGATCACGACCGTCGCCGGCGGAAGCATGAGCGTGTTCCTTGGGCCTCCGGATACGGTTGAAGTCGATTCGCTGCCGTACGCGTACCGGTTGCTCGATGCACCATCTGAAATGGTCATTGATCAAACGACGGGCGTACTCACGTGGACGCCCGGTGTCGCGGACGTCACTCCAACCGGTCACGCCGGCCGACTTGTCGCAATCAAGGTTCACGACAGGTACGGTCGCTCCACAGTCGGACAGTTCCATGTCATCGTCGTCACCGATGACCAGCCACCTGTAGTCGAGGTCGTGCCCTCCGAAGCACCCGCAATTGCCGGATCAACGATCACCGTTTACGTCCTGGCCACCGACAATGGCGCGATCAGAGCGCTGGAACTCACTGCGAACGGCCATCCGCTGATCCTGGATTCCTCCGGGGCGACCCGACTCGATATCAGCAACTCGACGGCTGTTACGCTGGTTGCCCGAGCGACGGACAGCGCTGGCCTTGCGGGGGAATCCCGATTCGATCTGCAAGTGTACGATCCTGTCGATCCTTCAGCTCCGACCATCGAAATACTGGCGCCGGCGCCGGGTTCAATCGTGACGGAGCCCCTGGACGTCGTCGGCTCCATCATTCCGGATTCGATGTCGCTCGGCGATGAGATTCGTCATGTGCGGATTACGCTCAATAGTGACTTCGGAACCACGGTGCTCGTCGACGACGCCGATGCCGGACCTCTCCACGATTCGATCCTGGCGCGGATCGATCCGACGTCACTTGCGAACGGATCCTACGTGCTGGTAGTGGAAGCGGCAGATGCAGCCGGAGACCAGGCGATCCATCGTCGCACGGTTGAAATCGACACGGGTCTCAAACTCGGTAATTTCGCGATCTCGATGACCGATCTCGCGGTGGACCTTGGCGGAATACCGATCACGGTGCAGCGGACCTACGACACGTTGAGTCGCGACAGGCAGGGCGCGTTCGGGTTTGGATGGTCGATGCATGTACTTTCGACCGACGTGTCGACAGACATTGAACCGACCGGTCAGGAAGCACGTGGTGTCTTCAATCCCTTCCGTGATGGTACGCGTGTCAGCGTCACGCTACCCGGTGGTCGTCGAGAGACGTTCACGTTCGTGCCTGAACCTGTCGACCCGCCCGCGGGGCAGCTTGCAGGGGAGATCGCGGCTTCACTCCTGTACCGGTTTACCGGCATCGCGCAACCGGCGTTCGTTGCTGATCGAGGCGTGCGAAGCAGGCTTCAGGTTGACAAAGATCTGACCCTGTTTCGCACGGACCAGGGATACGTGACCGGGGACGGGCTTGCCTACAACCCCACTTCGGAGAGATTGTCCAGCGTCTTCAGGGTCACCAAGGCTGACGGGACCCGCTTCGAGCTTGATGGTGCGAACGGGAGGCTGCTGGAGGTACGGGATCGACAGGGCAATCGACTCGAAGTGGATCCGGGTCGAATTTCGAGCATCGATCCCGTCGGCAGAACGGTCGCGATGATCGAAATCGAACGCGATCGAAATGGTCGCATCATTGCCGTCACCGATCCGGTCGGGACACAGCATCCGCGCGGCACATCCGAACGGGCGCGACATACTCTGTCATATGACTACGATGCCCGCGGCAATCTAATCGTCTTCTCCTCTCGTGGCGATGAGCCCGCCACGACGAAATATCTCTATCATGAGCATGATGAGCACTTTCTGACGGGCGTGGTCGATGCGCGAGGCGTGGAGACGCTGCGCCTGAGTATTGATTCGTCAAGCGGACGTGTCACTGCAGTCACCGATGCGGCGGGGGGCAACGCTCAATTCTCGCCTCCGATCATCCGCCTGGATGATCCGAACGGAACACGATACATCGAAACGATCAGCACCGAGTCCGAGACATCGATGACGATCGAGCTGGTCAAGGATGGAAGAGGCAACACGATCCGTCGGATCGAGCATCACCTGCTGCCGGACAACCGGCTTGCGTACCAGATCTCGGTATTCGAATTCGATGCTGAGGGCAATCAGACTGGGCAGGGGCTGCCGTTCACGATTGCAGATGATGAAGGTCATGACCGGTTTCGATGGTTACCGGATCAATTCAACTGGATGAGCCGATCCTCCTACGATAACGGCAGGCTGACCGAATCGATCGATGCGCTGGGAAGAGTGATTTCGTATGACTACGACAGCCGGGGAGACCTGAGGACGGTCGTTGATCCGCTGGGGCGTGCGACACGGAGCGAATACAATGCCGACGGTAATCTCGTCAGCGCGACTGAGCCATCAGGAATCGTGACGCGATTCGAATACGCGCCAGATCGGCCGGATCGCCTCGTGCGGCTGGCGCGGGATCAGAACGATCGTGCTTTCGAATACGATGATCGAGGCCTTGTTGATCAGGTCCGAGACGAAGCCGGCATCGTCCGCAGGTTCACGTATGACGCGCTCGGGAACCAGCAGACCGCTGAGTACCCCTGGACCGCGACTGATTTCGCTACGTCATTCGATGATGACGTGTTTGGTTCCGCCGGCACCTCGAAGGGGGGATTCGTCCTGAGGACAGGACAATGGCTGGTGAATCAGGGACGGCTCGAAGCAAGTCCGGTCACGCCGTCCGGAAGCGATGCGCATTCGATTGCGCTGCTCGACGTGCCCGTGCTGTCATCACGCTTCGAAATCAAGACGGTCCTGGAGGGAAGCCGGGAGAGTTCTGCTCACTGGACCAACGCCCTCGTCGTCTTCGACTACCGTGACGACGACGACTTCAAGATTGCCGGTGCATTCTTCGGCGCGGACCAGTGGCGCATCGGGCACATTCGAAATAGCGCGTTCGAGGTGCTTGCGTCCGCCGATGGATCACTGAACCTTTCAGCCTCTTATCCGGTGTCGGTCATTGCTGACGGGCGGGACGTCAGTGTCGTGGCCGGCGAAGTGACCGTTGTCTCGCATCGGTTCGCGAATGACGTCGACGACGGACAGATCGGACTGGGTACGATCAACGCATCAGCAAGATTCAATTCATTATCGCTGCATCGATCTGAAGTGCGGATCATGACGGAGACGCATCACGATCCTCAAGGTCGCGTGGTGAGATCGGTCGGCTCGGATGGCGCGGAAACGGAGACGGTTTACGATCTCAGCGGTCAGGTGAGCCGCGTCATCGCGCGACGTGGAGCTTTGACGATTTCGACGATTCAGCACGTCCACGACGTCCGTGGCAAGCGAATCGAAACAAGGACATACAGCGGCGAGATCGATCCCGATGAACGACCGGTGACGGTCTCACGCAACGTATATGATGCCAGTGGTAGAATTACGCATTCCGTGGATGCGATCGAACCGGCTCTGGATAGCTCCGTTGAGGGTCCCGTGGGGACGTATACGCGATACGATGCACTCGGTCGGGTCGTCGAGGTTCAGCGGTTGGCGGATGTTGACATTGTGATCGAAGACGATCCGTCAAACGCGGGATTCCAACGGACCCGATTCGTCAGCAGCGCTCCCACTCCGATCTCGACGAGCCGGACGGTCTATGACGGGGCCGGACGGGCCGGGCTGAGGCGGAATGCAGGCGGCCTGGTCGAACAATCTGTCTACGACGTCGCAGGGCGATTGACCAGGACCATTGTTGACGAGGACGGTGACCTCACGACGCTCGAGGATCAACTGACATCCTCCTTCGAATATGATGCCGCCGATCGGCGCGTTCTCGTTCGCGATCCGATGGGTCGAGAGATCCGTACCGAATACGACATGTCGGACCAGCCGACGCGCACGATCTTTCCGGATGGGAGCACTGCGCGCAGTGTATTCGACAGGCAGGGCAGGCGAGTGGCTGCAATCGATCCGATGGGGCTCGAGACGACCTATGAATACGACCCGATTTCAGGGCAGTTGCTGGCGGTGGTGCTGCCCGCGGTCGAGCAGCCGCCGGAGGCCGGACCTGGGACCATCCTGGATCCCTTGAACCGCGGTCCACTGGTGAATCCAAGGTATGAGTACGAGTACGACGCCTCCGGAAACCAGACCCTCATCCAGGATCCGCTGGGGCGCGAAACACGCTTCTTCTATGATCATTTGAACCGGCTCATCGCACGTCGGCTGCCGCTCGGTCAGATTGAGCGTCATTTCTATGACGCGGGTCGCCTCGAGCGATCCGTCGATTTCGAGGGCAACGTAACCCGATATGTCTATGATCCGCAGGGACGCATCGTCTCCAGAGCGTTCTTTTCGCCGGACCTGAACACGGATGTCGACGCTCCTACTGACTCGATCGCATATGCATACGGTGCTGCAGGCCGGATCGAATCGGTCGCGGATGGACGAGGGATCACGTCGTTCGAATATGACGTCGACGGCCGCCAAGCGGTCATTCGAAGTCCTGAAGGCACGATCCGATATGAGTATGATCGTACTACCGGCAGATTGGCGAGGATGTCCACGGGTAATGATGAGCAGCATCCGGTGACGGATACGCGCTACCGATACGATGTTCGCGGGCGACTGACTGCTGTCGACGCTCATGTACGACAGGGCGAGCTGATTGTGGACGGAAGCGGTCTACCTGCTCCGGAGACCACGTCGTACGCGTACGATCCCGTCGGAAAGCTCGACAAGTTGACGTTCGCGTCGGGGATCGTCAGCGACTACGAGTACGACGCGTTTGATCGTCTGGTCGTGTTGACGCATTACCACCCGGACGCGACACCAGGCGATCTGAGCGATAACGACGTGCTGGCTCGATACGCTTACAAGCTGCGTGCGGATGGTCGACGCGCAACTGCTCTTGAGCAGCGTGACGGCGGCTCGCCGGGTCCCAGTGATGATTCGTTTACTGAGATCAAATGGCGGTACGATGCCCTGGGACGTCTGATCGAGGAGCGGCGCGACGGGCCGGCGTACGATGAGCAGTACATCGATTTCTACTATTACGACCTGGTCGGCAACCGTCTCGAGAAGCAACATGTCGAGTCGCCGAACTTCATCTCACCCTACCAGACCGTAGATCGGACAACCCGGTACCGGTACGATTCGAATGACCGTCTCCTTTTCGAGCAGAATATCGATCCCTGGTTCGACGACCCGACAAGCACGACAACCTACGCCTACGGCCCGAACGCCGATCCACTCAGCGGCGTCGCCGGCGACTGGACGTTCGTCACCTCGAAGAGCGTCCCTTACGACGACGTCACGCTCGAAGGGCCTGAAACCCATGAATTCGAATACGGCGTGCGGGGAAGGCTGAAAAGGGCGACGATCACCAGGAATCAGCAGACCACGGTAAGCGAATATGTCTATGATCCTGACGGGATGCGCGTTCAGCAGCGCGTCACTTCATCCGAAGACGATCGGACTGTTCTCTATCTCGTGGATAGACAGAATCACTCGGGTCATCCGCAGGTGGTGGAGGAGAGGGTTGACGATGGCGACGCCGTTCCAGAGCGCTCGTACCTGATTGGTTTGGATGTGATTGGGCAGGTTGATTCAGGTGTCGAAGACATGAATTTCTCTGCGCTCATCGTCGATGGTCTTGGTTCAACAAGAATCGTCGTCGATGATGCCGGTAGATTCCTTCAAGCCTATGATTTTGATGGGTACGGCAGGCCAAATGCGGTGGATCTCAGGACCCGTCTTCTCTTTGCAGGTGAGCAGTTCGATCATATTACTGAGAACGTCTATTTGCGCGATCGCTACTATGATGTCAGGAGTGGTCGGTTCAACCGTGTTGATCCCTTTTCTGGTAACATCGTTGATCCGAAGAGCTTTCAGAAGTACATCTACGCGTATGCAGATCCGATCAACCTGATCGACCCAAGTGGTCGTGCACCCTTCTCGATAAAGGGTCAGCTTATTACAGCAGGTCTGATCTCTGCCGGGATCAGTGTGACTGTTGATACGTTGTCAATTGCATTCGCCGGTGCTGAGAAGTCAATCGGTAGAATTGCTGTTGACGCGGCGGTAAACGGTACCATCGGCGTAATCGGGGGACCGATTATTGGTGGTGTAGGGCGCCATGTTATTTCTAAGTTATTCCTGAACAGGTGGGCTGTGAGGGTCTTTGGATCCAAGGCAATTAGGTATCTACTTGCACCAGCTATCAATGTGGTGGGAGTCGCTGGATCAAGAGCGGTGTTTGCCACAACAGCATTCGTGCTTCAGCATGAACTAAGGAGGAGAGACGATGAGCCGCCTTTAACACGATCTGAAATTCTGAGTGTGTTGATTGCCAATTTTGTGGTTCAAAGTGGATATGTTGGACTTGAAAAAGGAGCAGCGCAGTCATTAACTCAACGGGTGTCGCAGTGGATTAGAGATCGTAATAACGCATTCTGGGAACATTTGACAACACATGTAGGAAAGAAGGTTGGCGATACGTATATTGATATTGGAGACGATGTTATCAGATCGGCCAATCTTTTAGATTCGATCTACATCCTTAGTTCTGAAGTTAGATTAGGAGATGTTCAAGCAGGTATTCTGATTTCGATCACTAGCAAGTTGTTTGACTTCATCGTCTCGGCAAGTACCGGAGACTGAGCGAATGTCAGGCCACTCATTGTCTTGTTCGGCGAGTGAACGCCGAGATCAGAAATCAACATATGCGTACCGGATCTATCGCGTCGTACACTATTCGGTATCGATGGC
>NYZC01000415.1 GCA_002686995.1 Phycisphaeraceae bacterium | reverse complement strand
CGGCCTGTCGATCGGCCGCGTGCTCAGCGGCGGCGTCAAGCCGCCCCGGTACCACGCGCTGGTGATCGGCATCAACACTTACCGTCACTGGCCCCATCTTCGCCAGGCAAAGCAGGATGCTGAGGCCGTCGGCGCGCTGCTGAAACCGCGATATCGCTTCGCCGACGTGCAGACGCTGTACGACGACAAGGCCACGAAGGTCGCGATCATTCGGAAGCTACGCAACTACGCGAAGACACTGCGCGAAGAGGACGCGCTGCTCATCTACTTCGCGGGTCATGGCTATTACGACAAGCTGGTGAAACGAGGATTCTGGATTCCCACCGAGGCGCGCGAGCATGTCGAGCAGGAGCCGGCGGAAGCCGACTGGCTTCCGAACGACACGCTGATCACGTACGTCGACACGATGAAGGCGCGACATGTCCTGATCGTCAGCGATTCCTGCTTCAGCGGCTCGCTGATGCGTAGCGGAGGACCGGATCTCTCGGCCAAGCGCAATGCGTATTACCGGCGCGTCATCGCCCAGCCCGCGCGTTGGTGCCTGGGTAGCGGCGACCTCGAGACGGTTCCCGATCGCAGCGTCTTCGCCAGGAAGTTCCTGCAGGTGCTTCAGTATCCCGAACGACCGGTGTTTTCGGCGTCTGACATCGCCGGCGCGATCAGGCTCGAAGTGGCCGAGCTGACGGGCCGCCAGCCGGTGTTCGGGCCCATCAAGTCCGCAAGCGGCAACTCGGTCGGGGAGTTCGTCTTTCTGCATTACGGCAAAGACGACCCCGGGTGACCTGGAACCGCAACCGCACCCCATACCCCATACCCCGGACCCTGGAATTCAGACCCTGGATTCTCCCTGCGAGGTGTAGAGCTGATCCAGCGTGTACCGCGATCCACACTCCGGACAGCGCGGCTCCTTCAGCCCCATCATGCTGTACCCGCAGGTCGGACATGCCAGTGCGCCAATCCCCTGCATCTTGAGCCGCTCCGCTCGCTCCGGTCTCGTCTCGCGCCAGACAAGCGCCGTCGCGCCCATCCAGCACGGCGCCCAGATCATCGCCCCGCAGACCGCGGCGATTTCATCACTGTAAGGCTGCAGCATCTGCATGGCGACGACGATCGCCGCCGCCGGTATGGCCGCGACGATCAGTGACAGGCTCGTCATCACGATTCGTCCCGCGGTCCACGAAACCTCGGCGCGCCACACGAGGAACCATGTCACGACGAGTATTGCGCCGCACACGACGTCCGTAGCCCACAGCGCCCTGAGATCATTTCGAATGAAACCGCCTTCCTCGATGATGAGGAACACGGGTAAATAAAGCGCCGCCGCCAAGAGCACGGCTGCGATCGAAAGGATGAGACGAGCTACCGTCGCGGGCATGCCCTGAGTCTCCGCAGCCGTGAATTATATGATCTGTGCGGTACCATGCGCCGATCGATCCCGAAGCAATGACAGGTCTCCAGACATGCAACTGACCGAGCTCACCGTCTCTGATCGCGGGGCTCGCAGCGTCCTGATGCTTTGCGCTGTGGTCATCGCGACGACGATTCCCAATGTTGCCGGCGCCGAGGCGCCGCCGCGTCTGCTGACGTGGATGTCCGGCAAGCTCGTGGCGCACGAGCGGATCGTATCGAAGGACGTGGCGACGGTCGTGGGCCTGATCAACGAAGGCAAGCTCGACCAGGCGCTGAAGCAGGCCGGCCGGCTCAGCGCCTCCGAGGCCGTGCGCGGCGCGCTGGCAGCGGCCGTGGCCGGTCACATCGGCAATGCTCGGCCGGACAAGGCGATCAAGGCGACCGAAGGACATCTGCGCCGCGCGGTGGAGCAGGACGACCAGGACGTGGCCGCGCGCCGTCTTCTCCACGAGATCGACTTCTTCACGTGCGGACTGCCCAGCAAGGGGTTCATGGCGATGCCCAACCTGCTGCCGTCGCGCGACCGGATCTACGGCGGCAACTTCGAGAGCGGGCGGGGCCATATCAGGACGAGCAAGCCGAAGATGACCGTCTTCGGCCTCTGGTGCCTTTCCGGCATTCTCGAGAGCCAGCCGAAGTACGCCGGCGAGTACGAGATGCTCCTGGACGACCTCGGCACGGCGATCGACGATTGGGAGAAGCATCTCGCGAAGCACAAGGCACGCGATCGGCGTTTGGAGGCTTTTCGACGCATTCACGGCCGGGTGCGCGAGCACGCCTGGGCGAAGATCGTGATTCCGACGGACAGCCCGCTCTATCCGCAGGCGCTGATCGAACACGTGCGCACCTACTACTGGTGGTGGAGGCAGCAGGGCGAGCGGTATCGTCCGATGTCGAAGCAGGGCTTCCTGGAGCTGCTCGTCGATCTGAAGGCCGGCTGGCCGGACCTGCCCCTGACGCAGATGTACGACGGGAAGAAGATCCCCTGGGGCAGCGAGTTCCTGCCGGATTCGATACTGCCGGGTACGCCGCTCTGGGCGGTGCGGCAGCAGGAGTTGCGCGGGCGCGTCGATCACATCGTCGAGTGGTGGTGGAAACACCGCCAGGCACCCAACGGCAGCATGGGCGGCGGATGGGACGACGATTGCGAGGTGCTCCGCCGGTGGTCGATCACGTCCATCATCTGCGGCAACTCGAAGATCGAGGCCGGCATTCGCAAGCTCGTCAACGGCATCTGGACGAGCCGCGCGCTGCTCGAGGACACCGGGTACTTCCGGCGTCGATGGGACGTGGAGCACTCGTGCGAGACGACGTCCGACTCGTCCGTCATCCTCGCGCTGGACTACGGCGATCCGCTCCAGATCGAACGGTTCCTCAAGACGACGCTCACGACCGACACGGTGCACACCGCGGTCAACGCGCACGGGCACCGGC
This sequence comes from Phycisphaeraceae bacterium, assembly GCA_002686995.1. Classification (GTDB taxonomy): domain Bacteria; phylum Planctomycetota; class Phycisphaerae; order Phycisphaerales; family Phycisphaeraceae; genus NYZC01. The sequence continues at coordinate 8,022 of NYZC01000415.1, read as the reverse complement.
ACTTCATCGACATCAACATGGGAGGTAAGTTCATTCCGGACCGCGAAGGCGACGGCGTCGACACGCTCTATCACGGGCGCGCCATGCGCCCCGCGGCCCTGATCGCCTGGTACACGAGCATTCCGCGCGCGGTCAAGTTACAACACGAATATGCTCTGGCCCGCAGCGAGGACACCGTGCGGCCGGGGCGCGACGGCAAGCCGGCCGGTGTCATGCCCGCCTGCATCCGATTCAAGGACGAGCACGTCGACGGTCCCAATAACGACAGCTGGATCTGCAAGAGCTACGGCGATCTCTACGGTTGGGGCGACTCCCACAATCGCGACATGATCCTCGGCAAGCTGCTCAACGCCTGGCTGCTGACGGGCGACGACCGGGTGCTCGACGGTTACCGCGCCGAGCTGAAGCTGATTCAGAAGTACATGAACCGCGAGAACTCGGACGCCTCCGAAGCCTCCGAGGAATGGGCCGCGCGCACGCTGTCGAAGTACCCCAAGTTCGCGACCTGGTATCGCGTCGTCACCGGCGATCGCCAGTTCGACGACATCGTCGAGAAGGATGCGGACTACGGCCGGTACCTGGTCAGCGGCGATCCCGCGGCGATCGTCGCGGCGCACGAGGCGGACCTGTCGTACGTGCGCTACAACGTGCCAATGGTCACCTCCGAGGTCCGGGGCACCGACCGGGTGGACCTGCATCCGTGGTCGCTGCTGCCCGCCATGACGGGATCGTCGATCTCCATCACCGAGCCGCCGATGTTCCACGTGACCTGGCGGAACGTCGATCGGAACTTCGCGGCGCTCGTCCGCAACGACTTCGGCGCCGAAGGCGGCACGATCTGGATCTACAAGTTCGGCCGAAGGAGCGCGAAGCCCGATATCCGATTCTGGCGCCTCGATCCGGGCATGTATGAAGTGGCCGTCTTCGAGGATCTCGACCACGACGGTGATCCGGATGGGCCTGCACTTCAGACCCAGGAGATCGAGGTGCGGCGTCGGATGGACGGCGCCCGCCTGGCGATTCCGGGCCAGAAGGTCTGCCTCGTTCGGGTGCGCCAGCTTCGCGGGCTCCCGGCGCTGCCCGAGCGGATGGCGGACCTGGCGGTCGCGCCGCGCGACCTGGCGGTCGAGTCCGAATCGCTGCTCGTCGGCCAGGAGGTCAAGGGCTCGCTTGTGATCCACAACGTCGGGGCCATGGATGCGAACGGCGTGCGCGTTCGATTCGGCACGACCTCCGGCGAGGCCTTCGGCGTCAAGGTGTTCTCCGAGATGACGCTCGACGGGCTGGCGCACCCGGCGGACTTCGTGCCGAAGACCGCGAAGGTCGACTTCAGCTGGACGCCCCGAGCATCGGGAAAGTACCGGCTGCGCGCCGAAGTGATGACCGCGGACGGCGCGCCCGAGATCTACCTGGGAAACAACGTCGCGGAGTTGAACGTCGTAGTGGACGGCGGCACGTTCGCGTCGCGGTCCAGCGAGACGCGTCCGAAGAAGAAGCTGCTTCAGTATGGCTACGGGGTCCCGCGACCGGAGTTTCTGCGTGATCACATCGACCGGATGGAGCTGCGCCCGTTCGACGGGGTCATCTTTCGACTGAAGACCTATGGTAACATCTTCGACACGAAGCCCTGGGACCGGGCGGAATTGGAGAAACAGACGAAAATCCTCGCGCAGGTCAGGTGGAAGAAGTTCACGGACAATTTCCTGTGTCTCTACGCCGCCAGCAGGCAGGGCATGGACTGGTTCGACGACGAGCACTGGAAGGCGATCACCGGGAACCTGACGCTGGCGGCGCGAGCAGCGAAAGCGGGGCGGGCGAAGGGTGTATGCTTCGATGCCGAGCCGTACGGACCGAATCCATGGCGCTACCCTGGGCGCGACACGGACAAGTCCTTCGCCGAGGTGACGGAGAAGGTCCGGCAGCGCGGCGCCCAGTTCATGGAGGCGCTGCAGGCGGAGATGCCCGACGCGCACGTGATGACGCTCTTCCTGATCAGCCACTGGCGCGAGGGCCGGAGCCGGCACCTGAGCCTGCTTGACGAGCCGGATCGGGAGCGCCGCGTCCGGCAGTTGTCGAAAGGGTACTACGCGGTGTTTCCGGCGTTCCTCAACGGCATGCTCAGCGTGGCGGGCCCGAGGATTCGGTTCACCGACGGCAACGAGAGCCCTTCTTATTACATGAAGGATTCGGCTGCGGCGTTTCGTGACTATCACCGGATGCGCAACAGCGCCCTGAGCCTGATTGACGAGGAGAACCATGACCGCTATCGGGCCCAGGTCCAGGTGGGCATGGCCATCTACATGGATTACCTGCTCGGCGTCCGCACGCGCGTGCCCAACCTGGGCATCTACCTCAGCCCGGAGGACCGGCTTCGCTGGCTGGAGCACAACATTTACTGGTCGCTGACCGCCGCGGACGAGTACGTGTGGGTCTACCACGAGTTCATGGACTGGTGGGGCACGATTCCGAAGACCTATCCTCACGGGCACTGGATGGTGCCGGGAGCGCCCGTGGCCATCGAATCGGCGCGGCGGAAAGTCAGGGACGGGCTGCCGCTGGGCTTCGACACGAAGAAGTTCATCGCGAACGCCCTGAGTCGAAATCGCAAGCGGTATCCGTCGCCGGTGAACGAGGGCTTCAGGCCTGCCGGGGAATGATCCGCGTCAGACAAGCTTACCGGGCGTGTCGGCCCGAAGACGGCGGCGTCGCATTCCGACCACCAGTGTGGCGAGGGCGCAGACCTGCAGCGTTGCGGGCTCCGGCACGAACGGCGCGCCCGTGCTGAACTTGAACAGGTCTCCGGTGCCGCCCTCGAGATCGATGTCGAGGTAGCGGTTGCCGCCGGGCTGATTGTCCAGCGTGGGCAGGATCTCGACGCGCCCGGTGTGCCGGTTCAGGCGCTCGAGCGCCAGCACGTTCGGGTCGAGGAACAGTCGCATGGTGTCGGCCGCCTGGTGCTTGTCCAGGTTCGGGCCGTGCTTCAGGTTCACCAGCATGAAGTACTCCTCGCCCGCCTCGTCGACGAAGAACGAGACCTGGCCGGAGTCGACGCTCTCGACGTTGAACAGCCTGCGCGCCGCAGTGGAGACGAACGGCGTCACGCCGTCGAACTCGGTGATCGCGTCGCCGAAGTACTCCACATCGCCTTGTGGCCGCAGCATCCTCAACGCACGGCCGAGTGCCCTGATCTCCGGCGCCATGTCGCGAATCGAGTCGTAGACGCCGGTCGGCTGGTTGATGTCGAAGTCGATGATCGCATCGGGAAAGCTGCTGAACAGGTAGACGAAGTAGTTGATGCCCAGTCCGCCGTACCCCATGAAGCTGAACGCCTGGAAGCGCATGTCGGACGGCGACGGGATGCGAAGCATCTGGCCGCCGCCGGACTCACGGCTCCAGGCCTGCTGGATCATCCACATGGGCAGGTTGTGCTGCAGAGCGGCGCGGCGGACGAGATCCATCTCGGCGAAATAGTGCGCGTCGGTCGTGCCGTCGAGAAACAGCGGGTAGCGGTCATAGGAGAGCACGTCGGTCGTGGTCGAGTTCAGGTAATCGTCGATGTCGATGCTCAGTGCCGACAGGTTCGCGTAGATGAGTGGCGCCTCGGCATGCGGCACGCCGATCTGCGTCTGCTGCTGCGCCCAGGTGATGCGCGACGCCACGTCGGCGATCTCGGCGTCGACGGGCTCGTCGAAGACGGAGACTGCCGTCGGCCCGCTGCCGATCGACTCGGCGTGCAGGATGTTCTGCTGGTAGGAATTTCCCGTCGTGGCGATCAGCTGCGACTCCAGGCCGTCCAGCGCCGCCTGTTGAAGATTGCCGTTGTTATTGAACGCATCCACCGCGACGAACTGGTTCAGTCCCGCGTTGAGATAGCGATCGATGCGCTGGGACGGGGTCAGCGTCGGCACCGGGTTCTCACCGGAGTGCCACGCGCCCAGGGGAAATTCGCGATCGGCCGACCAGGCTTCGTAACGATCGGTATAGGGAAATCCGGCCCGGGCAGTGGGGACGATGCCCAGCAGCAGCACGGCAGCGAGCGCGATGATCCTCATCGGTGTTCTCTTCATCGTTGTCGGCGACCATTACAGGGGCGGTCTGTTAATGATAATAGCGCACCTATTTCCAAGCGCGTCAATCTCCTGCCTTCGCCCGTTGCCGATGACCGCCCATCTTCCCGGACCTGCCCCGTCCGCGACGGTCTCCGGTCGCCCGTAAAGACCGCCCGCATTCCGGCCGATAAGTGTCCGGAGCATGCCGCGCATCGTGCGTGTCGGCTCATCTCCGAGACGCACCGGGGGTCATTCACATGACGAACGGCAAGTATCGACTGCTGACCCGCAGCGATTTCGATGGGCTGGTTTGCGCCGTGCTTCTGAAGGAGGCCGGCCTGATCGATCTGGACATCACGTTCGTCCACCCCAAGGACGTGCAGGACGGCAAGGTCGAGGTCACGGATCGCGACATCCTGACCAACCTGCCCTACGTGCCCGGGTGTCACCTGTGCTTCGACCATCATCACAGCGAAGGTCTGCGCAAGGTAGGCGAAGGCGCTTCGAACCACATCCTCGTGGCGGAGGCGGATTCGGCGGCGCGGGTCGTGTACGACCACCTCGGCGGCGTGGCGCGCTTCGCGAATATCGGCGACGACATGATGGAGGCCGTGGACAAGGCAGACTCGGCGCGCTTCAACCTCGAGGAGGTGCTGGAGCCGACCGGCTGGGCGCTGCGGTCGTTCATCATGGACGCTCGCACCGGTCTCGGCCGCTTCCGCGACTTCCACATCTCGAACTACCAGCTCATGATGGACCTGATCGGTCGCTGCCAGCAGATGACGATCGAGGAGATCATGACGCTGCCGGACGTGCATGAGCGCGTGGCGCTCTACCAGGAGCACCAGGGTCCGTTGAAGGATCAGATCGATCGCTGCACCACGGTCCACGGCAAGCTCGTCGAGCTGGATCTCCGCGAGGAGCAGACCATCTATTGCGGCAACCGGTTCATGATTTACGCGCTGTACCCGCAGTGCAACGTTTCGATGCACGTGATCTGGGGCCTGAAGAAGCAGAACACCGTCTTCGCGATCGGGCGTTCCATCTTCGACCGGGCATGTCCCGTGGATGTCGGCGCCCTTTGCCTGCAGTTCGGCGGCGGCGGTCACGAGGCGGCCGGCACCTGCCAGGTCGCCAACGACGAAGCCGAACGCGCACGGAACGAGCTGATCAGCCAGCTTGCACAGACAGCGGATCGATCGGCGGCGTAGTGAGTGGAGCTGTACGACGCTTCGCGCTATCACCGAGCCCGTTCCAGGAGAGTCGGAACGTCGGAAGGGAGAGGGTCGGCAGACCGTGAACCTGCCGCCTGCGCCGGCGATCCGGGCGATGAGCGGCAGCGCCTGGCCGGCACGCGCGCAATTCGCGAGGGCGACCCGCTACCTGCCAACGAATGCTGCATTCGATCGCGACGGCCGCAAAAAAATGTGTCGACGTCATTCGGCTTCTCGGCTTCCCGGCTTCCCGGCTTCCCGGCTTCCCGACTTCCCGACTTCCCGACTTCCCGACCTTCCGACTCATTGACTCGCTTGCGGCAGATCGACGAGACAGACGCAGTGGTCATCTCGCGCGCTGCCGATCTCGTCCTCGCTGACGAGCAGCGCGGCGCCGCGTTCCGCGGGGTCGCCGAACAGGCGGACGTCGATGTTCCGGCCGTCCGGTCCCGTGACGAGAAACTCCGCGGGGGGCACGAACACGATGTGCCGGCCGGTCTCCCTTGATCGCTCCCTGAGCCCGGGGTCGTTCTTCTCGGGTCCGAACGAGCCTCCGGAGAGGCAGAGAATCAGGTCGGCGCCGTTGTCGGCAAGGCCTCCGGCGATGTGGATCCGCGCGCGATCGGCGCAGATCATCATGCCGAGGGTGCCGAGACGCGTGGGAAAGACGGGGAAGTGTCCTTGCGGCGCGGGCGCGTGCCGATCCACCTCGTGACCGAGTCGATGCTTGTGATACCGGCCGACCAGTTGGCCGTCCGGGTCGATCAGCGCCGCGGTGTTGTAATGGATGACGCCGCTCACCTCGTGCACGCCGATGGCGAGATGGATTTCGAGCTCGCGCGCCAGCTCCGCCAGCCTGCGGAAGTAAGGCCCGTCCGGCAGCGGCTCGCCCATCGCGAAATAGGCGTCCAGGGGGATGCTCTTGTCCCGCACCGCGTAGCCATCGAGAAAGCACTCCGTCGTGACGGCGAGTTGCGCGCCGCGCTCCGCGGCCTCGCGGATCATCGGCTCGATCCGGGCGAGGTTCAGCGGCCGGTTGCCTCGAACCCATTTCAGAACGAGGCCGGCGACTCGAAGCGTGTCGTCAGGTCGGGACGTCATGGTGCTGCCTGGTTCTGCATGGGGCTGGACGGTGCTAGACGGTGCTAGACGGTGCTACATGTTGCTTGAGGAAACGTCGGTTCGTTCAAACCTGAACGAGTAGAGCTGCACGGCGCCATAGAGTCTGAATCTCAACTGAATGGATTCGCACTTCACGCCTGCCAGCGTCTCCGCGCCGCGCCACGCGACATGTACGTCCAGCCCGTCACGCACGATCGGCACGGCGTCGGGGCGATCGTATCCCGCGACGGGGTCGCCCGACGCGGCATCGAGCACGTCGACTTCGAGCCAGCTGCGCCCGGCGTGGCACCCGTCGACGTTGACGACGAGGCCGGCGCCTTCGGCCTCGCGCACGGCGATGGGGATGGTGATCGCGTGCCCGAAGCTTTCGCGGTCGCAGGTTCGGAGGCAGGTGAACCGATCACGCTCGATCGTGGCCAGCCCCATCCGCGATGGACGCATGAGGGGCCGCCGGTACCACCCGTTCGAGTCCTCCGAGTTGCCGGCGTAGTAGAGGTGGATCGTGTCGCCCCGAATCGCCGCTTTGTCGGCGATGATGATCGAATCGGCGTCCCACTGCCCGACCCCGCCGCGCGGGATGACCTTCTGGAAAGGTTCGATGCGTGTGTAGTGCACGCCGTCGCGGCTCGCGGCCAGCCGCACGTCGCCGCGGAATCCGGTGACGTAGCTGTCGACGTCGGGAAGGTACCAGCCGAACTCGTAAAGTGCCAGCCACCACCCGCAGTAGGGGATGATCATCAGGAAGTGGTTTTCCTGCTCCGGCGAGTCGCGCGGATGGAAGAACGGGTTGTCCTGGTAGGCGGTCCAGTGCAGCGCGTCCGGACTGAAGGCCATGTGCTTGACCCGCGAACTTTCGGGGTAAGGCTTGTTGCAGATTTCCTTGGTCTGCCAGACGTACTTGAAGCGCCGATCCGGGTCGGGATCCTGATCGTCGCGCCAGAAGCCGATGATGTCCGGCGCCTTCGGACCCCATTCGGGAATCTCGAACCGCGTCTCGGGACCCCAGTGGATGCCGTCGGGCGAGGTCACGAGACGGATGCCCTGTTTCGTGTACGGTCGCTGCGGCCCCTTGGCGAGCATCTTGTAGCGGCGCTTCGGATCGGGATCCGCGTGGTCCTTGACGACGGCGCCCCAGCCGCGGTAGCAGAGGTTGTTGTCGGTGCTTTCGTTGAACTCGATCAGGCCGAGCGAAGGCTTGTCCCAGGTCACGCCGTCGGGGCTGGTGGCATATCCGAGGCTGTACTCGGGCTCGAGATCGAGCGCGATCCCGCTGTACCACGCCTTGAAGAGGTTGTCCTGCTCATCGTAGACGACCGTCCGGCCCTCCCAGGGCGCGGCCTTGACGCAGTCCCATTCGTTCACGTTGCCGAGGGGAAGGATCGGGTTCTGAGGATGCTTACGGGCCTCGACGACGTCGCGGCGCACGTGATGCAGCGTCTCGAACTCCAGCATGTCGAAGAAAAGAACGTGCGTCTTTGGAGTGGTGTCAAGACCGACCATAATCTGGGTCCATCGAGATATTAGTCATTGAGCCAATCGTTAGGCTCTGTCTCAAAACTCTGCCTGGCGTCGACCGGCTGCATCGCCCGTTGGCGGCGTCGGCCTCCATCGACGATGCACAGCGACATCGCCTGCTT
>NYZC01000414.1 GCA_002686995.1 Phycisphaeraceae bacterium | reverse complement strand
CGTCGCGCTGGGGACCGGGCTCCGGGTGTCAGAGCTTGGCGCCCTGACGCCCGCCGCGTTTCGGCTTGCCGATGAGCCGCCGAGCATCGTCGCTGATGCGGCCTACGCGAAGGGGGGCCGGAAGGACACGCTGCCGATCGGACCTGATCTGGCGGCCATTCTGCGGCCCTGGCTGGCCACCAAGTCCCCCGGGCGCCCCGTGTTCAGCATCCCGCCATCGGATAAGACGGCGACGATGCTCCGCGGCGACCTGGAACGCGCGGGCATTGACTACGTGGACGCGGAGGGGCGGTTTTTCGACTTCCATGCCCAGCGTGGCCAATACATCACCGAACTCGGGCGCAGTGGTGCACCGCAAGTGGTCGTGCAGAATCTAGCCCGCCACGTGGACTTCGGCACGACGCGCCGCTACCTGGACATCACGCTCGCGGACGAGGCTGCGGCGGTCGAGAAGCTGCCCGCCTTCCCTCGCCCGGATCAAGCGCGTCTGCGTGCCACGGGGACCGAGGACGCGGCGGCCGATTGCCCCGCTGAGGATGGCTCGAAAAGTGGCAGCGCCAGGGACAGCGCGCAGCGTGTCGCGGCGTGTCCCGCAGTGGCACAGCATGTCATTGAGGAGAGCAGACGAAGTGAGTCGCTTTCTGAGGACGGCGACCAGCCGAAGTCCAGCAAAGCCAACGACTTTGGCACAGCCTGTCACGGTGAGTCGCAGGCTGACACCTCGAATGGGGGCGGTTGGATTCGAACCAACGTAGGCATAAGCCAGCAGATTTACAGTCTGCCCCGTTTGGCCACTTCGGTACACCCCCGCGCGGGCCGCAGCCCATGCGTGCGGGCATTCTAAGTCGGCGTAAACAAGGGGACAAGTCGGGAAGCGCGATCGCAAGTCGATTGAAGTTGCGTTTCCGCTCCAGGCGCCCGAACGCGGCTGTACATACGGGAACGGGAACGGGAACGAGCGGGTGTGCCGCGTGCGTGCGCGTCGACGAATGTCATTCGACCCGTGGGCTGACGTCGGCTCACGCCGGCGGTTCGCCGCTCTCGCTCGCCGCCGGTGCGCGGCGTTTCACGACTGCTGCGATCACGATTCCGGCCAGCACGAACGCGGCGATCGAATCGAGGAACATGACGATCGAGTAGTCGGTCGGGAAGTGCATCCAGTTCCAGAGCGGCACGTGCGTCGTCACCGCGATGAGCACGCCCAGGCCGGCGACGAAGATCACGCGCGCGGGATAGCTTCGAAGCGAAGCGCTGGCGGCGGCGAGCAGGAGCGACGCGAGCAGCGCGCTGGCCAGGTTCGTCGCGACACCGACCGCGAAGGTCGACGGCGGCATGACGGGCCGTCCCGGCTGCGCGAAGATGAACCCGACGGGGCCTTGCTCGTGCACCTTTCGGTACGCGTTCATCGCCTCCTGGTCGTTCCAGTCCGTGGGCATCTTCGGAAAGTAGTAGACGTCGGGCTTGCCCCCGATCGTCGGGGCGATCAGCGTGCGTGCGGCGGCTTCGTTCGGCCTCTCGTTGAGCGTCGCGTTGTGCCACGGAAGGACCATCCAGGACACCATCCCCCAGACGTATAGCACATGCCGCCCAGCACGGTTCCGGTCACGATGCGTCCGGTCATATCGAGCCTCCCGGTGCCGGTTCGGCACGCTCATGAACCGGAATGAATGTAGAGGCGCCGATCGCGGGCGACAAGGCTCGGGCGTTGCCAGACGCCGGGCTTCGTGCTAGAATGAATGACCCTGTTGCGGGTGAAGGATGAGTGCAGCAATACCGAATCTGAGTGCGCACGTTCTGGTTCTGAACAAGGTCTGGATGCCGGTGCGCGTCACCGACGCGCGCCGCGCGTTCTCGATGCTGTTCTGCAACCTGGCCGAGGTCATTCATGTCGACGACCCGTCCTACGCCGGCTACGACTTCGAGAGCTGGGCCGAGCTGAGCGCGACGCGCGAGCAGTTCGAGACCGATCATTACGAGTGGGTGCGCACGGTGCGCCTGTCGCTCGCGGTGCCGAAGGTGATTCGCCTGCTCGGCTACGACCGCCTGCCTCAGCAGGGCGTGAAGCTCAACCGCCGCAACATCTTCGCGCGGGACCGCAACACCTGCCAGTACTGCGGGAAGCGCTTTGCGACGTCCGAGCTCAGCCTCGATCACGTCACGCCGCGCAGCCAGGGTGGCCGCGCCTCGTGGGAGAACCTGGTCTGCTGCTGCGTGAGCTGCAACGCGCGAAAGGGCGGACGCACGCCGGCGCAGGCGCGCATGACGTTGTATCGCAAGCCGAGCCAGCCCCGGCGCAACCCGGTGATCAGCCTTCGGCTCGGCAGCGACAAGTACGCGAGCTGGAGGGCGTTCCTCGACAACGCCTACTGGTCAGTCGAGCTGAAATGAGCCGTGCACGGTCGCGTGGTCGCGCGGGCCGGAGCGCGGTTCGACACGCACATTTTCGTCTTTCATGTTCTGGAATCACGTCGGGCCGATAACCGGGCGGTCTCGCGCACCGTTGTGCTCCGCCGAGTTGCTAGACTGATCGATCGATCCGCCGATGCAAGCGGTGCCGGGGATTGGAGATTAAGTCGTATCTGCCGCCACCCGATGGTAAAGCAGGCAGCTTGGAGCCTTTGGCATAACGAGGAGGATCAGGGCGTTTGACGGCAGCCCTGTGCAAGGCCATGGGATCAAATGACGCGAATTCGGATCTGGCCAACAAGACCGTGTTCACCACGGGCGAGGCCGCGGATCTGTGCAGGATCTCTCAGCAGACGGTCATTCGCTGCTTCGACAGCGGTCGTCTGAAGGGTTTTCGCGTGCCGGGCAGCCGCTTCCGGCGCATTCCCCGCGATGAGCTGATCCGGTTCATGCGGGACAACAACATTCCCACCGACCACCTCGAAGGCGCGAAGCGCCGCGTCCTGGTCGTCGACGACGACGAGCAGATCGTCGAACTGTTCGAGGACATCCTCAGCCGCGACAACCGCTTCAGCGTCGCGACGGCGTCGACGGGTTACGACGCCGGGGTCATGACCGAGCAGTTCAAGCCCGATCTCATGATCCTCGACTACATGCTTCCGGACATCAACGGGAACATCGTCTGCGAGACGGTGCGGAAGAATCCCGAGTTCGCGAACATGAAGATCATCATCGTCTCGGGCGTCGTGAACCAGGAAGAGATCAACCACCTGCTCGAAGCGGGCGCCGACGAGTTCGTGAAGAAGCCTTTCCGAATCGACGACCTCGTGGAACGCATCAAGGTTCTGCTCGAGCTCTGACCGGGCACAGGGCGGCGACTGGGGGAGAACATGGTGTCGATTCCGGGCCACCCGCCGTTTCCGCCGCGCCGGCTTCCCATTCCCATGCAGCGTTCCGTCGCGGTGCCGGCTCTGCCGCCGCGCGCCGACCGGTAAGGAGCGGAGATGGACGGCGCTGCGGCCGCCAACCCGAAGCACGTCGCGTTGATCCTGCGCCGGATCGAGGCGCTGCCCACGTTGCCGTCGGTCGCGATGCGCCTGCTCGCCCTGACCGCCGATGACGAGTCGCACGCCGCGGAGGTCATCGAGCTGGTCGGCAGCGACCCGGCGCTGACCGCGCGGCTTCTCACGATGTGCCGCTCCGCGGAGAAGGGCGTCGCCAGCGACGTGGTGAGCGTCGAGCGCGCCGTCATGCTTCTCGGGTTCACCGCGGTGCGCAACGCCGTCCTGTCCATCCAGGTGGTGGAGATGTTCAGGCGCCGCGGCGACGGCGCCGACCCGGTCATCGACCACGCGGGCTTCTGGCGTCACTGCCTGGCGGTGGCCGTCGCGGCCGAGCTCATCGCGCAGGCCCATCCCCAGTGCAGGGACGTGTCGGCTGGCGATGCCTTCGTCTGCGGTCTGCTGCACGACGTCGGCAAGCTCGCCCTGGCCGAGATGCTTCCGCGCAGCTATGCGCGGGTCGTCGAGCTCGCGGATCTGAACCAGGCGGACATCAGCGGGTTCGAGCGGAGCGTCGTGGGCCTTGACCACCACACGGCCGGCAAGCGGCTGGCGGAGCAGTGGGGTCTCGCGCCGCCGGTGCGCGACAGCGTCTGGCTGCACGGGTGCCCGTACGACACGGTGCCCGAGCTCGAGCACCGCCGGCTCGTGGGACTGATCGGCCTTGCCGATCTCGCGGCGCGCCACTGCCATCTCGGTTTCAGCGGAAATTACGATCTGTTCGAAGATCCCGCGGAGCGCGCCGAAGAGCTCGGATTTCGCCGGGAGATCGTCGACGAGATCCGAACTCCGCTGTTCGAGCAGCTCGAGGCGCGATGTGGCCTGCTCGGGCTCGACGATCAGCCGTCGCATGAGCTCTACGTGGACTCCATCACGCAAGCCAACCGCGCGCTGGCACGCGTCAACGCCGCGCTCGAGCGGCGCGGCCGAAGCGCCAATCGCCAGGCGCGGATGATCGCGGCCATCGACGCGCTGCATGCCGATCCGACCGCCGGAGGGCTGCCGGACGCGCTCGACGCCGTCGCCCGAAGCGCGGCGTCTCTGCTCGGAGACGGATACCTCGCCCTCGTCCATCTTCCGTCGGAGCCGGCTCAGGCGCCGGGTCTGCTGGCGCGATACGGCCGCGGCGGAGCGCCGCTCGACACGGCCGGAATCGATGATCCGCAGTCATGGCAGGCCGGCGATCGCGAGGTCGGCGCCGGAGGGATCCTGGTCGACGCCGCGCCGGCGTGGCGTGATCACCTCGCCGGCGCCGTCGATGCCGCCCGTGTGAAATGGCTGCTTCTCACCGCGGACCGATTCGGCACCACGCTGCTGCTTTACGACCATGGATCGGTCGACAACTGGGCGTCGCTGCGGGTGCTCGTGCACAGCTGGTCCGCGGTGATCACCGCCGCCTCCGAGCACGAGGCGTCGCGGCGGCTGGGCGAGCAGCTCGTCGCGTCGAACCGGGCGCTCGCCCGGACGCGTCAGCAGCTGGTCGACTCGGAGACGCTCATCCGCCTGGGCGAGATCGCCGCCGGCGCCGCCCACGAAATGAACAACCCGCTGGCGGTGATCTGCGGCCGCGGTCAGCTTCTCGCGATCGGGCTCGAGCACGGTACGGAGCACCAGAAGGCCGCGGCGATGATCGTCATGCAGGCCGAAAAGCTGAGCGAGATGATCTCGTCGCTTCACCATTTCGCGAATCCGCCCGTGGTCGAGCGCGCCCCGACGGACGTCACGGCGCTGCTCCACGGCGCGGTCGCGCGGGCGCGCCATGACCTGGGGCCCGCCGCCGACAAGGTCGAGATCTTCGTGCGCACGCCCCCGGGCGAGCATGAGGTCGCGGTCGATCCGGAACAGATGGAGCAGGCCCTCGTCGAGCTGATCATCAACGCCGTGCGCGCCCGTCCGCGGACGGCGGTCGAGGTCACCGCGAAGCTCGACACCGAGCAGGATCACCTGGTGATCTCGGTCTCGGACGACGGGTTCGGCATGGAGCGCGACGTGCTCGCGCATGCGTTCGACCCGTTCTTCAGCGCGCACAAGGCCGGCCGACGCAACGGCATGGGCCTGACGCGCGCCCGCCAGTGCGTCCAGGGACACGGCGGCGAGATCCGTCTTCAGTCGAACCCCGAGGACGGCACGGTGGCGCTGGTCGTGCTGCCTTTTCGGGCCGCCACGGCGGGTGAAAACGCCGGCGCCACGCGATCAAATGGGGTGCCCATTCGGCCGATATAGCTTCTGGATCGGGACGGATGCACCTGCCGGGCTGGACCCCCAGCCCAGAAGGGGAGAAGCCTGTGTCGGGTCAGCATTCATCGGCGTCGATATCGGGCAGGAAGCGCGCCCCGCAGCGGCCGATGCGGCTGATGGTGGTCAGCGGCGACCAGGCCGTGCAGAAGGTTCTGGGACGTTGCGTCGACGGCCGCGACATCGAGTTGGTTCGAGCGGCGAACCTCGCCGAGGCGCGCTCGATGCTCGAGGTGACCCGCCCCGACCTCGTGCTGCTCGACACCGACCAGCCCGATGGCGAAGCCAACACGCTGTCCGGCGAGCTGATGCAGCGACGCCGGCGCGTCCAGACGATCATGCTGGGCACCGCGCCGACCGCGGCCACCGCGATCAAGGCGATGCGGCAGGGCGTCTGCGACTTCCTCGTCAAGCCCCTCGATGCGAAGCTGACGCTGGAGCGCCTCGACAAGGCGCGCCTCCGGCACGAGCACGACACCGCGCGGCGGCGCAAGGTGCACCGCCTCCAGCGGATGTGCCGCAAGCTCAGCCGCGTGCACGACGACGTCAAGCAGCAGGTGGACATCCTCTGCAAGGATCTCGTCGCCGCGTACCACGAGCTGGCGGTTCAGATGAACCAGGTCGTGCAGAGCAGCGAGTACGCTGCGCTGATCAAGCGCGAGCTGGATCTCGAGGAGTTGCTCCGTCGCACGCTCGAGTACCTCCTGCAGAAGGCCGGGCCCACCAACGCGGCCATCTTCCTGCCCTCCGACACCGACGAGTACACGCTCAGCGGATACGTCAACTACGACTGCACCAACGAGGCGGCCGACTTCCTGCTGGAGCAGCTGGCCGACACGCTCGCGGGCCGCGTCGCGGAGCTCGGGCAGCAGGTGCACATCCGGGATCGCGACGTCATGGCGGCCTGGATGGGCGAGGGACTGAGTTATCTCCACGAGAGCCACCTCATCGCGTTCTGCTGCCGGCACGACGACGAGCCGCTCGCGGTCATCGCGATGTTCCGAGACCAGTCCGAGCCGTTCGACCCGTCCGTCAACGAGCTGTGCGACGCGATGGCCCCGATGCTCGCCGACGCCCTGGCGCGGCTGATTCGCATCCATCATCGTCACCTGACCGACGACGACGATTGAGGCGCTGCTCGAGAAGTTGAAGGGCCGCGGTGCGGGCTGACGCGCGCGACGCGTCGATACACAGGTCCGTCAAGGGGATCCCCCCCCCAACCTCCCCTTATAAAGGGGGGGGGCTTGCTCGCGTTTCACCCCCTTTACCCCGTTGCTCCGCCCGTCCATGATGATCGATCGCGCGTTCGCGCGGACGAGGGCGAACCCATCCGTGTGCATCCGTGGTTTCTAAACGTCCCGGCTCGACCACTATCCGATCGCCCCGCGCTGTCCTAGAATCACCGCCATGGCACGGCGAACGCGATCGAAGCGCAGCCCGTCCGGCGGCAAGCCGTGGGAGACGGCCCAGGCCGGCGTCGGATCGGCGGACGATCCCGTCGCGGCGCGTTTCGTCGCGTCGCTGTCGTACGACCGGCGACTCTATCGGCACGACATCGCCGGATCGATCGCGCACGCGCAGATGCTGGCCGACACGGGGCTGATCACGAAGCGCGACCTCTCGAGCATTCGCCGGGGCCTCAGGACGATCCAGCGCCGGATCGAGACCGAGGGCGACGACTGGGCGGGATGGAAAATCGACCTCGAGGACGTGCACATGTGCATCGAGGCCGCGCTGATCGAGGAGGTCGGCGATCCCGGTCGCAAGCTCCATACCGGACGCAGCCGCAACGACCAGGTGGCGCTCGATCTGCGCCTCTGGATCGATGAGGCGGGCGGCCTGCTGGAGACGGCGTGCACTGACCTGATGCGGGCGTTCGTCGATCTCGCCGGCCTGGACGGCGAGATCGTCATGCCGGCCTACACCCATCTCCAGCGGGCCCAGCCGATCGTCGTCGGCGGCGAGCTGATGGCGTGGGTGACCGCGATCGACCGGTGCCGTCAGCGCCTTGAATGGTCTCGGACGTTCGATCCGCGCCAGCCGCTCGGCAGCGGTGCCGTGGCCGGGTCGTCGCTGCCCCTGGACCGCGACGCCACGTCCGTCCTGCTTCCCGGCGGCCGTGCCCCGAGCCTGAACGCGATCGACGCCACCGCCTCGCGGGATGCGGCCCTCGATTTTGTCTATGCCCTCTCGATGCTCGCGATGACCCTGTCGCGATGGAGCGAGCAGTGGATCATCTACGCGTCGACGGAGTTCGGGTTCCTGCGTCTGGATCGCCGTTACACGACGGGCTCGTCGATGATGCCCCAGAAGAAGAACCCCGACATGCTCGAGCTGATCCGTGGCCGGACCGGCGCGCCTTACGGTCAGCTCGTGGCCCTGCTGACCCTCTGCAAGGGGCTGCCGATCGGTTACAACCGCGACTTGCAGGAGGACAAGCGGGCCGTGTTCACCGCCTGCGACATAGTGAGCGACAGCGTGGAAATGGCGACGCGGATCGTGGCCTCGACCCGTTTCGACGAGGAGCGCATCGCGGCGAACCTGGATCGCGGATTCCTGGACGCGACCAGCCTTGCCGAATACCTCGTGACCCGGGGCGTGCCGTTCCGCACGGCGCACGGCGTTGTGGGCACGCTCGTCAGCACCTGCGTCGAGCAGGGCCTCGAGCAGCTTTCCAGCCTGACCCTGGACGTGATGAACGGGGTCTGCGCCGACGCGGGCGCCGGCAACCGCCGCTGCGACGACGACGTGTACGAGTGGCTGGGCGCCGAGCGGGTCGTGCGCCGTTACCGGACCTCCGGTAACGCGGGCCTGAGCGGGTTCCGGTCGCAGCTCACCGCGTGGAAGCGGCGGCTGAGGAAGTAACAGCTATGCTTACGGCCGCTGTCGACCCTGTCGGCCCCTATAGTGCCATGTAGTGCCATGTAGTGCCATGTAGTGCCATGTAGTTCCATGTAGTTCCATGTAGCTTCATGGCTTTTGGTTCGTCGCGCCGAGGACCGTGCCGTGCTGATCCTGACCGTGCTCCAGGGACCTGATCGCGGCCGCCGATACGAGTTGCCGGACAACGAGCCGCAGCTCATCGGCCGGTCGAGCGAGGCGATCCCCACGACCGACCAGACCATCAGTCGGCGGCATTGCGAGCTCACGCCCAACGACGGGCGCTGGTATATCAACGACCTGGGCAGCTCCAACGGGACCTACACGAACGGCGTGCGGGTGCGCGAGGGCGAGCAGCGGCGCCTCGTGCCCGGCGACCAGGTCCGCGCCGGCAACACGCTGTTCCTGTTCGGCATCGAGGCCTCGGACGCGCGGCGTCACGACGTCCACGTCGCTCGGAAGGACGAGATCGACGTTAATGTCGAGAGCGTCGCAGTCAGCAACGACGACTCGATGATCCTCGCCGTGCCCGAGCCGACCGCCGAAGCGGTCGTGCAGCTGCGGGTGATCTACGAGCTGACGCAGCTGATCGGCTCGATCGTCGAGCGCGAGGAGCTGCTCGTGCGGGTCATGGACCTGATCTTTGAGTTCTTTCATGCGGACCGCGGGTTCATCCTGCTGCAGGAGAGCCCCGAGCAGCGGCCCGACCCGATCGTCGTGCGCCATCGCCACGCGACCGAGGGCGCCCCGTCGAAGATCGCGATCAGTCGGACGATCGTGCACCACGTGCTGCAGAAGGCCGAGGGCGTGCTGTCGACGAACGCGATGTCCGACGAGCGGTTCGCCGGCGGCGACAGCGTGCAGGACATCGGCATCCGGTCCGCCGTGTGCGTGCCGCTGCGCTACAAGGACCGCGTCTACGGCGTCATCCATCTCGACAGCCAGATCATCAACTACACGTTCACCGAGGATCAGCTGCGGCTGCTCACCGCCGTCGGCGTGCACACGGCGCTGGCGCTGGCCAACGCCCAACTCTACACGAGCCATATCGAGCGCGAGCGTCTCGCCGCGGTCGGAGAGACGGTCGCATCGCTCTCGCACTCGGTCCGCAACATCATCCAGGGCCTGCGAGGCGGGGCCGACGTCGTCGAGCTGGGGCTGCGCAAGAACAGCATGAAGGTCGTTCGCGGCGGCTGGGACATCGTCGCCCGAAATCTCGAGCGCATCCACGGCCTGACGATGAACATGCTCGCCTACTCGAAGCAGCGCAGCCCCGATCTCGAGCTGACCAACCTCAACCCGCTACTCGAGGAGATCGTCGGGCTCGTGCAGAAGCAGTACGACGACAAGCACGTGGCGCTGATCACCGATCTCGACACGACCGTGCCGCCGGTGCCGATCGATCCGGCCGGCATCCACCAGGCGATGCTGAACCTGCTGCTGAACGCGCTCGACGCGGTGGAGTCGAAGCGCGGCGCCGTGACGCTCCGGACGGATTTCGACGACGACGGGCAGAACGTCCGGGTCGTCGTGACCGACAACGGCGGGGGCATCTCCGCGGAGAACCGCAAGCGCCTGTTCGAGCCGTTCCACTCGACGAAGGGGCTCAAGGGCACCGGCCTCGGCCTCGTCGTCACGAAGAAGATCATCGACGAGCACCGGGGACGGATCCAGGTCGACAGCTCCCCGAACACGGGCACGACCTTCACGCTGAAGCTGCCCGCCGCGCAGGGCGACCGCGGCGACACGCAGAGCCCGGGGTGAGAGGCCGGGGGCCGCAAGACAGGATTCAGAGGTTAGGCTCAGTCTCAAAACTCTGCCTGGCGTCGACCGGCTGCATCGCCCGTTGGCGGCGTCGGCCTCCATCGACGATGCACCGCGACATCGCCTGCTTCGGCCTCCTT
>NYZC01000413.1 GCA_002686995.1 Phycisphaeraceae bacterium | reverse complement strand
GACCCTTCCGGTGTCACTTCTCGTCACGGTGACGAGAAGTCGAAGGTCCAAGGTCGAAGGTCGAAAGCGGGACTGTCGATGCCCCACCGCGCTGGCCGGAGTCAGGTTCTTTCGACTTTCGACTTTCGACCTTCCGACTTGCGGGCGAAGCCCGCGTTGGGCCAATCGTTATTTGTCAATTCGGACGCGCGCCGAACACCGGGTCCGAATTGACAAATAATCACTGGCTTAATGACTACTAGCTTAATATCTCCCCTGCGCGCCGCCGCGAGATTCGGGCCTACAATATCCACCCGGCCCCCTGGAGGTTTTCCGAGACATGCCTGATCGTCCGGCCCATCTCGAGCAGTTACGTGCGTCCGGCTACGAATCGAAGCCGGTCAAGCACGAGATCCGGGACAACTTCCTGCGCATGCTGCGCGACGGCGAGGAGCTTTTTCCCGGCATCATCGGCTTCGAAGACACCGTCATTCCCGAGATCAACATCGCCCTCATCGCCGAGCACGACATGCTGTTCATGGGCGAGAAGGGCCAGGCCAAGAGCCGCCTGATGCGTTCCCTGGTGCGATTCCTCGACGACGCCGTGCCGTACATCGACGCGCCCGAGGTGCCCGTGCACGACGATCCGCTCCGCCCGATCACACGGGCCGGGCGCGAGATCGTCGCGACCCGGGCCGCGGCCGACGTCCCGATCGCGTGGTGGCCGCGCGAGCAGCGCTACGCCGAGCGCCTCGCCCCCGGCACGAAGTTCGCCGACGTCATCGGCGAGATCGATCCGGCCAAGCTGGCCGGCGGCACGAGCATGTCCGCCGAGGAGGCCCTGCACTTCGGGCTCATCCCGCGCATGCATCGCGGCATCTTCGCGATGAACGAGGTGCCCGAGCTTGACGAGCAGGTGCAGGTCGGGCTGTTCAACATCCTCGAGGAGCGCGACGTCCAGATCCGCGGGTACCCCGTGAAGTTCGACGTCGACGTGCTGATCCTCTTCTCCGCCAACCCGTCGACCTACAACCGCAGCGGCAAGGTGATCCCGCAGCTCAAGGACCGGATCGGATCGACGATCCACACGCACTACCCGCGCGAGCGGTCGCTCGGCATCGAGATCATGCAGCAGGAGGCCGGACTCGATCTCGACGGCAGCTACCCGGTGCAGGTGCCCTGGTTCATGCTCGAGGTGCTCGAGCAGATGAGCATCTGCGCTCGCAAGTCGAAGTACATCGACCAGGAATCGGGCGTCAGCGCGCGATTCAGCATCGCCAACTACCGGACGATGGTCGGCAGCGCCCGCCACCGCGCGGTGCGCCTCGATGAAACGCCCGCGGTGCCGCGCATCAGCGACTTCGGCCACCTCTACGCGTCGTCGCTGGGCAAGCTGGAGCTCGACATGATGGGCAGCACCCAGATGTCCGAGCGCCAGGTGCTCGAGTCGATCGTCGCCGAAGCGATCAGCATCGTCTTCGACGAGTACGTCGATCGCCACGGCCTCGACGAGATCACCGACCTGTTCGGCAAGGGCGTCAAGATCGAGGTCGGCGACATGCTGCCCTCCGCCGAGTACGCGCCGCGCCTCAAGCGGGTGCCGAAGGCGTGGCAGAAGGCGTTCGAGATCAACCCGGGCGACAGCGACGCGGTGCGCGCCTCGTGCGTCGAGTTCCTGCTGGCCGGCCTCTACGCGAAGGACCAGATCTCCCGATCACAGCGCCACGGAAGGATCACGTATGAGCTCTCGTGATCGCGGGCACGCGGCGCCGCTGCCGCCCGAGGAAGAAGGCGACAGCCGTCTCGGCGGCGTCATCCACACGTACCGGAAGTTCGACCCGAAGCACTTTCCGAGCCCCACCACCCCGCCTCCCGACGTCGTCTCCGGCGCATTCGATCACCTGCTCGCATACGGCGATCTCGACCACCTCACCGACGAGCAGCTCGCCAACGCCATCCGGATCGATCCCAGCCAGATCGCCGGCCTCGGCCCGAGCCTCGACGCGCTGATCATGATGCTCGAGCAGCGCAAGCGAAAGATCCTCGAGACTTACGAGACCGAAACCGTGCAGCAGCGCGCCGACCGCGAGGTGGCCGACGTCGCCCGCGACATCGACCCGCCACGACGCCTCGCCCGGCGCTTTCACCGCGCGCTCGCCGAGGAGCAGCTGCACGACCTCGAGCGTCTGTGGTACTCGGCGCGCGACGATCAGAGCCCGTTCGCTCGCGGTCTCGTGCAGCTGCTCGACCGGATGGGCAACAAGTACCTCGTCGAAGAGCTCGCCGCGAAGTACGAGTTCACCGGGCGCACCGGGATGACGGTGGACGAGGCGCTGCAGATCAAGGAGGAGCTGGAGGCGATCGACAAGCTGCTGGAGCAGCTCGAGCAGGCGAAGGAAACCGCGCAGGTCGCGCTGATCGACATGGATGCGCTCGCCGAGTTCGCCGAGCCCGGCGACGTCGAGCAGCTCAGCGCGCTGCAGCAGCAGGTCCAGGACATGCTGCGCGAGCTGGCCGCGCAGCAGGGGCTCGAGCGCGGGCGCGACGGCTACGAGCTGACGCCGAAGGCCTACCGGCTGTTCCAGTCGAAGCTGCTCGAGAACATCTTCAATGATCTGCAGGCCTCGCGCAGCGGCCGCCACCAGGGCCCCATCATGGGCGAGGGCGCGATCGAGCTTCCGGCGACCGAGCCGTACGAGTTCGGCGACTCCGTGACGCACATGGACATCCCGGCGTCGATGATCAACGCGATGGTGCGCGGCGGCCCCGGCCTGCCGATCCGGATGAAGCCCGAGGACATCGAGATCCACCGGACGCGCAACAACCCGAAGTGCGCGACGGCGGTGCTGCTGGACATGAGCGGGTCGATGCGGCACGGCGGCCTCTACATCAACGTCAAGCGCATGGGCCTGGCGCTGCAGGGCCTGATACTCAGCGAGTACCCGGGCGACTTTCTGCGCTTCATCGAGATATTCTCCTTCGCGAAGCCCCGCGCATTCTCCGAGATCGCCACGCTCATGCCCAAGCCGGTCACGATCTGGGACCCGGTCGTGCGTCTCAAGGCCGACATGAGCAACCCGGACATCAACGAGATGATGGTGCCGCCGCACTTCACCAACATCCAGCACGGGATGCGGCTGGCGCGCCGCTTCCTGTCCGCCCAGGACACGCCGAACCGCCAGATCATCCTGATCACCGACGGGCTGCCCACCGCGCACTTCGAGGAGGAGACGCTCTTCCTGCTCTACCCGCCGCATCCGAAGACGGAGGAGGCGACGATGCGCGAGGGCATGCTCTGCGCGCGCGACCAGATCACGATCAACATCTTTCTCCTTTCGAGCTGGAACCAGAGCCACGACGACATCCAGTTCGCCTATCGGCTCGCCGAGCCGACGAAGGGGCGCGTGTTCTTCACGGCGGGCCGCGATCTCGACCGCTACGTGGTCTGGGACTACGTGAAGCGGAAGAAGCAGATCATCTCGGGGTAAGCCTCAACTCTGTTCGGCACTCGATTCGCGTTGCAGAAATCGGAGTCGTCCCCGGGGTCGGACCCCGTTTTTCGTTGTTCCCGGTGTTCCGTATCCCCGGACGCACTTCGGGCCGCGAACGGCCCGGCTCGGCTTACCCCATGAATCGGCATACCCATGAAACGATTTTGCGAAATCCTTGCCGAACAGCGTTTCGCCAGGCTGGCGACATGCGTCGCCTTTTTCGGCTGTTCATCTGCGTCGTTATCATCCCGTAAGTTCGCTCACCCATTCCAGGAAACCTGCGATGACCAATGTGAAGTGGACGCTCTCGGCGTTCGTCCTGCTCCTGTGCCTCTCGCTGCCCTCGACCGAGGCTGCCACGGACCGCGGACACGCGTGGATACGCAGCCGCCCGTTCACGACCGCGGCGCTCGTCTTGGGCGACAAGACGTTCGACGCCGCGCAGTACGGCAGGGTCTGTAACACGCTCCTCGCCTGGAAGCCGCGCGACAGCCTGTTCGCGCGGGCGGCCGCGGCAGACATGCCCTGGCACGGTCACGCCAAGCCCCGGCGCTTCAACCCGGGCGACGACCCCGAGCGCAATGTCCGGTTCGGCAACGTCATGAAGGACCGCATCCGTCAGATCCAGACCACGCACGCCGGCGGCACGGGATGGCTCGTCTGGGACGAGCCGCAGCGCACGAGCATGCCGATCGCCGCCGACATCGCGAAGTGGATCCGCGAGAACTTCCCCGAGGCGCTCGTGTACACGAACGGGCTGCCGATGGGCGCGCGCCGACCGTCAAAGTACTACGGTGAGGAGCCGCCCGGCGGCAAGTACCCGTATGACCAGTACGTGCAGGACCTGGTCGACATCATCCAGCCCGACGTGGTCGGCTTCGATCTCTACCCGTTCAAGGAGGACGGCGGCACGGGCAACCAGTTTCCGACCGTCGCCATCACCCGACGGGTCGCGCTGAAGGCCGGCATTCCTTACTGGGCGATCGTTCAGGCTTACCGCGACGAGGGTCGCGGCTACCGGATGCCAAGCGAATCCGACGTGCGCATGCAGGTCTTCAGCCTGCTCGCCCACGGTTACACGGGGATCACCTACTTCACCTACGACCCGGCACAGGGCCCCGCGATGGTCGATCGCGAACGTAAGGCCGCTCCCATCTACTATCACGTGGCGCAGCTGAACCACGAGGTCGAGAACGTCGGCCAGGCACTGCGCTTCCTGACCAGCACGGACGTGCGCATCGTGCCGTGCAACGGCAACAGCGCGCCGGCGCACACGGTCCCGTGGGCGCCGGGTGCCGGGGGCGAGTCGCGCATCGAGGCGATCTCCATCACGGACACCGCGCCGGCGCCCTGGAAGGACGTGATGGTCGGCTTCTTCGAGGACGACGACGGTCGCCGATACGTCATGGTCACGAATCTCTGGCACGGCAAGGGCGCCGCGGCGCACGAGCGCCCCATCACGGTTCGAATCCGACTCGCCAATGACGTGAAGCATGTCGGGCGCCTCGCGCGCGAAACCGGCCGTCCCGAACTGCTCGTCGTGCGCGACGGCGTGCTCGAGCTCACGCTGCCCGGCGGCACGGGCGACCTGCTGCGCCTGGGTGACGCGACGTTTCCGGGGTTGGAGCCGTAGACGGGAAGGTCTCTCACGGAGGCACGACGACAAGGGGAGGGCACGGCGAAGCAATGGCCCGGCCTCGACGATCGGCGCCTCGCATCCCGCGCCTGGACCCCGCGCTGACTTGGCGCATGCCCCTGCGTTCGTTATCCCCGAGCCATGTCCGCGGCGCAAGCCGATCCTCGCAGCGACGAGCAGCTTGTCCAGGCAATCAGGACCGGGGATGTCGATGCCTTCGAGGTCCTCTACCGTCGCCATCGCGACTGGGTCGTCAATCTCGCATACCGGTTCACGCGCGACCGCGACCGCGCGCTCGACGTCATGCAGGAAACGTTCGCGTACGTCTCGCGCAAGGCGCCGACCCTGGAACTGACGGCCCGCTTCACGACCTTTCTCTATCCCGTCGTGCACCACCTGGCGATCGCCGAGGATCGCCGCGCCAGGAGGCACACGTCCGTGCCCGAGGAGGTGCTGCAGTCGATGCCCGCGGCCGATCAGGGCGGGACGCACGATCCTCGAACCGAGCTTGCCGCCGTCCTGGAGCGCCTTTCCGAGGCACATCGCGAGGTGGTGCTGCTCCGGTTCGTCGACGGCCTGAGCCTCGACGAGATCGCCCGGGCCCTCGAGATTCCCGCCGGCACGGTCAAATCCCGTCTTCACCACGCGATCCGGACGCTTCGGGCCGACCCTCGAGTGAAAAAATATTTCGAGGCGTGAACCTTTGTCCGCTCCCGGGCCCTTCACCGGGTGGAGTCCTGACGCATGGCCCACCCTGAAGACCCGATCGAAGCCCTCGAAGAGGACCTGCCGCAGGCGCTGGTCGACGACCTGGCGGACGTTTGCGACGCCCGCGTGCTCGTGCCGACGGACCTGGACCGGGCGGTCCTGGACCGCGCCCGGCACGATCTCGCCCGGCGCCGACGATGGCGCCGGCGCCCCGCCATGTGGGCGACGGCGGCATCGATCGGCCTCGCCGCGAGCCTCACGGTGATCATGCTCGCAGGCACGCGCGGCAAGGCGCTGCATTCCGACATCAACCAGGACGGCACCATCGACGTCCTCGACGCGTTCGCGATCGCTCGCGGCATCCGAACCCGCGACGTCTCGATGTCCATGGACGTGAACGACGACGGTGTCGTCGACCAGCAGGATGTCGACGCGCTGGCGGCGCGGGCCGTGCGGCTGCCGGAGGAGACGAGCTGATGCGCGCGATGCGATCCGTCATCGCGGGGCTGCTTCTCGTTGCCATGCCGGCGGGCGCCGTCCCGGGGGCCGAAGCCCCGCCCGTCCGCTTCGTCGCGGTTCATGTCTACATCGATGCGAAGACCGTGCCGCTCGCGGCGTACCAGTTCGACTTCACCTGCGCCGCGCAGACCGCACGGATCGTGGGGCTGGAAGGCAGCCCGCACCCGGCCTTTGCCGAGCCGCCCCACTACGACCCGAAGGCCATGACCGGTCACCGCGTCATCGCGGCGGCGTTCAGCATCCACGACGCCCCGGACCTGCCGACCGGCCAGGTGCGCATTGCGACCGTCCACCTGCAGGTGGACGCGGGACCGGCGCCTCGATTCGACGTCCGACTCGTCACGGCGGGTGATTGGCAAGGACGAAGGATCAACGCGGAAATCAGCTACGAAATCGGAGTCACACCATGAGGCAACGGCGACTTCCCTGGATCGTCTGGTCAGGTCTTGCGGTCGCGGTCATCGCGATCGGGATCGCAGGATGCTCGACCTCCTACGCCCCGGCACCGCACGGGGTCTTGTCGCGACAGGCCCTGCGCATCCAGGGCGACGTCGCCAACGCGCGGTTCATGGCCCCCGCGGGCTCGCTCCCCTCGCTCGACGAAGAGGTCTGGGTCATCGTGCGCCCGAAGACGACGGGCCATGCACCCGATCACGACATCCCCGGCTGCGGCGCAATGCTCGCCTCGGTCGAGCAGCGCGAGGTGCCGGTCCCCCTGAAGCACACCGACGTTTCCGCGTCGGTCTCGGCGTACATCGCGACCGTCGACGTCGTGCAGCAGTTCCACAATCCGTTCGATTCGAAGATCGAGGCCGCATACGTGTTTCCGCTTCCGCAGAACGCGGCGATCAACCAGTTCGTGATGACGATCGGACCGCGACGGATTCGCGGCATCATCCGGGAGCGCGAAGAGGCCGAGAAGATCTACGCGGAGTCGAAGCGGCAGGGTTACGTCGCGTCGCTGCTGACGCAGGAGCGACCGAACATCTTCACCCAGAAAGTCGCCAACATCGAGCCCGGACGCGCGATCGACGTGCACATCCGGTACTTCCAGACGCTGGCGTACGAGGATGGCTGGTACCGGCTCGTGTTTCCGATGGTGGTGGGGCCGAGGTTCAACCCGCCCGGACACACCGACGGCATCGGCGCCGTCGCGCGCGGCGGGACCGGCCGATCCCGCCAGGGGACCGAGGTCACCTATCTGCGCCCCGGCGAACGCTCAGGTCACGACATCGACCTGAGCGTGCAGATCGACGCCGGGGTCCCGATCGAGCGCGTGCGGTGCGATTCGCACCGAATCGTCCTCACCGAATCGAACGTGAAGCAGAGACAGGTGCGCCTCGCCGACTCGGACCGCATCCCCAACCGCGATTTCGTCCTTCGGTGGCAGGTCGGCGGCGAGCGCATCAAGGCCGACATGCTCGTGCACCGGCCGGAACCCGGCGACAACGGGTACTTCACGCTCATGGTCTACCCGCCGCAGTTTCCGCGGGACGCCGGGAGGCACCCGCTCGAAATGGTCTTCGTCATCGACTGCTCGGGCTCCATGAGCGGCAAGCCGATCGCCCAGGCGAAGACCGCGATCGACCGAGCCCTGTCCCGCCTGCAGCCCACGGACACCTTCCAGGTCATCCGGTTCTCGAACAGCTCGTCGACCTTCGGACCGCGCCCCGTGCCCGCGACGCGGACCCATGTCCGGCGTGCCCGCCGCTTCGTGCGCAACCTCGACGGCGGCGGCGGCACGATGATGATCGAAGGCATCAAGGCCGCGCTCGACTTCGACCACGATCCCGAGCGGCTGCGCTTCGTCGTCTTCGCGACCGACGGCTTCATCGGCAACGATCGCGAGATCCTCGGCGAGGTGCATCACCGGATCGGATCGAGCCGCATCTTCAGCTTCGGCGTCGGATCCGCGCCCAATCGCTACCTGATGAACCGGATGGCGCGCATCGGCCACGGTGCCGTGGCGTACCTGCCGCTCGACGCCGACGCCGGCCGGATCATGGACGACTTCATGAACCGGATCGCGCATCCCGCGATGACGGACGTGCGCGTCGACTGGGGCAGCCTCGACGTCACTGACGTCTATCCCCGGCGCGTCCCCGACCTGTTCGTCGGTCGCCCGCTCCTGCTGACGGGTCGGATCCGCAACCGGCTGGATGTCGACCCGACCGTCGTCCGCGTCACGGGTACCGCCGGCGCAAACGAGATCGAGATCGCATTGCGCGTCAGCCAGGACGCGGCGAGGGGTGATCACCCGTCGCTGCCGGTGATCTGGGCGCGCCGGCAGATCGCGGACCTCTACGACCGGGATACCTGGGATCCCGCACACGATCTGAAACGCCGGATCACGGACGTGGCGCTGAACCACAATCTCATGTCGGCCTACACGGCCTTCATCGCCGTCGACGCATCGCGCCGCACTGCGGGGTCATTTGGCACGACGGTCCCGGTGACCGTGCCGGTCCCGGAAGGGGTGCGCTACGAGACGACGGTGTCGGAATAGGATCGCCGCTCACGGAGGCACGAAGACACGGAGAGATCACGAAGTTTGGATTCGATCCAGGGGCAATCGCGGAACGACCTGTTACGTTGATTCAACAGATCCGAAATCCCTCGACTCGTGAAAAGTCGCCGAACCATTCGCCTCCGGACTCGTAAGAATCCTCCGTGGCTCCGTGTCTCCGTGAGAGGTTCTCCTTCCGGCGCAAGCTGACCTGGTTTCTCCTCGCCGGCCTCGTGGTCCTGCTCGTCATCGTCGGCCCTTTCGCCTTCGCGCGACTGCGATGCGACGCCACCGCGGTGTCGGTGACGAGACTGGCCAATCATCCGGTCGGGGCGACGCTGAACGAAGGCCTGCGGGTCGGGTGCTACAACATCGCGCACGGCCGCGGCGAGGGATTCGGCACCTCCGTCTGGGACGGCGGCTCCGATCGCGAGCGACGCCAGCGGCTCACCGACATCGGCCGGCTGTTGCGCGACCTCGATCTCGACGTCGTCGTGCTCAACGAGGTCGATTTCGATGCGCAGTGGAGCCACGGCGTCGACCAGGCCCGCGCCGTCGCCGACGCCGGCGGCTTCGCGTTCGTCGCGCGGCAGCGCAACGTCGATATCGCCACGGTCGTCGCGAACTTCCGGTTCGGCAACGCCGTGCTCAGCCGCTTCCCGATCAGCGCCGCGCGCTGCGTGCGCTATCCCGCGATGTCCCGGTTCGAGCGCGTCATGGCCGGCAATCACGACGGCCTGATCGCCACGGTGGAGCTACCGGACGGCACCGGCGTCGATGTCTGGGCCGTTCACCTCGAGACGCGCTCGACGAAGAGCCGACGCCAGGCCGCCGCCCGGATCATCGAGCAGACCGCCGCGAGCCCCCGGGCGGTGATCCTCGCCGGCGACTTCAATTCGCGCTCCATCGGCTCGATCCGGCCGCCCTCGATTCCCAGGGGCCTGAGCGCCATCGACACGATGCTGGCGACCGGCCTGTACCAGGCCTGCCCGGCCCGCTCGAAGACGGCGCCGGGCACGTTCCCGACCGTCGCGCCGTCGCTGACCATCGACTGGATCTTCGCGCCCGCCGACTGGCGGATTCTCCAGGCACAGGTCGTCGACGCGCGGATGTCGGACCATCTGCCAGTGGCGGCGCTGCTCGTGCCGGGCGGGTAGCGGGAGACCGGCAATGGGTCACGGGCAGCGGCTCAGTCGCGGTATGCCTCGTGACAGCGCTGACAGGTGCCACCCAGGGCG
The DNA here is from genome assembly GCA_002686995.1 of Phycisphaeraceae bacterium. Classification (GTDB taxonomy): domain Bacteria; phylum Planctomycetota; class Phycisphaerae; order Phycisphaerales; family Phycisphaeraceae; genus NYZC01. Next base: position 17,435 of record NYZC01000413.1, on the reverse strand, counting down.
CGGGCGTGCTTCGTGGCCTCCACTGATCTTCGTGCGAAAAGCGCCGTCTCGAGCGCCCCCGCCAATCGCTCCGAATCCGCCAGCCACTCACGAAACCGCGCATCGAAGTCCTGCGCGAGGTTGCGACCGGTTTCGCGGAAGCCTTGCCTGAGCAGCAGCGCTTCCTGGCCCGGCACGAGATCCGGATGACCGGCCGGCGTCGTCCAGCCCGCGTCGCGGCAGCGTTCGAGGTTCTCGAACGCGCGCTGGATCCGCGCCATCGCGGCGGCCACGGACCCGGGGCTGGCCACCTCGACGAGCGCCGGCAGCGCGACGTCCTCGGCCGGAGGCTCGTACGACGCGACCGCGCTCCAAAGGCCCGCGTACCGCTCGCTGGTCCCCGCACGAACGAGCACGTCGATCGCCTCGTCACGACTCACCTGCGCGGCGGCGAACGCCGCGACCGCCGCCGCCGCGGGACCACGATGCAGGCCGTGATGACAATGAAACAGCCACGGCCCCTCCGTCTCGCGCACGACCCGCGCCAGCGACCGGCCCGCCTTCGTGCCGATGCCGTCGTATCCGATCGGAATGTGGACATAGCGCAGCCGGTGCCGGCGCGCGATCTCGATATGCGGCCGCGCCCCGTCGACGCTCACGATCGTGCGGATGCCGAGCCCGGCCAGGTCGGCGAACGCCCGCTCGGAATCCGGCGTGCCGCCCGTGTAGATCATTTCCGTGACGCGCAGGAAGTTCGCCACCGTCACTTCGGCTTCCGAACGGAGCTCACGGTCCGGCGTCTCGGAAGCAGTGCAGCCGACGGCAAGGCCGATCGAAAGCAGGATGAGCATGCGTCGAAGCAAAGAGGTCGAGCCGTTACGTTCAGGTCCCACGAATCCGGCGAAGGCGGACGGATCGGCACGGATCGATCCGGAACGACCGGTGACGGTCCGATAATCCAACGCGTTTGAGAACGGGTTCACTCCGATCCTACATCTCGAGGCCGGAACTGGTTCGCGCCCGGCATCGCTGGCTTGATCCGGCTCGAGGATGTAACCGGTCGGCGGCGGATTCATCGCCACGAAAAGCCACGAGAAGGAGCGAAGAATTCGTCGATACCGCCGACGAATCCTCCGATCACAGTCGGTTTGCGAAGTCTTGACGGGAGAAGCGTTGTTGCTGCCCGTTTCCCGCCGCAACGACTTCACACACTTCACTTCGCCGCGATGAGGATCGTCGACCGGCTCGACGTCCCCGTGGCGACGTCCTTCAGTTCGATCGTCCATGTGCCCGTCGGGTCGTTCAAGGCGAGATGAATGGCGTGCGTGCCTGAACCTCCTGGCGCGACGATGTCCGATCCGTATTCCGGACGGTGTCTGCCGTCGGCATCGGTCACGTCGACATGAATGACGTGGCGGCCGAGTTTTCCTCCCGAAGACTGTATGGCGGCGCCAATCGACACGGTGTTGCCTCGCTGTGCCGCAGCCCCCGTCACGGCTGTCACCCGGTACGGCAGTACCGCGTATAGATACGGGGTCGCCACTTCGATGCGCACGTCCAGACGGTCCGTGTGACCGGCATACGCGCCGTTGATGACGTCATACACGTGACCCCGCTCGCCGACGTGGAGCACGAAGGTTCGCGGCTCGCGATCGGCAAACGCATGAAACTCATCCGCCAGACGCTTGTGTGATCGCAGCAATCCGATCAGGCGCGTTTCGCCGTCGCGGTAGGGGAACACGCGCGCCCGGGCGGTGTGCCTGCCGATCGCTTGCAGACGCACTCCCGACTCGAATCCAGCGCCATCGAGCCATTCGCCAAGGACGTCCCGCAGTCCGGCGCCCTGGCCGGCGGCGCGCAACGTCAGGTAATGCTGCACCGCCATGTTCATCAGCATCGCCTGCCCTTTGCCGTGGGTATGGCGGATGAACACCGGCAGTCCGCCGTCCGTCGTGATCACGGGTGTGCCACCGGCTGCCTTCACCGTGGTATCCACCGGCATCGGAATCCCGACTTGCCCATCTTCCTTCACGACGACATCCTCTCCCTCGGTCTCCGGCATCATGGCGCCCCCTTCGCGCTTCACCTCGTGCAGGTCACTGCCGCCCTGGCCCGAGCCCATGTCGATCAACGCCTCCTTCAATGGCTGGACCGCCGGCCCGTCGCGCCTGATTCCGAACACGTCGTCGAGCGCTCCGCCCTCCAGCAGCTTCACATGCTCGTCGAACACACCGGGCCGCACATCCGCCAGCACCACGCCTCCGGACGCAACGAAGTCGCGTACGGCCGCGGCTTCAGCGGCTGAAAGCGCTTGCACAAACGGCATCACCAACAACCGAATCCGTCGTTGCTGCAACGCGCCGGCCGCGATATCGGTGCGATCGACAAAGACGTACGGCACACCCAGGTCGTCCAGCAGCCGCAGGTTCGCTTCCGTATTCAGCGCCCACTTCTGATGGGGCGCGGCGAGGTACTCGGACCATTTCGGATCGGTGTGGTAATCGCGCGTCGGCACCTCGGGCATCACGGTGGCCGCATGCACACTGGGCCTCGAGAAACAGACCGCGACGCCGCCTGCCTGGTACTCGGCGCCCAGCACCAGCCGGTCGATCCCCCGCTGAATCCGATTGACTTCGTCCGACGTCTCGGCAAAGCACCGCATCGGACGCAGGTCGGGGGCGACCGCCTCGGAAGGATGTCCCGCTTCCGAACTGCCGTAGCCCGAGAAGAACAGGTAATGGTTGCAGCCGTTGAACAGCATGTACCACGGATACGCCCGCCGGTCGTCGGCGCTCTGGTACATGGCGTACCCGCCGTACCAGCCGCCGAACGCCAGGTGCGGTTGCTTGAAGGAGCGGACGAGGTCGAACTTCCATGGATTGGGATAGACCGCCATCAGGTCCATCTGCGCCATCAGCTCCTTCCATGCGTAGCCATACCAGCTGTCATCCAGGAGCGGCCCCTCGAATCCGACTCTGGCCTCGGGATCGACGTTCCGGACGACCGATCTCGCCCAGACGTTCGTATCCACGAAGAGCTTGTCCATGTACATCCGGTGATCGGCCCAGCGTGGATACTGCCCGCTCGCCAGCACATCGTCCAGCGATACGGGCATCGCGTCCGCAAACGTCCTGTATTGCGTACCCCAGGACGTGTTGAGCGCCGAGACCGTGCCGTATCGACCGGACAGGTAATCACGAAAAGCAGCGAGGCAGGACGGCGAAACGCACGCGTCCTGGTGCGACAGCATCATGCCCTGATCGTCGCCAAGTGAATAGGCCGGCGGTGAATACTTCCTGTTCGCTTCGACGGCCTTCCTGAGCTTCGCCGCTTCCTTTTCGAGGAACGCCGGATCGGTGAGGCAGGGCTTGCGGACCATCAGCCCCTTTTCGTCGCCGTTGTTCGGATAGTATCGCGTGATATACGGGGTCGGCCGCACGTTGACCGCGGCCCACTGATCCATGTCACCGCTGACGATGCCGCCGCTGACGCCGCGCGCGACCATGACGCCGGCGGCCCGCTTCTCGACGAAGTCGCGGCTGGTGCCTAACCAGCCACCGTACTGGTACTGATCCGGATCCGGCTCGGGCATCCGCAGCAGGACGCGCCCTCTCTGCGCCGCGAGTATCTCGTCGCCGTGCTGGAGCATTGCACGGACGTCGCATTGCATCGTCAGCGCCCGCGACAGATCCGCCGTCATCGAGGTCTTCGGTGCGGCCGGCACGACCTCGGACCAGACCAGGCGACCATGGGTGTCCGTCGCTTCGACTCGCAACTTCACGCCATCGAGATCGCCTTCCGCCACCACCTCGATAGGAACGGCAGCATGATCCCGCTGAAGCTCGTCCTTGGCCGTGACCGACACGACCGAAGCGCCGGTCGTCGACGTGAAGTAATGCGTCCCCCAGTCCAGTGCCCTGCCGTGCTCATCGCGGAGCATGATGTCTGCATAGTGGCCCCCTGCCTTCAACCGGCCCACGGTCAGTTCGATGTCGCCATCGGCTGAGACCTTCAGCGTGGCACGGTGTTCGACCGCGGAATGCTCGTCGCGCACCACGAACTCCGCGACGCCACCCGCTGCCGCGCGCAGGCTGCCGAGCGCATCGTCGGATCTTCGGCTGTCGATCCCGCTCGCCAGATCCGACCACCCGGTGAGCGGCGCCCGGGGCATGTTGCGACCCGCCCAGAGCATGCATCGACCGGCGAGCGAACAGTAGTAGTCGTAGTGCACGTCGTGCACGTCGTCGTGAGCCTCGCTGCCGGGGGGTGACAGGTAGCTGTTCGACTGGCTGCCGGGTCGGGGATAGTTGGCCGGCTCTCGACCGAAATCGACGACCACGATCCGGCCGCCGGGATCACCCTGATGGAATGCCACGCCCTTGCCGATCATGGTGCGCGGATCCTCGTTCAGCGGCGGCAGACGGGACGGAAGGCCGTCGACCACATATTGCACATCCGCGGCATCGGGCGACGCGCAACTCCCGATCAACGCGCTTAGCTTCTCCGACATCGCCTTTGGATTGAATACCACCAGCCCGGCGCCGTCGGACACGGCGTCCAGGATCGCCTGCTCGACGGAGGTGGGCATGATCGAAGGGTTGAGCCAGCCCAGCACGATGACATCCGGCTTGCCGGCCAGCGCCTGAAGGGCGCGCTCCGTCACGATCGTTTCGGCCCCGTACGGGATCCAGGCATAGTGCGGCTCATCCTTGTCAGCCCACTGGTGCGACCGCACCGTCATGATCGCGGTGATGTCGAAATCGAAACGCTGCATCAATTCGACACTTGCACGCTGGGTCCACCGCGGGGCGATCGCCACGATCTTCAGGCGCCGGCCCGACCACGGCGTCGCCCAGGGCGTGTGGGGGGTCACGACGTCCATCCGAAGCTCTGACATCGCGGGATCCGACAGCCATGGGTCGTACCGGGGCAGACGGATGGGTTCGGCGTGCGCCGTGTCCGGCATGAGAGATCCTCCAACCAGGCAGACAAGCACCGCAATGACTGTCGCGGGGCACAAGATCGTGATCCGGTCCATTCCAGGCTCCAGTGTCGGCGTAAGTTCGGCCTCCAGATTCTTACCTCATCCTTCGCGATTGAACTCGCGATGGAGAATATCGTCGATTCTCCTCTACGTCAGGTAAGATCCTCGTTTCCGTTGGCGTCTCAAAGGTGCCGACGTCGCATACAATACGCAAATCTGTTTTCCCCTTACAACCGATGCAGGGACAGCGAGATCGGATGGAATGTACGGAAACGGATCATGACGATGAAGCCCATCGCCAAGGTCGGTATTCACCGACGTTTCCCATTTGAATCGCCATCAACCAAATCCGATTCTCTGACGCTCAGGACCAACGGTCTTACGATAATCCAGAGCATGCCCGGTTCCCGTTCCAGAATGATGGGATATAGAAGCGCCTCCCCATGGCCTTTCCGCTTTCGACAGAACACGATCGGTTCACTCCACGTTTGCCCCTCGTCGTCGGAGAACGCCAGACAAAGTGAATGACGATACCAATCCGCGGGATGCTGCGAAGCGTGTTTCCAGATCGGCGCTATGGGGGAGGCCTTGAATCGATGAAGCGGTCGGGGATTGTCCCCGGGGGCAAGGGGATTCCAGGCGAACACCAGTCTGCCGCTGCTGAGCCGGATCATGTACCCCGGAGAAGTGCTGGCGGGAATACCACTCGGTCGAATCTCTCGCCAACTCCAACCGCCGTCCCAGGAATACGCCTCCCAGAACCGATCCCAATTGGTGCGCATCATCATCAACAGGCGATGATCTTTCAACTCGACCAGCGTCGGTTCGGTCACGCCGTCATGATCCCCATGGCCGCCGAGGTCGATGATGTTGCTGCGATTCCATGTCTTGCCGTCGTCGGTTGAGACATAGGTGCACACCGTCCAACGGCCTGGATCGTGTGTCCAACGCGTGATCGGCAAGACCAGGTGCCCGTCGCTGGTCTCGATCATCTGCCGCAGATCACCGGCGCAACCCTCGAAGGCCCGGTGACGATCAACCCAGGTCCTGCCGCCATCCAGGCTGCGGGCCACCCAGACGTCTCGGCTGGCCTCGCTCGCCTCTTCCCGCTCCTTGTCCCAGGACCAGCGTGCGTTTTCCTCGTCGGGATAGGCGATGACGATAGCGCCGCTTCGCGTCTGAAGGGCCAGGCCTCCGTAGGTGTAACGGCCGGGACCAGGTCCATCGTAGACGTGTCCGAGGCTGGTCCAGGTCTTGCCGTCGTCCCTGGTGATCGTGCCGTATTTCGGGTCGCCCTTGAGTTCGAGCAGGCTGCCGTCGTTCAAATGGACGATGGGGTTGATTCTGTCAAGACCGATCGCAAGTCTCGTGAAACGGGAATCCAACTGATACAGCGCGTTGTCTGAATCAGGAGGCTCCGCCGCCTGCATCGGATTGAACTGCGGCGAAGGAATCACTGTGACGCTCAGAACAAGCAGACGACACAAGATGCCTTGCATCTGTCTCCTGGCATTGCGTGTTCTCATCGCTTTTCCCATCTTGATGTCCTTGCGACGACTCTCGTGCGACCTCAGTCCGCCTTGATGGTTACGCTATCCAGCACCGGGAAACGATCGCCATTGTCCGAGTGGAAGACGACACGGTATTGCAGACAGCGATCGGCTTCGTCCAGTTGAAAGGTACCCCGCTCCACCGCGCGCCAGGCACGGCCGTCCAGGTCGGCTGAACGGGGCGATGCACGGATCAGAAAAGTCAGCTTTGTTCCGTCGGGCTCGTTCGCCCGATAGGTGAGCCCCCCGCTTGAAGCGGGGTGTTCCAACTGGAATACCGAGGAATCATAGGTTTGCCGCCATTGGCGGTTGTAGATGTGACCCATGTCCTCGATCCACATGAAGTGCGAGCCCCGAGTGGGCAGATACTGAATCCTGGGTCGTGCAAATCGGTTGCCGTCGTTGTACACCACCTGCGAGTTGGTGTTGTGGTCGCCGTAGACGGTATGGTTGGATACCGCCAGGTCGATGAGACCGTCGTGATCGAAATCACCGATCTGAACCCCCGATGCGGAATTGCAGATCAATGGTGTTCTACGCTGCCAGTGGAACCCCTTTGCAGAACCCCAGTAAAAATACGATGCCAGCATGTCGCGACTGATCTGGCTGTGGTAGTTTGGAAAAAACATGTCGAGAAAACCGTCACCATCAAAGTCAGCGACCGCGTGGTAAAGCGTACAGTTACCCGGCAGCCACTGGCTGTTGTGGTGGCTGAAACCCTTTTTGCTTCCCCAGAAGATGAAATTGCCTGCATCGAAGTAAATGTTCGTTTTGTCGAAATAGTTGGCCACGATCAGATCGAGCCAGCCATCGGCGTTGAGATCGGCCGTTTCGATCCCGATCGGTGAGGAAGCGAGCAGGCGATCGTGTCGGTCCCGATCGAAGCCGTCGGGGCTTCCCCGGAAGATGCGGACCAGGTTCTTGTCGAAGCTGGTCACTGCCAGATCCAGCCAGTCGTCGCGATTGAAATCGGCGATCACCACGCCCTGGCCGCGCCCTTCCGTCTCGAGATCCACCATGTTTTCGAGCTTGAAGCCGTCGGCGGCACCGTAATAGATCGTTGTGGCATCGGTCTCGGCCCAACCACCGACCGCGACATCCAGAAAGCCGTCCCGATTCAGATCAGCGACGTTACTCGTATCCATGTAAGGGTTGGATTCGGGCAATACGGATCGGCCGTCACTCAAATCGAAACCATCGGCACTGCCCCAGAGAATGTTGGTTCCAATCAATGGGTTACGAAGCGCAGCATTACCACCATGGCCCGTGTAAGGAATGATCAGATCTGTAAAACCATCGGCATTGAGATCTGCGGCGGTGGCCTCGTGGCCGCTCTGGGCAGGGACTTCCCATCTCCGCTCAGAATCGAAACCGCCCGGTCCACCCCAATAGAAATAAACGGGAACCTGCTCATACAAGGTCCCGTCCATCGTGTTGGTAAAGACCGCCTGACTCGGCAGGTTCCCGTGCGAGGGCGCGATGACCACTTTGCCGGCACCACGGGTCGTCACCGTTTCGTCGCCCAGGCGAAATTGGCGGTTGCCCCGGCCGAAATAGAACAAGGACCGGCCCTCGAATGTCTTGTCACCCTGGTAGATTGCGACCGCCAGGTCCATATGTCCGTCGCCGTCGAGGTCGCCGATGGCTGTCGATTGGGCGTTCTTGACGGGCAGCTTCGTCGATCGCGCGGGATCATAACCGTCGCCGTCGCCCCACAAGATAAGAATGAACGTCGGTGAATCTCCTGCAGCCCCGGTGACCTCGCCGCCGGCCGCCGTGCCAACCACAAAGGAGTTCAGCACCAGGTCGGGATGCTCGTCACCATCCAGATCACCGACCGAGATATGGGTGGCCGCCACGCCGGACAGTGTTTGTGCCTCTTCCCACGCGCGCCCGCCCCGGCCGTGAAGCAGGTAGAGTCGGTCCTTACCGATACCGAAGACGAGGTCCATGTGACCGTCGACATCGCAGTCCGCTGCCGCCATGCTACTGACGTCGCCGGATGGCAACCGGATCGACGAGCTTGCAATCTCGTCGTCACCCGTATGGCCCGTATGGTCTGCATTCGACCAGAAGACCCTGACTCCACCAGATCTGTTCCGCACGATCAGGTCATCCGCACCATCACCATCCAGATCACCGCCGGCCAGTGAGCTGATGTCGGGCTCGCCGATGTCTTGAAATCTATTCAGCAGGAAGCCGTCCTGACTGCCCCAATAGATACGAATGTTCTTTTCCGTCGGCACGGTCGATATCCAGCTGTCGCTGTTGAACACGGCTATATCAGGCCAGGCGTCGGCGTTGAGATCGACCACGGCGATGCTCAAGGGCCGGTGCGCCGGCAGCAGGCCCGTGCATCTCTGCGAAGTCCAGCCATCTTCTCCGCCGTAGGCGATCCGAATGATACGCCTCGGGCCCTGTAAGCCGTCGGCGGTCAGCTTAAACACCAGATCCGGATAGTCATCACGATTCAGATCGGCCAGGCACACCGCGTCGGCCCCCATGATCGCCAGGTCCTTCTGCTTAACGCTTCCGTCATCTGCCAACCAGGCGATAGTAGGCTCGACAACGCTCTTCAGATCGTGGGTGTTACCGAAGAACAGGTCCAGGTAGCCATCATCGTTCACGTCAAAGCGATGAATCGTACGGATGGTGCCATCGCGACTGACGTAGATGTTTTGTCCGGCGGCATCCAATCGTCCATCCGCGAAATCCTCAAAGGTGTCTTCAACCCAGAGCTCGGACGCGACGGCGTCGTGACCAGCGACGACGGTGATGACGACCGAGAGTATGAGTGAGAGGAGCGATGCACAGTGAGGCATCCGTACATCGTGCAGCGGGTCAGGAGATCGTGCATCCGTCACTTGACAGTTCATCCGCAGGCCATGCGCAAGCGGTTGGCAACAATCGGTTGCGGTCTCGTCAGGTGACAGTCTCACGGTGTGTTCTCTTCGGTTCATCGACATGTGGTTTTACCCGACATTCTCCATTCAAACCCGAGCCGGCTACTCCTCCGTGCTTTTCGCAACCCAATGTAACCCCCTCGCCACCAAGAATCCAAGCCGTTTCCGGACGGCAACGGCATGCGCGCAAGGCGATCCAGTGCCGGAACGCCGATTCCGGTGCCCAGGAATCTCGATCGAGTGCAATTCGCCCAGCCCGACCGCAGTCCCCAAGGCGTTCGTCAGATGTTCGTTCGGCGCAGACGGTCATGCCGGTCCCGCGCTTGGCGAGATGGCCGCGAATCGGCGTATCCGATCAAGGATCGGCACGGTACAGCCGACGCGGGATGGCGACCTCCGCCAGTTGGAAGATCACGTACCGGGCACGATGCACCATCTTCGCCCCGATCTGTCGGCAGAAATTGACAGGATGGCCCCGCGTCAGGCTGAACGGGAGGAATTCTCGCTTGGATTCAGCAGGGGGTGTTATGCTGGTATGAATGTGGGTCTTTTCGTCTGGCTTACCGATGTAGATGAACGTTCCGCACCCTTGATGTTCCGACCGGGGAGTCATCGACAGCTCGCACGAACCATGGGTGACGAGCCACAGTACGTCTACGGACCATGGGAGAAGGATCAATTCGCCAACGTCCCTGATGCACACACGCTGCCAGTGGCTCATATCGGCAGATTTCCTGATCAGTGGCCGGATCTCGAATTCGCCGAACCCGTTGCCTGTGTCGCTCGTGCTGGTCAGGTGACTGCCCTGAACCCAGCGACGATTCATGGCGCGTCTACCAACATCGGGCACACACATCGCAAGTCACTGCTCATCATCATGCAGCCCAAGTCAATCCAATTAGGCGAAAGCAAGAATCGATTCGAAAACCGCAAGTTGTATCTGGCGCAACTCAGGAAAGTCCTATCGCCCGATCGCCACCATATCGCTTCGGATAGCTACACCGGGAAGGCTGGGCTGCCAAGCTAATCGCCGCGGACTTGCGGACCGTGATGATTTCAGCCACCCCACCGATCACCGCACATCGATCGGATCCGTCACTGATCCATTTCCGATCTGCCGAATCAGCGCGTCAAGCCGCGTCAGATCGAGACGATCATGCGCCGGGCGCGACCACTCGCACCAGGCCTCGACGCGCTGACGCCGGTCCGAGAGCGGGATCGGTGACGCAGAGGCCGTCGTGCGCGACGCGGCGTCGAGTGCGTCGACTTGCGACAACGCCCCTCGATCCTCCGTCGGTAGTGAGATCATCGACGTGAATCTGGAGAGCACGATCTGGAGATCGTCCACTCCGACCACACCATCCGGACCGCCCGATCCGGCAACATCGCCCGCGCCGAAATCGCCGATCGGCACTGACTGCGTGAACCGACTCAGAATCGTCTGCAGGTCGTCCGCCCCGACCACGTCGCTCTGATCCATGTCACCCGGCAGCACGCGGAAGTCGAAGCTGAACACCCCGCCCGCCGTGCCGTCTCCGGACTGCGTGCTGACGCCGTTCGTCCATTCGCCGTCCAGCACGTTGCCGGCCAGATCAGTGACTGAATCCGCAAGGGCAAGATGCAGCGCTTCCGGACCCATCGGTGATTGCAGTGTCCAAACCGCCTGGAAGGCTCCACCTGGCCCTGATCCCGTGGTGAACGCCCCCGGGCTGTAGTCATACCGCAACACATCGGCGCCGTGGACCTGCAGATCAGAGGCGGCAAGGGACACCGGCTCGTTGAACCGAAGCATGAGCTGATCGATGTTGATCCATGGCAGAGTCATGAATTGACGCGCGTCCCCGACCGGTATGGCATACCCCCGCTGGCCGAAGCCGGAACCCGCGCCTTCGAGCTGGTCAAGGAAAGCAGGACTCCACGCCGTTGAACTCACAAGCACCTCAACAACCTGCGGCGGTGTGGTGTCGCTCGCAACGGCGATCGGTTCCACGGCAAGCAGGTATTCACCCAGGCCGGACTTCGCGCGAACCTGGATCGTGTAGACCCCGTCGACGGGCGCCACGAACGAAAGCTGGGCATTTCGGCCGTCGGCGGAGTTGTCGTCCGTCGCAACCGGCATTCCCCCGGGATCCATGACCACCAGAACCGGATCGAGGTCATTCAGCGGAGTGGCGCCGGGGTGGTCCAGCAGCGTGCGGGTGCTGAGGGTGACCGCCTCGTCGGCGGAGAGATCAAGCGCGTACAGATCGCTGCCCGGTTCAATGAGAAATACGATCTCGAAAGACCGCACGTCATCGCTGCCATTGCCCGGACCATTCGTGCTGTTGAGCGGATTGCCCTCCAGGTCCTGCACGGATCCGGTCGGATCTGAACCCACGATCGTGAGCTGATAGGAGCCCAGTGAGAGCGGCGCAAAGGTTTCGTCAATGACGAGCTCAACCGTCGCGGTGCCGTCGAATGACGGCGTCACCGGGATGAATAGATCATCGCCCGTACCACCTTCGAGAATGTCGTTCGGACCGGCCGCCAGCAATTCGAAGTTGGCCGCGTTCAAGGCCGATGACGCCGTGATCGGCTCGGAGAACCGAATCGTGATCCGGCCCACGTTCAAATCGTTGACCGTACCGGTCGGGTCGATGCTGGTCACCGACGGTCCGATCAGTCCCATCAGCGTCAACGCGCTGGAAAGGTTCAGGCGACCACCACTCGAAGTGATGCTGCTCAGACCCGGCACCGGATCCACGCCGTGCATGATGGCTGTCTTGACTTCCCCCAGACTTGCGTTCGGATGGGACGCCATCAACAGGGCCGCGGCCCCGGCGACGTGAGGTGTCGCCATCGAAGTGCCGTCAAAGAACGAATAGGTCTCGCCGGGCGTCGTGCTGAGAATGCTGACGCCCGGCGCGGCCAGGTCCACCGACGCAGCACCGTAGTTGGAGAACCCGGCAAGCTGATCGCGATGGTCGGTGGCGGCGACGCTGATGATGCCGTCCAGATCGTAGCTCGAAGGATAGTGGGGCAAGGTGTCGTTGTTGTCACCGACACCGTCAGGCCCGCCGTTGCCGGCCGCAGCGACGAACAGTATGCCCGCATCAATGCTCGCGCCGATCGCATCGCTCAACGCCTGCGATAATCCACCGCCACCCCAGCTGTTGTTGCTGACGACGAGGTTGACCGGGTCGACCGACCGCGTCTTCATCATCGTCATGTACTGAATCAGCTCGATCGCGTCGGAGAGCGAGCCGCTGCCGTCGGCCCCGAGGAACTTCAAGGCCATGATCTGCACGTCCCAGTTGACGCCGGCGACGCCGACACCGTTGCCGCCGACCCCTCCGAAGGTCCCCGCGGTATGCGTGCCATGACCGTTGTCGTCGAAAGGATCGGCGTCGTCATTGAACGTGTCTATCCCGTAAACGTCATCGACGTAGCCGTTGCCGTCGTTGTCGATGCCGTCGTCGGGAATCTCTCCCGGGTTCGTCCACATGTTGGTGACGAGGTCGGGATGCGTGTAGTCCACACCGGTGTCGATACTCGCGATGACGACGCTGTGCGATCCCGTGAACGTGTCCCAGACCAACGGGGCGTCAATGTCGGCATCTAAGGTTCCGCCGGTCTGGCCCGTGTTGTGCAAGCCCCACAAGTCGGAGAACAAGGGGTCGTCGGGAAAGGTGTCCGTCGTATGCACGAGGTAATCGGGCTCGGCATAGGCGATGGTCGGGTCAACACGTAACCGTTCAGCCGCCGCCTCTAGATCACCATCAGACGCTGGCCATGCCACAATCGCTCCATTGATCAGCGGCAATGGTCGTACGAGTGACGCCCCGTACGAGGAGAGAAGCTGTGCCGCTTCAACCTCAGACGATTCGTCCGCGTATCGAACGATGAGCTGGTTCGTTACCGGTCGGCGGAGATCCGGTTCCTGGCGCACGAGCGAACGCCTGATCATCTTCGACGATTGGCCGGTACGCCCCAGTGCGCCGGGAACCAGTTCGACGTCATCCACGAAAAAGTTCGTGATGCCGGATCCCAGCACCGTCGATTCGAACCGGAGATTGCGGGTCGACCCGTCGGCGAAGGCGCTCACGTCGACCATGACCTGGGAATAGCTCGCGTACGTCGCCGCATCCAGATCGGTGACGGAAAATACGTCGTTTCCGTCGATCGACACGACGAGCGCATCCCCACCCGTGCCACTGGCCTCGGGGATCTCCAGGTAGAACGTCAGGGTTGCAGGACTACTCGGAAAGATCACATCCTGATCCACTGAACCTTCTTCAAACGCATCAATGCCGCCGAACCATGCCCAATGATCCCCGCCGCGCGGGCCGGTGCCGTTGCCGTTTCCGCAGCCGGGATCACAAACGGGTGTGCCGAAGTTGGTGGAGGACTCGTTCCATGCCCCGCCGCCCGGGCCGAGCTCGAATCCACCGTCCTCGATAAGGTCCGCCGACGGCACCGGCGTACCAAGCATGCCCAGTGCGGCTCCGTCGACGTTCAGCGTCCTCAGCGGGCCGAGGAGCGCATCGTTCGGTTCACTTTCGAGCAGCAGATCGGGACCGATCGTGGCCACGAGGGCATATTCACCCTGAGCGGTGGAATGAAACCGCAGTGTGTAGATGCCCCCGGCGGGCACGGATTGCCCGATCAGAGCAAGGTCATAGTTGGTCCCGGCGGGACCGAGCGGATCGGGCGACGCCGACGCGAGCACCGTGGATCCGTCCGTATCAATGAACTCGAGGCGCGAGCCCGAGAAATCCGCTCCTCCGATCCCATCGAGGAGCACATCGACCAACGAATCCGCTTTGCCCGTGAGGTCGAGCGTGTAGACATCCACATCAGGCACGAGGACGATTGGCTGGCCCGATGGATCGCCGTCCGCGCGCAGCAGCCAGTTTCCCGGCAAACCGATGGCCTCCACGCGGGTGGGCAAGGTGTCGTTACCGATCAGGTCATTGACGTCGAAGGCGCCGGTGACACTGTGCCCGACAATCCACGAGCTCGCGGCCGGGACCGTTTCATCCAGCGACGCAGGAAACGCGCCGGCCGACTGGCCTTCCAGCAACGCGGCCACGAAGAAGGTACCGCTGACCGGGGTGGCGCTGATCGGAACGGTCGTGAAGACGTCCGTATTGGGATCGGTCACCGTGGTGTGCGCCTCGGCAAGCAAGACGGCATCCGATGGATCGCCGTCGTTGTTCGGGTCGTCGTACAGCAGCACTCTCGTCGCAATGCCGGCGGGCACGCCGGTGCCACCGGGTTTGCCCCAGGTCAGCGCGATGGACGAGACCGTGTCGAAACCGGGTCTTGCGGTGAAGGTATTCAGCCACATGACGTCGCCGCCATCGGTGAGTCCCACCGCGCTTTCACTGGTCCCGTCGTCGATCACGTATGCCTCGGCGCCGTTCTCGAGAGGTCCGATCTGCTCGGAGGAACCCGTCGAACTGAACGCGCCAGGCACCGGGTTTCGAGCAATGTCCGAGACCGACCACAGCGATGTGACTGCCGTGTCGGCGACTGCCCCGTCGGCGCTGGCCGTCCGTGACGCCGGCTTCAGATCCATCTGGTCGACGGACAGGGCAAAAGGAATGTTCCGCAGCACCTCGCCACTGGCCACCGCCAGTCCGATCGGCTGTCCGATCGAAGGCACCACGAGCTCGAGGTTGCCGGCCGAATCGAACTTCCGCAGCGTTTCGTCGCCGGCGTTGGTGACGAACAGATGGAGATCGGCACTTTCCTGCGGATCGACCGGCGCGTTCCCCGGACGGATCGTGCCGGTGAAAAACGTGTTCGAATCGAAAAGCTCCGAGTCATTGGTGTTCGCGAAGGAAATCCATCCGAAACCATCCGCGGCCGTGTTCACGAACTGCTGGCCTCCCGATCGGGTGTCCGTATAGATCAGAAAATTCTCGTTCACGGCCACGTCAGTGGGAGCGGATCCAGCGACATTGCGCTGGCCGATCACTGCGCCCGAAGGATCCAGATGGAGGATCAAGGCCGAGTTCGGCATGGGCACGAGCAATGAACCGTCGGCAAGGATCTCAAACCCCACCGGATAGAGCAGGCTCGCGATTCCGATGTCGTCCGGGAGCGCCATGAAGCCAAGGAACGTGCCATCGGCGGCGAACTCGACCAGTCCGCCGTCGATTCCGTTGCCGCCCACGTCCAGGGACGCAAAGACATGCCCGCTCGGCCCGATCTCCACGTCACTGATCACGCCGGTGTCAAGAATGGGATCATCGATCAGAAGCTGAAATCTTCCGTCTTCGTCGTACACCTCGATCTGCCCACCGAATCCACCGCTGTCCCGCGTGGCCACATAGATGGCGTTGTCGGGTACTGGAGGAGGTGGTGGTGGTGGCGGTGGGATCGACACGTCCTGCACGCGCCGGGCCCCCAGGCCAAACAGTGCCCCGGTGGCCACGTTGACCGTGCTCAGTATTTCGCCGGTATCCGGATTCAGCGTGTGCAAGTCGCCCGATGCGGTCGAGACATAGAGGCTGTCGCCGTCGAAGGCCATTCCCTCGATGTCCGATGACGGTGCAGGTAACGTGCTGAGCCATGTCTCCGTATCCACGAAAGGGGCATACTCGTGAATCGCTCCGTCCGTGAAGAAGCCGAACTGCCGACCTGATCCATCGCCCCCCAGGGCGCCCGTCGGTGAGCCTGTGGCCCATGCCGAAGTCGCCGCGCCGGAAAAACCGCCTTGTCGGACGACATCAACGCCATCGTGGGAAAAGAACACGAACTCGCCGATCCCGGCGTTCGCCGGTGGCTCCTCGTAAGCGAGACCATCGGTGACGAATCCGGTGGCACTCTCGATCGAAATCACCGCTCCCGTTTCCGGATCGAGTCGATACAGCGCATCGGGATCGAGGTCCGCGTTCACATAGATCAACGACTGTCCGTCCTCGGCGATGCTGAGTCCGATCTCCGTATGACCTGCGGCGAGCGCCTCGGGTGCATCAAACGCGTCAATGACGAATCCGCTGGACGGCTCGATCTTTACGATCCGGCCCATGGCCGGTTGGACGCCCCAGAGAACGGCGTCGGCGTGGATGACCTGCGCCTGGCTCGTGCCCACGAGACCGATGCGTCCCCTGTCCCGACCGGGCAGGCTGATGTACGAAGCATCCAGGGGCAGGATTTCGTTCGGGGCGCTGTCGCCGATTTCCGCTTCCAGTGTCGCGTTACGAAAGATGTCCAGGTCAAAGGTCGTCGGTCCGTCGGCGCTGACGCGAATGGTATGGGTCACATCGTCAAGTATCGTCATGGGGGCAAGGACGGCCGGCGCTCCCGCATCCGGTGACTGCGCCGTCTCCCCACCGAGCAATGACAGGCTGATGCGGACAGCGGAAGAAGCGGGCGAGGCGACGGTCGAGAGCGTTTGACCTGCCTCGGCAAAGAACGTGAATTCGACCTCGGCGCCGGCGGCGACCTGACCTGTATTATCGAGGCTGGCCGAGATGAGACCGCCCTGCGGATTCAGACGGGTGAACGGACGGACCTCAATCACAGCAGCACCGACCGGCGGAATTCCGTCAACCGCGAGAGGTGCGGAATGAGCCTCAGCGCTGATGGGCCCGTCATCGCCGTTCGTGACGGGAACCCACGCGCCACGGTGCACCGTGCTTCCATGATCCGGCCATGGGATACGCGATGAGCTGACGTCGTCGGCTGGCGTCACGATGGCAGACAACAGCCAGCGCGATTCGAGCATCTCCAGACCGAACCACGGTGAATGACATCTCGCAATATTTCTGATTCGATCGTCTCTCAGCGTCCCTACACCTCCCGTATCTTCCTTCCAAATCCAAGCCGTCATGAACGCAATCGTTCTCAGAGATCCCGCGCGCCGGGACCCGATTCTCGCTGTCTCGTTGCCACAATGTGCCAAGCATCAAGAACAGCAACCGAAACATCGTGCGGGTTCCGAAAATTCTGACCGCCCCCGTTCCGGAAATTCTGGCCGCTTTCCGGAACGGAGGAAACCGTGAGCCGCTGTTCGGCCGTCTTTTCTGT
>NYZC01000412.1 GCA_002686995.1 Phycisphaeraceae bacterium | reverse complement strand
GCCCGACTCGGGAATGCGTGCGTCAGGCAGGTAGATCAGGCAGTGCTCGGGCACCTGGGAGTCGAACCAGGACGGCAGGCGATGGCGCACGTATTCCGGCACGCGTGAATGCGAATGCGGGACCGTCATCGCGGCGCCGTTGTCGGCCGCGCCGTCGTCGTCCAGGTCCTCCTCGTCGATCAGCCATCCGGCGACCGTTTCGTCCATCATCGCCGCCGGCGAGGGGATGGTGAACTTCTCCTTGCAGTTCGGGCACCGGGCGAACCGACCGCCGCTGTCGACGGGCACCCGCAGCAGGGCTTCGCACGACGGGCAGGGCACGGTCATCTGGTCATCGAATTCGTTCATGGCGTTCTTGATTCTTGATTGCTGATTTGCGATCGGGCGTCAACATCGCAATTCAAGAATCGAAAATCAGGTATCCGCCGCCTCCGCGGCGGCGGCCTGCATCGGGAGGCCGGCCTCGTCGTGGTCGATCTTGATCACGATCATCGTCATGTCGTCATGGGGCAGGTTCGGATGGCAGTACTCGAGGATGCGTCGATACAGCGCGTCGACGATGAGCGACGGGCTGAGCCGGCGATGCTCGCGCACGACGGCCTTGACCCGGTCGGGGCCGAACGGTTTGCGCCCCGGCCGGCCCGCCTCGAGCACACCGTCGGTCAGCAGCAGCACGATCTGGCCGCGCTCGAGCTGAACCGGTCCGCTCGACGAGAACTGCTCGTCCGGCAGAATGCCGATCGGCATGTTCGTGCTGTCGAGCTCGATCACCACGTGGCCCGCGGCATCGAAGACGTAGCCCGGCGGATGGCCTGCGCTGGCGTATTCGAGCGTCTGACGATGCGGATCGAGGCGCACCAGGATCAGCGTGATGAAGTGGTTGTCGAGCATCCCCTCGATGAGGATGCGGTTGGCGATGGTCACGATCTCGTCGACCCCGCGGTAGGTCTGGGCGAGCGTGCGCAGGGTCGCGCGGGCTTCGGCCATCAGCATCGCCGGGCCGATGCCGTGACCGCTCGCGTCGCCGATCACCACGCCGAACTGCTCGTCGCGCATCGGAATGTAGTCGTAGTAGTCGCCGCCTACGGTCTCGGCGGGGTACGAGGCGCCGGCGACGTGGCAGCCCGCGAGCAGCGGGGAGGCGTCGGGATAGAGGCTGTGCTGGATCTTCCAGGCGACCTGCAGCTCCTTCTGATACATCATCAGGGCGCGCTCCGTCCGCCGGTGCTCGCTGCGCACGATCGCGTACCGGATCGCGCGGAGCAGCCGGTCGCCGTCGAGATGGCCCTTGACCAGGTAATCCTCGGCGCCCTGCTCGACGGCCCGCAGCGCGACCCGCGTGTTGGACTGCCCGGTGAGCACGACGACGGGAAGATCCTGGTTCTTCCGGCGCACCTCCTCCAGCGTGGCCGAGCCGGTGCTGTCCGGCAGGGCGAGGTCGAGCAGCAGGACGTCGGTCTGATCGTCCTCGAGCAGCCTCAGGGCTTGCGACAGCCGATCGACGTGCGTCAGGTCGACCTCGAAGCCGTCGGTGCCGCCGGCGTCACGGAGGTAGGTGCGGATGAGCTGGGCGTCGCCGGGGTTGTCCTCGACCAGCAGCGCGCGAATGGACGTCCGGTTCATGGGTCAGTCCTTCGCCGGAAGGCTCACCACGGTCAGCCAGTAGCGATCGATCAGGCCGACGATCTCGAGGAACTCGTCGAGGTCGACCGGCTTGGTGATGTAGCAGTTGCCGTGCAGGTCGTGGACGCGGCGGATGTCCTGCGGCGATCGAGACGTCGTCAGCACGATCACGGGAATCGGTCGCAGCGCGTCGTCGGACTTCACCTCGGCGAGCACGTCCAGGCCGCTCTTGCGCGGCAGGTTCAGGTCGAGCAGGACGAGATCCGGGCGCGGCACCGTCGCGAATCCCTGCTCGCGGCGGAGGAACTGCATGGCCTGCTCGCCGTCGGTGACGATGTGCAGCGTCGGGTGGCTGCCCGACTGCGCGAACGCTTCCTCCAGCAGCCGGACGTCGCCCCGGTTGTCTTCGATGATCAGAACGTCCATGGTCTCGTCCGGTCCGGTGCCGACCGTCGCGGGCGCGCGGCGGCCTCCTGTGTCATTCGTTCTCGAGTACGCGCTTGACGGCGTGGCGCATCAGCTCGGTCGTGTTCGCGAGCCCCAGCTTCGTCTTGATGCGGTCACGGTAGGTCTCGATGGTCTTGGGGCTCAAGTGCATCCGCTCCGCGATCTGCCTGGTCGTGCTGCCGCTGCCGATCAGCTCGAAGACCTCCAGCTCGCGATCGGACAGGCGGTCGACCGCGAGCTCGTCGACGTCGCCCGGGCCCTTGACGACGCGCCCGAGGATGCGCTCGCTGGCCTGCTCGCTCAGGTAGATCCGGCCCTGGAGGACGCGCCGGATGGCCTTGATGATGACGTCGGTGGCCTCGTCCTTGTTCACGAAGCCCATCGCGCCGGCGTGCAGCACGCGCTCGGCGTACAGCGCCTCGTCCAGCATGGACACGACGAGCATTCGGATCGAGTCGTCCCAGGCCTCGAGCTGCTTGATCAGGTCCATGCCGCTGACGTCCTTCAGCGACAGGTCGACCAGCACGAGGTCGGGGTGCAGCGAGCGCGCCATCTCGAACGCCTCCCCGGCGCTGGCCGCCTGGCCGCACATGTCGAGGTCGGGCTCCTGCGCGATCAGGTCGCTGAGACCCTGCCGGACGAGCGGGTGATCGTCGACGATGAGGATGCGGGTGGTCGTGGCAGTGCTCATGTTCGTACGCGGCAGGTGACGCGGGTGCCGGCGCCGGGCGCCGATTGAATGTCCAGGATGGCGCCGATCGTGCCCGCGCGGCACCGCATGATGCGCAGCCCCATGCCGGAGTCCTTGGGCCCGTGGCCCGCGAAGCCGCGGCCGTCATCGCTGACCTCGAGGATGACGGCGCCGTCCGCGGCCTCGAGGCTCACGTGGATATGGTCGGCACCGCTGTGCTTGATCGCGTTGGCCACGGCTTCCTGGGCGATCCGCAGGATCTGCAGGGCGATCGCGTTGTCGGCCAGCGCGATCTCGCCGCGCGACTCGAAGTCGCAATCGACCTCGTGCTGGGTGCCGGCGAGATCGGCCATCTCGCGCAGGGCGGTCACGATCCCGTCGCCGCAGACGTCGACCGGCCACATGCCGCGCACGAGCTGGCGCACGCTGCGCGCCGCGGCTTTCGCGGCGTCGTGAATGCGGCTGGCGATCTCGGCCTCGGGCAGCGCACGCGCTTCGAGCGTCTTGCGCAGCCCCTGGCTCATCAGGGACAGCCCCGTGAGAACCTGCCCGATGCTGTCGTGCAATTCCTGGCCCATCCGCTCGTGCTCGCGCGTCGCGACGTCGGTGATGGCCCGCTCGAGCTGCTTGCGGTCCGTGACGTCTTCGGCGATGCCGACGAGACGGACGATCCGGCCGGCATCGTCCCGGGCCGGCCCGCCGCGATCCCAGACCCACCGGACATTGCCGTCGGGCTGGACGACTCGGTACTCCTGGCTGTACCCGTGACCCGCCAGGAGGCGTTCGAAGGCCTTCTCGACGCGGGGGCGGTCCTCGTCGTGCACGGCGGTGATCCAGGTCTCGCGGTGCTCGTACAGTTCCTGGCAGCGCCGCCCCCAGACGCGCTCGTATGCCGGACTGACGTACGAGACGCTGAAGTCGTCGCTCTCGATGACCCAGAATACCTCGTTGATGTTCTCGGCGACCTGGCGGAACCGCAATTCGCTGGCGGCCAGGGCGCTCTCTACTTTCTTGCGCTCGACGGCGTAGCGCAGCGCGTGCGCGAGCAGCTGGCCTTCCATGTGGTCCTTGACGAGGTAGTCCTGCGCGCCTTCCTTGACGGCGTTGAGCGCGACGTCCTCGTCGTCGAGGCCGCTGACGACGACGCAGGCGACCTGCGGGGCCTGGCGCGACACGGCGCGAAGCGTGTCGAGGCCCTTGCTGTCCGGCAGTGAGAGGTCGAGCAGCACGGCGTCGTACGTCCGGCGTTGCAACTGGGCCAGCGCCGTGCCGAGCGTGGCCATGTGGTCGAAGACGAACGGATGGTGCGGCACGTCCGCCAGCAGCGCCTGGATCAGTCGGGCGTCGGCACGGTTGTCCTCGACGATGAGCACCTGGATCACGGTTTCGGCGACCGTATCGCGGGCGCGTTCATCCGTTCCGACCTTGGTGACCATGGCTGATCATCCCTGGACGCACGTCGCACGCGCGGCGTGCGCATCTGTGGGGCGAGTCCCCACACCACCTTCATGTCATTTCGACTGTGTCAATCCGTTGCTGTCTGACAGGGTCGTAGCAGGAGCCACCGTATTATAGGCATCGGTCTGATTGGTTGTATAGGGAGAGTTCCCGACCGTCCCGACCGTCCTGACCATGATGACGCTTTCCGACATTTCGTCGAGGGTTCGCCTCCGATCCCACGTTCCTGCCCGGATCGGCCGGCTTCCCGCCACCACGGAGCGTCCACGCGTGTCGGTCGTCGCGACACGGCACGGGCCCCGGTCGCACGGCACCTGCCGCATGCACCTGATTCGTCGTGTGCGCGCTGAGATCGCGACAGGATTGTGCGACGCGCCCGGTCGGATCGACGCGACCGTGGACGCTTTGCTGGATCGTCTGCGCCCCGCGCCTCCCTGAGGCGCCGGGACGCGCTTGCAGAGGAGTGGTCTCGTGTCGTTGCCACCCACCGCCACCGCGTGCACCGAGCGAACCGTTTGCATGGAGCCGCGTCCGCCGCCCGTGGCCTGACGCGCTTCCGGATTCATTGCCATCAACCTGTGCCGCCCCGGCCGAGCGCCGGGCGTCACGACCATTCGCCGGGCCCGGCCGATGCCGGGCCCTTTTTCATAGGGGCGTCACCGGTGCTCCGCGGGTTTACCGGGATGGTGCCGCCTCGTGCCGCGTCGTGCGGCGCGCGAGCCGATGCCAGACGTGTACCGGGGGCCAGTTCGGCGCCCGCGTACAATGATCCGATGCATCCGAAAGTCGCGATCGTCGGCCGCCCGAACGTCGGCAAGTCGAGCCTGCTGAACATGCTCGCAGGCCGCCGCATCAGCATCGTCGATGCCGAGGCGGGCATCACGCGCGACCGGGTCAGCGCGACCGTCGAGCTTGCCGGATCGAGCCGCGGCCACGACGCGCGGGCGGTGGAGTTCGTCGACACCGGCGGTCACGGCATCGAGGACGTCGCGGACCTCACCGCCCAGGTCGAGCGGCAGATCGCCGCCGCGGTGCACGAGGCGCAGCTGATCCTGTTCGTGATCGACGCCCAGTCCGGCGTCGCGGCGCTGGACGAGCAGGTGGCCCGGCTGCTCCGCACCGGCGGCTCGGGTTGCCCGGTGCTCCTCGTGGCGAACAAGGTCGACGGCCCGTCGCACGAGCCCGGGGCGTACGAGGGCTCGCGCCTGGGATGGGGCGATCCGCTCTGCGTCTCCGCGACGAGCGGCTACCACAAGCATCAGCTGGTCGCGGCGATCCGCGATGGCATCGACTGGAATGCGATCGACGAGGACGGCACCGCGCCGGACGCGGATCCCGGGGCCGGTGTCCTGCTCGCCGTCGTCGGCAAGCGCAACGCGGGCAAGAGCACGCTCGTCAACGCCCTCGCCGGCAGCGAGCGCGTGATCGTCAGCGAGGTGGAGGGCACCACCCGTGACGCGGTGGACGTTCGGATCGAGCTGCCCGATCCGGACGGCGCGCACCGCGATCAGGACGGGGGCGACGGGGGCGACGCGTCGCCGGTGAGCGCGGTGACGCTCATCGACACCGCCGGGGCCCGCAAGCGCAAGAGCATCCGCGAAGACGTCGAGTACTACAGCTGGCACCGCGCCCTGCGGAGCATTCGACGGGCGGACGTCGTGCTCCTGCTGATCGACGCGACGGTGCCGGTGAGCCAGGTCGATGCGGCGCTCGCGCGCGAGGTGCAGCGCCACTACAAGCCCTGCCTCGTCGTCGTCAACAAGTGGGACCTCGCCGAGGACGCGCACACGCAGGAGCAGTACGTCGACTACCTGGACCGGGCGGTGCGCAACTTCAACTTCGCGCCGGTGGCGTTCATCAGCGCCGCACGCGGCGAGGGCACGCGCGAGCTGCTGGCGATGGCGATCAATCTTCACCGCCAGGCCGGGCACCGCGTCTCGACGGGCCGGCTCAACCGCACGATCGAGCGCATCCTCGTGGAGCGGACGCCGGTGTCGAAGGTGGGCAAGCGTCCGAAGGTCTACTACGTGACGCAGCTACAGACGCATCCGCCGACGATCGGGCTGTTCGTCAATCGGCCGCATCTGTTCGACGACAACTATCAGCGCTTCCTGCTCAACCGGCTGCGCGACGAGCTTCCCTATTCGGAGGTGCCGATCAAGCTTCTGATCCGCGGACGGAATCGGATTCCGGAGGGGGCGGAGTAGGGGGGGGCGGAGGAGATCGATTATTGGTTGTCGATTGTTTGTGATCTTTTATTTCGGAGACATGTCCTCCGAAATAAAAGACAACCAATAATCGATAATCGATAATCGATTTCCCCCTCCACCGTCGCAGTTCGCGCCCTCCCGATTGCCTAGCTCTCCTCGACTTCCCACGGCTCGGTGCCTTCGATCTGCTCGAGCAGCGGATCGATTTCCGCTTCGCGGAACCTGCCGATGCGCGTGCGATGATCCGGCGTATCCAGCGTGATCGCGACGAACTGCTGATCGTGGCGCAGATGAAACTTCCCCTCGTCCGTCCGTTCCAGGCTGCCCTCGTGGTGGTACTTGTGAAACACGATGCGCTGGTCGGTGCCGACGATGCCCGCCAGGCCCGCATCATGGTGGCCGAGGTCGCAGTCCTCGATGTAATAGTCGAACCGCTCCCGCGGCCTGATGGCGCACCAGGCCGAGATGCGCCCGCGCGTCCTGTCGTCCAGGTGCGCCCACGCGCTCGACTTCGTCGCGTAGAGGTCGCGTCGAAGCTGCTCGTAGTCGTCGCCGCAGACGCCGTTGACCCGGCCCAGCCATTCGAGGGCGCACTGGCCGTCGGGTATGACGATCTCGCAGGTCGCGGCGTCCTGGCCGTGCGGCGTGGTGACGCAGACGACCGACTCGTGGCTGTGCTGCGTGGAGATGAAGTAGGGCAGCGGCCAGTGGAAAGGCTCCGGCACGCCCCGGAGCGGCTCCATCGTCCGGACCAGGTCGCGCAGCGACTGGTCGGGGCGGAGATGCAGGTCGTGATGCGTCACGTGCGGTGCGGACGCGCCGCCGGTCGGCGGGGCGGTGAAGCGCAGTCCGCGGACCAGCAGTTCCCCGACGTCGACGCTGCCGCTGACGGCGCAGCGATACGGCATCGAAGCGCGGAACCCGAGGTGTGCGAGCCATCGGCTGTCGAATCCGAGGCGCACGCCGTCGGCCGAGCAGTCCAGGACGTAGAGCCGAAGCTGCTGCGGGTCGATCTCGACATCATGCCGGCGCACGTGCACCGTCTCGGCGGCCGGCGCGGCGGCGCGGCCGGGGCGAACGGGGGCCGGCTTCCTGCGTGCGGGCTTCGCGACGGTTTCGGGCTCCGGGGGCGGCGGTGGGCGGAGGTTCGTCGCCGGCGCCGGCGACGAATCCTTCTCCTGGAGCTTTTCCGGGCTGCCGAACTTTTCGATCGCGCGGAGGTCGTCGTCGGTCAGCGCCGCGTCGTCCTTCGACGCGGTCTCACGGGCCGCTCTGCGCTCCGCGGCCCTGCGCCGCCGTGACAGCTCGCGCTCGCGCTGCTCGCGCGTTCGGTCGACGATGTCGTCCAGCTTTTGCTCGATGTCGTGATGACGCTGGTCGAGCTCTTCCTCGACGCCCTCCTCGATCCACGAGGAGAACGCGTCCTCCTGTGGATCGGGAACGATGAATTCGGTGTGACAATGGTTGCACCGCGCGTGGCGCCCCACCGCCTGCTCGGGCAGCATCAGCGCGCTGTCGCATCCGGGGCAGCGAATGTTCATCGGCATTGCATCGCGCTCACGTCATCGACCGAAGGGTCGCCGGAAAGGCAGGATGATTATAGGTCAGAACAGCGATTCCATCCTGCGGACCAGCCAGGGCCCGAAGGCGGACTTGTCCAGGGCGCCCGGCTCGTCGGTGCGCCCGTCGGCGCCGATCCAGATCGCCGTGATCCGATCCGCCCCCATCGTTGCAAGCGGGTTCGCGACGATGGCGTCGACCTTCTTGCGCTTCAGCTTGCTTCGGGCGCGATGCGGCAGCGACGCCGGCGATTCGAGCGCGAACGCGACGATCCGCTGGTCGTCACGCCGGGCGTCGGCCAGGGCCGCGACGAGGTCAGGCGTCGGCTCCAGATCGATCGTCCACGCGCCCTCGCTGCGGTCGCGCCGGGCGATCTTGCCGTCGATGACCCGGGCAGGCCGATAATCTGCGACGGCGGCCGCCATCACGAGCAGGTCGTGTTCGGGAAAGCAGGTGGCCAGCGCGCTCTGGAGGTCCGCGGTCGTTTCGAAGGCCTGCGTGCGGATCCGCTCGGGCAGATCGGGGCGAACGCCGGGGCCGTGCAGCAGCGTGACCTCGTGGCCGGCGTCGAAGGCGGCTCGGGCGATGGCGAGGCCCGTCGCGCCGCTGGAGCGGTTGCCGATGTAGCGCACGGCGTCAATCGGTTCCCAGGTCGGCCCGGCTGTGATGAGCGTTCGCATGGGGTCTGGGGTCTGGGGTGGAAACATTGATTATCGATTATCGATGATCTGTTGTCTGTTACTTCGGATGCCAGGCGAAATAACAGACAACAGATCACCAATAATCGATAATCGATTTCCCCGTCCCACCGAAGGCCACCGGTTCGGGTCGCCGCGCATTTGCCGCCCGCGTCACCCCAGATCCGAGAACCTCATGATCTCAGTGCCTTCGGTCCGATCGTGACGATCGTCATCGGTCCCGGCGGATGCTCGGCCGCATACCGCCTCAGTGCTTCCTCCGTCACGCCGTCGATCTCCTTCGTCTGCTCATCCAGACTGCGCGGCCGGCCGTAAATGAATTGATCCGTCACCACCGCCCGCGCGCGGGCGGCCGTGGACTCGCCCTGCATGACCAGCCGCGACTTCATCCCGATCACGGCGCGATCGAATTCGTCGTCTTCGACGCCCTCGCGCATCCGCTCGTGCTCACCGCGCAGCACGTCCAGCGTGTCCTGCGCCCGTGTCGGCGTCGTCGTGCCGGCGTAGCTGAGCACGGCGCCGTAATCGCGTTGTCCCACGTAACCGGCGTACACCGCGTAGCACAGGCCGCGCTTCTCGCGCACCTCGGTGAACAGCCGGCTGCCCATGCCGCCGCTCAGAACCGCGATGGCCGTCCGGCAGAGAACGCTCCTGTCGTCCGGCTCGGGCACGGCGTCATAGAGAAGACCGATGTGGACCTGGCTGGTCTCAGCCTGCTCGTGGTGATAGCCCCGCGGCGCGTCGGACGCCGGCGCCGGCGCCGGCGCGGCGCCCTGCCAGTCCCCGAGCAGGCGTTCGACCAGGTCCTCGAGCTCGGCGACGTCGAATCGTCCGGCGAATCCCAGGAGCGTCCCTTCGGGCACGAACGCG
This sequence comes from Phycisphaeraceae bacterium, assembly GCA_002686995.1. Classification (GTDB taxonomy): domain Bacteria; phylum Planctomycetota; class Phycisphaerae; order Phycisphaerales; family Phycisphaeraceae; genus NYZC01. The sequence continues at coordinate 2,348 of NYZC01000412.1, read as the reverse complement.
CGCTCGCGAAAGGCCTGGACGGCAGCGCCGTCGATCGACTCGAGGTGCGCTGCGACACCGAGCGGCGACCGGCCGATTGGCTGAGGGTAGTGGCGCCGGCGCAGATCGAGAAAAACCTTCTGCTGCGGCTCGTCGTCGAGTGCACAGAGCGCCTGCAGCGCCAGGTCGCGGCTCGGATCGAGCGTCGCGGGCTCGAGCCGCGGGCGACGCACCATGTCGCAGAGCAGCGGCAGCGCCTCGGCGAGGTTGCTGCCGATCATCGACGCGCTGACACTCAGGTGATGCGTCTCGACGTTGGTCGAGCGCTGGACGCCCAGGCGGTCGAGCGCATCGCTGTGCGCCCTGGCGTCCAGGTCCCCGGCGCCGCGACAGATCATCTCGGCAAGCAGCGCCGCGACGCCCTGCCGGTCGTCCGGCTCACTGACCACGCCCGCGGGCAGGAGCATGGTCATCGACACCGACTGGACGTCGTCCATCGGCTCGGCGACCAGCCACATGCCGTTGGAAAGCTGCTTGTGGTGGATGCGGCTCATGGGGGCCGCATTGTATCGGGTCGCGCCGAAACCACGAATCGCCGCGCGCCGGCGGCGCGGCGCCGATGCGCGCGGCGCGGTCGCAACTCAATGCGGGTCGGCGCAGGCGGGTGCAGATCAGTGCAGATCAGTGCAGATCAGTGGCTTTGCCCGCCGCGAGCTTCGCATCCGCGACCGGCGCGGCCGACGGGATCTCGCGCAGGGCGCTGAGATTGACCTCGTTGTAGAGGCGCAGCGTTTCGGATTTCGAAAGCTGCGGCGCCACGCGTGCCCGGATGATGCCATACTCGGGGTTGTACCAGAAGGCCGCCTGTTCAGGCCCGTAAGCCACCGGGTCCTTCGGGTGCTGCGCATTGTCGCCGTCCTGCGCGATGTCCAGCCACGGCCGGTCGGCGCTCAGCAGAACGTTGTGCGGCGGGCGCGGCCTGAACCATTGCTCCTCGAGCGTGATCGAGAAGCCGTGGCGCGTCGCCTCGACGTCGTCCATCGACCCGTGCACACGGGCCTTGACGTGCATTTCCGCCATCGCCTGGCGGACTTCATCGAGACGCTGCTGGTGACGCGATTCGGTCTGGTCGTGGGCCATGACCGAAAGGGCCACGGCGCCGATCATCACGACGATGAGGCCATCGACGATCATTCGCATGTGGAGCATGCTCCTGGGATGGTATGCCTCCCCCCTGATCATCGGATCGAATCGGGCGGACGTTGAGCGCGAAACACGCCGTGCGACAGGGCGGGGTGAGGGTCGTGACGAGTGTGAGGTATGGGGCGGGGCGGGAGTTTAGCGAGTCAAGCTAGGCTGATAGGGGTTGTGCGCGGTCTACCCCCCGGCTGACGCCGGAGGTTCGCCTGCGTGTGACGCGCATCAGACTGCTGGCGAACCGCGCGGCGTCAGCCCGCGGGTCGAATTGCATGGCGGCCCGATGCCGCATCGGATCCCCGCACCCCGCACCCCGCACCCCCGCACCCCCGCACCCCCATGGCGAACACGCTCACGAGACTCAACGACGACATCGTTCAATGCGAACGCTGCCCTCGTCTGCGCGAGCACTGCATCGAAACCGCGCGCGTGAAGCGCGCCGCCTATCGCGACTGGGATTACTGGGGCAGGCCCGTGCCCAACTTCCTCGCGCGCTCACGGCCACATCGCGCCCGCATTCTCATCGTCGGCCTCGCGCCGGCCGCACACGGCGCGAATCGAACCGGCCGCATGTTCACCGGCGACCGCTCGGGCGACTTCCTCTACCGGGCGATGCACGAGGCGGGTCTGGCGAGTCAGCCGACGGCGACGGACGCCGACGACGGGCTCGAGCTCATCGACACGGTGATCACTGCTGCCGCGCACTGTGCGCCACCGGGCAACAAACCCCGCCCCGATGAGCTGGAAGCATGCGCCGAGTACCTGGACCGCACGATTGAATCCATGACCGACCTGCGCGTCGTCGTCTGCCTCGGCCAACTCGGCATGACCGCGGCGCTCAAGGCGTTCCGGCGGCGCGGCTGGATCCGCAGGCTCGCCGACTTTCCCTTCGGCCACGGCGTCGAGCATGCCGTCGACGGGGCGCCGCATCTCCTGGGCTCGTACCACCCCAGCCAGCAGAACACGTTCACGGGGCGTCTTACCCCTCCGATGCTGCGCAAGGTGATGCGCCGCGCGCGGACGCTGGCGGAAAACGGGGTCTGAACCTGGGGTCTGACCCCGTTTTGAATCGTCTCGCGCGGCATGGGACCGCCATCGCATTCGACCCGCGGGCTTACGCCCTCACCCTTACCCACATCTGGTGGTCCCCGCGAGGGCTCCGGGGAGTGGTT
>NYZC01000411.1 GCA_002686995.1 Phycisphaeraceae bacterium | reverse complement strand
TGGCTTCCCACACCGCGTAATGTTCACCCTTATCCTGAACAGCGTCTGGCCGTCATTACGCAAGGTAGGAGCCCAGTGCGGTAGTCCCGCACGCTGGGATCTGTGCGGGGGGCCGCCCGAAAGGGCGGTCCCTACCGTGCCGACTCGGCTCGCAAGCGGGGTCCGAAACAAAAAACAACAATTGGCTTAGTGACTAATAGCTCAAGATCATGTCCCGAACCGTTTCGATCCGTTCCAGCCTGCTGCGCAACCTCTGCGTGATGATCGTCGTCACGGGCGTGGCCATCCTGGCCACGACCTTTCTCGGATCGCGCCGGGCCGTGCGAGGGATGTCCGAGTCGATCGTCGGGCGCACGCTCGAGACGGTCGAAGCGCGGCTGGACGGCTTCTTCCAGGGGCCGGCGCAGCAGCTTCGCGTCACCGCGGAGCATGCAGCGCTGGGGCTGCTCGATCTCACGGAAGAGGAACGCGCCCTCATCGAGTCGCCGGACGAGCGCGTCGACCGCCTGCGTTACCGACGGAATCGCGCGCTCGCCCCGATCATTGACACCTGGCCGCAGATTTCTTCGCTGATGCTGGCGGACAGCCGGGGTCGCGAGCACATGCTGCTGCGGGACAACGGCGGATGGCGCAACCGCCTGACTCGTCTGGATGAGTGGGGCGGCGAAGTGCGCTGGCTGGAGTGGAAGGACGATGACGCGACGCCGCGGGATCGCAGGGAGCGGCTGGACTACGACCCACGACGGCGCCCCTGGTTCGAAGGCGCCGTGGCGGCGCGCGACGCCGGCGGCACGGCGCCGATCCACTGGACCGATCCCTATCCCTTCTTCACGACGAAGGAGCCGGGCATCACGGTGTCGTCGACGTTCGAAGCGGGCGACGGTCTCGATCGCGTCGTCGGGTTCGATCTGCTGCTCAAGGACATCTCGGAGTTCACGCGCGCGCTGCGAGTCGGAAGTCGCGGCATCGTGGGCGTGCTGACCGAGGATCGGCGCCTGATCGGGCTTCCCCGGCTGCCGCGATTCGACGACCCGGCGGCGAGAGCGTCGGCGTACCTCAAGCTCCCGGAAGATCTCGGCCTCACGCTCATCAACGATACGGCGGAGGCGTCCAGGGAGTACCGCGACCAGGACGCGGCTACGGTGCCGTTCGAGAGCGGCGGCGAGCGATGGTGGTGCAGTGTCACGACGTATTCGCTGTCGTCGGAGCGCAGACTGAGGATCGCGATCATCGTGCCCGAGGCCGACCTGCTCGGCAACCTGTGGATGCAGCGCTGGATCATGCTCGGCATCGTGGCGATCGTGCTGGTCGTGGGCATCGGGCGCGCCGTCCTGCTTTCACGCCGCTTCAGCGCGCCGATCGAGGCGCTCGTGGCCGAGAGCGACCGGATGCGCGGCGGTGACCTGGAGCCCGGCCCGCCGGTGGAGTCGCCGGTGCTGGAGGTGCGCCGCCTCGCGCAGGCGCACGACCAGATGCGCGAGGGGCTCAAGGCGAAGCTTCGGCTGGAGAAGATCGAGCGCGACCTGGATCTGGCGCGCGACATCCAGCGCGGCCTGCTGCCGAAAGGACCGCCGGCCGTGCCGGGCTTCGAGATCGCGGGATGGAACCAGGCGGCCGACCAGACCGGCGGCGACTACTTTGACTGGCTGAGCCTGCCGGACGGCCGGACGATCGTGACGCTCGCCGACGTGACGGGGCACGGCATCGGACCGGCGCTGATCGTGGCGGTCTGCCGCGCGTACATGCGCGCCGCGGCGGGGATCAGCGGGCGCCCGCTCTCCGCAGCGGTCAGCAGCGTGAACGACCTGCTTTACGCGGACACGCCGCCCGAGCGATTCGTGACGGCCGTCGTGGGCGTGATCGATCCGGCCGAGGGCTCGATGTCCATGGTTTCGGCAGGTCACGGGCCGCTCTACTTCTACGAGGTACAGACCGGCGCGATGCACAAGTGGGAGGGCGACGTGCCGCCCCTCGGCGTCGTCGACGGCATGGAGTTCCCGCCGCCGCGCGAGATCCGCTTCGCGCCGGGCGACGTGCTCGTCCTGACCACCGATGGCTTCTTCGAGTGGCCGAATCCTGCCGGTGAGCAGTTCGGCACCAGCCGGCTCGAAGCGTTCGTCCGCGATCACCACGCGCTGGCGCCCGAGCAGTTCATCGAGAAGCTGTACGAGATCGTGCTCGGGCACGCCGACGGCACGCGACAGGACGACGATCTGACCGCGGTCGTGATCAGGCGGATGTGACTCGACGTGCGAACCGCGCGGCGTCAGCCCGCGGGTCGGAGGCCAATGATGTGTGATGCGCCTCGGGTCCGACGATGTGCTGCGCCCGGTCCACCCTCCCGGCTCACGCCGGGGGTTCGCAGGGGATCTGGTCCGATCACTTCCACCCGCGCCGGCGGTACGCCGTGTCGATTCGCTTGGCGACCTTTTTCGCCGTGCGCTTCGCATCGGACTCGACCGTGCTGAAGAACAATTCGCTCGCGGCCGTGGTGCCGGTGCTCACCGCCGCCGCGGTGGCTGCGCTGCCGGCGGCGGCGCCGGCCGGAATCGTCAGCAGCATGCCGGGCTTGAGTCCGCTCTTTGCGACAGTGTGCGCTTCGGAGACGAGCTTCTTGTTCTGGAACGCGCGGATGCGGGTGCGCACCTCGGTTCCCCCGAGGCCGAAGCCGACGACGGATCGCTTCGTCCGATCCCCTTGGTCGACATGCAGAAAATCACCGGTAACGACGACGGTGCGCGCGGTCGGCGGCATCGCCTCGTGCTCGTGGACCGCGTTGATGCCCTTGTCGCGCAGCTCCTTGACGAGATGCTTCGAAAGCGATGCCGCCACGGCGCGGCCCACCCTGATCTCCTCTTCCGTCTGCGTGACGCCGCTCGATTCGCGCGAGATCCGCGCGCCGACACCCCGGTCGAGTGTGACGTCCTCCGGCGTGACGGCGAAGTTCTGCACGATGATCTGGTCCGGAATCGGCAGGCGGCCGGATCCCCGGGTCTGGACGATCTCGGTCTTGCCGCAGGCCGTCAGGGTCATGCCGGCGCCGGCAACGATGACCAGCAAGGCAGCGCGGGAAGAATGGCGATTCGGTTGGTGCATGATCAGCTCCTTCAGTTGTCTGGTCATGATACCGTAACATGCCGTCCGATCATCGGTCCGTATGGCCTGGCGACGCAGTTCGGAGTGATCCATGCCTGCTTCCGCGCACGTGCTCTGTCTGAACAGCGGCTCGTCGTCGTTGAAGTTCTCGGTGTACTCGGCGGCGGACGGCGCCGAGCGTTGCGTCCTGGCGGGTTCGGTTGAGGGGATCGGGCTGGCGGAGGGGCGGATACGGACGCGCGCTGGTGATGATCCCGAGACGATCGTGACCGGTGCGTTTGCGAATCATGGCGCTGCGACACGCGCCATGCTGGACGCGGTTAACGGCGCTGGCTGCGTGCCGGACGCCGCCGGTCACCGGGTCGTGCACGGCGGCCCCGATCATGATGCGCCAGAGGTCGTCACGCCCGCGCTGCGCACCGAGCTTCGTGATCTCGTCCCGTTTGCGCCGCTTCACCTGCCGAGTGCGATCGACGCGATGGACGCCGTCGCGGAGGCATTTCCCGGGTTGCCGCAGGTGGCCTGCTTCGACACCGCGTTTCACAGGCACATGCCCGAGCTGGGACAGCGCCTGCCGCTTCCCCGGTCCTGGTGGGACGAGGGCGTCCGGCGGTACGGGTTCCACGGCTTGTCGTACGAGTACGTGGTGGATGCACTGCAGCCCAGGCCGGACCAGCGCTCAGTGATCCTTCACCTGGGCAGTGGCTCGAGCGCCGCAGCGGTACGCGGTCGTCAGCCCGTCGACACGAGCATGGGACTGACCCCGACGGGCGGCTTCATGATGGCAACGCGCTGCGGCGATCTCGATCCGGGCGTCGTGCTGCACCTGCTCGAACGACGCGGTCTCGACGCCGCGGCGATCGACCGAATCGTCAACCGCGAGTCCGGCCTGCTTGGCGTATCCGGAATCAGCTCCGACATGAAGACGCTGCTCGACTGTCGCGACGCGCAGCCGAACGCCGCGCAGGCCGTCGCGCTGTTCTGCTACCAGGTGCGCAAGTGCGTCGGCGCGCTGGCGGCAGTTCTGGGCGGTCTGGACGCGCTGGTCTTCACGGGAGGAATCGGCGAGCGTGCGGCGCCGGTGCGCCTGGAAATCTGCGAGGGACTGGAGCACCTGGGTGTGCGAGTCGACCCGGAGCGCAATGCGCGCGACGCGGATACGCTTTCGCCGCCGGACGCGCCGTGCGCGGTATTGCGCGTCGAGACGAACGAGGACCTGATGATTGCGCGGCACACGAGGGAGTGGCTCGGAGGATAGGATGACCCAGTGACACCTCTCAACGTAGAGTCACTGAAGGTGGAATGGAGGCAGGTCGGAGGTCGAAAGTCGAAGGTTAAAGGTCGAAGGTCGAAGGTCAAAGGTCGAAGGTCGAAGGTCGAAAGTCGAAAGTCGAAGGTCGAAAGTCGAAAGTTAGCGGGTCGGATCGGTTGTCGTGTCGTTTGTCGGTCAGGGGTACATCATGTCTGCAACGAACAGGGTGATTCATTTCGAGGATCTGCGCATCTGGCAGCAGGCCAGGCGCCTGGTTGCCTCCGTCTACCGGGATTTCAAGACTGGTACTGGATCTCGGGACTTCGGGTTCAAGGACCAGGTCCAACGCGCAGGCGTATCGATCATGAACAACATCGCAGAGGGGTTTGAACGGTCCAGTGACAATGAGTTTGCCAGGTTTCCGGATTACGCCAAGGGGTCCTGCGGCGAACTTCGAAACATGTATTACATCGCAGAAGACCAGGGCTATGTTGAATCACAAATCGCGACTGAACGCAGAAGCGATGCCCGCAAAATCAGTTGTGGAATCGCATCGCTCTCCAAGCACCTGAGAGGTCCGCCATAAGGCACGAATACCAGTGCGTTCACCTTCGACCTTTGACCTTTGACCTTTGACCTTCGACTTCCTGCGATCAGAATCTGATTCTTGTTCTCAGGCCGAACACAACGACCGGATCCCCGTCGCTGCTGTCCGCGGGATTGAACAGAAACTGCACGCCGGGTGAGAGCTGCATGCTCGGAGAGATCTGCGCGCGGTAGAAGAGCTCGACGCCGGCCTGGTGTCGGCGCGAGCCGGACGTGGGGTCGCCCCAGATGATGCCGAGGCCCGCGACGTCGTGCTCGAAGCCGAACGGGCCGCGGTAGACGACGCCCGCCGCCACGATCTGTGCGATCGAAGTGACCTCGCGCTCGTTGGTGCCGTAGCGCACGAACGCGCCCCAGTGCGGACCGAGATCCTGGTCGGCGCTGAACGAGAGCGCCGTGTTCTCATCGGTGCCGGAGGTCGCGTCGGTGTGGTTGATCGTGAACCGGTAGTTGCCGGGGCCGAGCTCTTCGAACTGCGGCGTCCAGCCGAACTCCGCTACCTTGAACAGGTCGCCGTCGCCAACCGAGTTGAACCCCGAGGTGGTCGCGCTGCCGTTCGCGTCGCCGGCGCCGACACCGAAGTACCAGTGATCGTCCGGCGTCACGACGACGGCGACGCCGAGCCCGTTGCCGGGAAAGGCACGCGTCGGATTGCTCGCGAGCGGCCGCGACATGAACATCGTGTCGTCGCTGTCGGCGAACCGGTTGCTGTTGAAGTAGGACGACTGGTCGATCTTGCCTGCGGTCACGACGACGCGCCCGTCGAGAAGGCGCTGCTGCCACCAGAGCTGAATCAGGGCGGTGAAGGCCCCTTCGGTTTGCGTATCCGTCGTGCGCCAGAGCGAATCGATCGCCGCCGCGAAGTCGGCGCTGCTGACCTCGTTGAGGTTGCGGCGGTCGCGCACCTGGAAGCCAAGGGCGCCGCCCTCGATCGGCCGCCATCGGCCGAACACGTCGAAGTTGCTGGCGGCCAGTTCGTCGTCGTCATGGCTTCCGGACGCCGCCTGGAGGAAGAGCGACCACGCGGCGCCGATGTCGAGGTGATGCTCCTCCTTCAGGTGCGCCTGCAGGTCGGACAGCGGGGCCAGCGCGGGGTCGAGAACCTCGGTCTCGAGCCAGGTCGCGGCGCGGCGCACCGGCTTGCGATCGATCAGCCGGTCGATGTTCTCGTCGGAGCCTGCGTGGAGGGGGGTGGTGACGAGCAGGATTGTGAGGAGGAGGAACCCCCTCCCGTCATCAATGCCAACTCGCCGCATCATTCCACCGCCCTCTGCAGAATCGGCAGCCCGATGAAGAACTTGATGACGGCGGCGTTGACGATGTCGATGAAGAACGCGCCGACGAGCGGCACCACGAGCAGCGCCTTCGTGGACGGCCCGTACTTGCGTGTGATGGCGTCCATGTTCGCGATCGCGACGGGGGTCGCGCCGAGCCCCATGCCCATGAACCCGCCCGAGATCACCGCGGCGTCGTAGTCGCGACCCATGATCCGAAAGACCACGAAGACCGCGAAGCACGTGATGACCAGGCTCTGGGCCAGCACGATCATCAGCAGCACGCTCGCCGACTCCATCAGGGACAACAGGTCCATGCTCATGAGGCTCATGGTGAGAAAAAGCTGCAGCGACACGCCGCCGACGAGATCGATCGCCGGCTTGCTGAGCTTGAACTTCAACGGGTCGGCGAGGTTCGTCAGGACGATGCCCACCATCATCGCCGTCAGGAACCCCGGCAGCTTGATGTCCTGGGCAAACAGGTAGCGGTTCACCGTGTCGCCGAAACCCAGGCAGAGACCGAGGGCGAGAATCGTGCCGATGATGTCGTTGACGTGGACGTGATCATCGTCCATCGCCGTATCGTCGGTCTTCGCGGATTCGGGCGTCGCAGCCTCGTCCGATCGCGGCTCGAGTCGATGCCGCCTGATCAGGCGCCCCGCGACCGGCCCGCCGAGCAGCCCGCCGAAGATCAGCCCGAAGGTCGCGCAGGCGATGCCGAACTCGGAGGCGCCGACGAGTCCCGCCTTCGTCGCCTCCTCGCCCCACGCGATCGCGGTGCCATGGCCGCCTGCGAACGAGATGCTGCCGCCGAGCAGCCCGAACCCCGGATGCCTGTCGGTCAGCATCGCCACGGCGATGCCCGTGATGTCCTGGACGACGAGAAACGCCGCGCAGCCGATGACGAGCACCACCAGTGCACGGCCGCCGGTGACGAGCGTCCGCATCCTGGCCCCGAGTCCGATCGTGCTGAAGAAGATGAGCAGCAGCGTGTCGCGCAGGCTCAGGTCGAAGCTGATCGAGAAGTCGCCGAGCCAGGAGATCAGCGCGACCGCGATGCTGCAGACCAGGCCTCCGGTGACGGGCGTCGGGATGTTGTTGTCGCGCAGGAAGCGGACGTGACGGGTGATGAACTCGCCGAGGTAGAGCACGAGGATCGCCAGGACGACGATCTGGGTGCCGGAGATCTCGTGGGCGCGCGCCGTGGCGTCCGGGGCCTGGGCGAGCGTGACGGGGATCGAGAGCAGGGGTTCAGGCATGCGGGGTTCCATATTCGGTCTGGATCAGGCCGCCGTCGCCGGCAGCTCGTCCTCGAGCACCGTATCCTCCGTCGTCCCCTGGAGCTTGTGACCGATCTCCTTCGCAATTTTCTTCGCGAAATAGTACTGTCGCTGGACGATCTCGACGACCTGGGTCTCGAGCCGGTAGAGCAGCGTGCGATTGGGTTCGTCGGCGACCAGGCGCTGTCCCAGGTACTCGAGGATCTCCCCGGCAACCTGCTGAACCTCCTTTTTCATGTCGATGACCCGCCGGGCCAGCGATGGATCGTCCAGGGCCTGGATCGACAGATCGAAGGCTTCGCGCACCTTTTGGGACAGCGCGCGGACCCGCTCGATCGTCTCGTCGCCGAACGTCACGTCGAGCCTGAGTCGCTCACGGCCGATGGCGATGCCGTTGACGGCCACGGTTTCGGAGGAGTGCTGCACGTGACTCGCGATGGCCGACAGCGCCGCGAGCCGCCGCGCCTCGCCGACGTCGAGGGTGCCGTACTGGAGACGGCGGATGTAGTCGTTGATCGCGTCGTAAAGCTGCTGGTTCTCGCTCGCGCGCTCGACGACGCGGTCCATGTCTTCGGCGGAGCCGGAGCCGATCGCGGGTCGCGCCTCCTCTCCGAGCTGGCGCACCTGCTCGGCGAGCCTGGTGATCTCCATGCGGATGCGATCGAGGGCAAGGGCCGGGGTCTCCAGGTAGATCGCCTCCAGGTATTTCGGTCGCGCGAGCTCGGGCACGACCTCGGGGCGCGAGGGGATCAGCCGCGTGACGAGCCTTGCGATCGGGCCGGTGAACCAGATGAAGATGAAGGTGTTGATGACGTTGAACGTGGTGTGGGCGTTGGCGATCTGCCGCGGTGTCTCCTTCGCCAGCCGTTCGGCGCCCTGCAGGTCGACGTAGGCCGGGGAGATCGACTGCACGACGTCGGCGAGCGCGCCGATGAACGGCAGCCAGATGAGCACGCCGATGATGTTGAACAGCAGGTGTACGGCCGCCGCCTGCACTGCCTCGCGCGGCTTGCCGATAGCGGCGAGCGCGGCGGTGACGCAGGTGCCGATGTTGGCGCCGAATGCCATCGCAATGCCGGCTTCGAGGGTGATGAAGCCCTGGGAGGCAAGGACGATGACGATCCCCGTGGTCGCCGCCGAGCTCTGGACCAGCCCGGTGAACAGCGCGGCGACGAGGATGCCGAGCAGGGGATTGTCCATCCGCTTCATCATTTCGATGAACGGTTCGAAGGTGCGCAGCGCGGTCGTCGCGTCGCTCATGAGTTGCATGCCGAGAAAGATCAGCCCGAACCCCATGATCATCGAGCCGTAGAGCCTGGCTTTAGGACGCTTCGTGAAGAATGACATCGCGAACCCCACCGCGACGATCGCCAGCGCGTACTTCGTCACCTTGAACGCGATGATCTGCGCGGTCACGGTCGAGCCGATGTTCGCGCCCATGATGATGCCGATCGACTGCTGCAGGGACATCAGCCCGGCGGAGATGAAGCCGACGACAAGCACGGTGGTGACCGACGAGGACTGGATGATTCCCGTGACGATGGCGCCGGTGATCGCGGCGGTGAAGCGGTTCTTCGTGAGGCCGGCAAGCACCTTGCTCAGGCCGGCGCCGGCGACCGCCTTGAGGCCGTCGGTCATCTGCTGCAGTCCGAGCAGGAAGATCGCGAGACCGCCCAGCAGGCCCATGATCAGCGGGCCGAGTTCGATTTCTTCGGGCATGTGTATGCTCCTGTTTGAAACCCGTAGCTGAAGTCGCCAGACTTCAGAGGAGGTGCAAGAGACGTTGAAAGGCCGTTACCCGCGGCGGGTGGCTGGGGTCGAGCGCAGCGAGCCCCCAGTAAACCTTGTCTTCAATCGGGCGGTTCGAAACGATTCGACGCCATCTGTCTGGGGGCTCGCCGCGCTCGACCCCAGCCACCCACGTTTCGTCAAAGTTGTTGCCGAATGCGACTCAATACACCTTCGGCACGTTGTGTGTGAACTGCAGGTGCTCCGGCACGTCGTCAGGTCGCTTCTTCCGGTGGCCGCGCTCGGGCGGGTCGAAGGGAAGCTTCTCGTAATGAATCAGCGAGAGCAGGTGCGAAATGCAGTTCAGCCGCGCCTGCCGCTTCTTGTCAGCGTGCACGCGGTACCAGGGCGCCCAGTCGGTGTTGGTCGCCTCGATCATTTCGGCGTACGCCGCGGTGTAGTCCCACCATCGTCGCCATGACTCGACGTCCATCGGGCTGAGCTTCCAGTGGCGCATCGGGTCGCGCGCCCGGGCGTCGAACCGCTTCTGCTGCACCTGCTGGCTGACGTCGAAGAAGTACTTGATGAGCGTGATGCCCTGGCGAACGATTTGCTCTTCGAGAAACGGCGTGGTGTGCAGGAACTGTTCGGTTTCCTCGGGCGTGCAGAAACCCATCACCCGCTCCACGCCGGCGCGGTTGTACCAGCTTCGGTCGAACAGCACGACCTGGCCGGCCGAGGGGAAGTGCGTGATGTAGCGCTGCATGTAGAGCTGGGTCTTCTCGCGATCCGATGGCGGCGGCAGCGCGACCACCCGGAAGACCCGGGGGCTCACGCGCTCGGTGATTCGCTTGATGACACCGCCCTTGCCGGCCGCGTCGCGGCCCTCGAAGACGACGATGACGCGCAGTCCCGCATGCTTGACCCATTCCTGGAGGTGGCAGAGCTGGATCTGGAGCTTCTCGAGCTCGCCCTCGTACTGCTTGCGCGGCATCTTGCCGCCGGGTGCGCCGGCATCACGGTTTTTCTTCTCTTTCTTGCTCATGGAATCTGCCTGCGATTGGAGGTTCGTGAGCAGATCTTAGTACTTGCCCGCGACCGGGCGCGTGAAGGCCATCACGCCGTCAGGCCGGCGAACCGCGCGGCGTCAGCCCGCGGGTCTGCGGCCAGTGGTGCGTGATGCGCCGAGCGCCCGTGGTGGTTTGTGCACGGTCCACCCGCCGGCTCACGCCGGCGTTCGCCGTGGGGGGGTAAGTTAATTGATACCAATGACTTGAGGGCGTCGACCTCGATCCTTTTTCGTGATGATCGGGTGGCGGTCCGCCTCGTGCCGCCTACTGCTGGCGAACGTTTTGAACGTTTTTGACACAAGGAGTACAGCATGAGCAGTTCCAGGTTGCAGTTCGCGGTTCTGATGGTTGGGCGTGCGCGGCCAGAATGGGAAGGCGAAGGTTCGGGAGGCGATGCAGCAACTCGAGCGCTGGCTGGGCGAGCAGGGCGAGTACGTCGCGGCCGCGCCGCCCCTTGTCATGGGATACAACAGCCCCTTCATTCCCCGTCACAAGCGGTTCTGAGAAGTGCAGATCGAGGTGACGAAGCGGCAGTCTTGATGGCCAGGCCAACCCACCCAAAGCCACGGGTGGCCGGGGTCGAGCGAAGCGAGCCCCCAGTGAGCTTGAGTTGAGCGCTGCGCGGGATGGGAAGTATCGCGCAACCTCGATTCGTAATGAGGACGTGCCATCGAAGTTCGCGCGCGTTCCGCTGAGGCCCGCTTCGCTCGACCCCAGCCACCCTGTGGCCTACGATCAGAGCGCTCCCCATCGGAATGATTTCATGAAGAGACCGATTCGGCTCCCTCTCGTCTTCGCGGCTGGTGTTTCCCTCATCGGTTGCGCCGCTTCGCCCCGCTGGGACGACCGCGTCGGACGCAAGGCAGCGCAGGACGTCGCCGTGTCGATGGGGCTTGTCGAGGATCGGGCGTTGCAGGCGTACGTCAACGCGATCGGTCAGCGTCTCGCCCGCGATATCGAGCGACCGAAGTTCAGGTATTCGTTCCACCTGGTCGACATGGACGTGCCGAACGCCTTCGCGCTGCCCGGGGGCTACGTCTACGTCACGCGCGGCATGCTTGCGCTCGCGAACTCCGAAGACGAGCTTGCCGGGACGATCGCGCACGAGATCGGCCATGTCGAGGAGCGGCACGCCGCGAGCCGGCAGCGCGCGGCGACCCTTCCGATTCTCGGCTCGCTGCCCGGCGCCGTCGTCGGCTCGCTCGTGGACGAAGGCCTCGGCAACCTGATGGCGATGCCGTTCGAGCGGGCCGGTGCCAGGTTCCTGGCCGGGTACAGTCGCGAGCAGGAGCGTGCGGCCGACCGGTATGGCCAGCGACTCGCGGCGCGGGCGGGGTTCGATCCGCATGCCCTGTCGACGTGCCTGGCCGGCATCGAGCGGTACGAGCGCCACAGTGGCGTCGGATCGGATACGCCGAGCCATCTTCATACTCACCCCGATACCGCCGAGCGCGTGCGCACCACGGCGCAGTTCGCATCGCAACTCGCCTGGGCGCCGCGTCCCGGTCAGGGCGCCTCGCGGTCCCGGTACATGAAGCGCATCGACGGTCTCATCGTCGGCGACAACCCCGGTCGCGGCGTGATCGACAATGAGCACGTGGCGCACCCTGACCTTGGGATTGCCTTGACGGTGCCTTCGGGTTGGGAGATGGCGACGATCCCCCGGCAGGCCCTTCTGTCCGTCGCTCCGCAGCGCGACGGACTGTTCATCGCGCAGGCGCCGATCGACGAGAAAAGCTCGAGCAAGGTGGCGCAGGCGCTGCAGCAGGCGCTGGTGCGCCGCGGCTTCCAACTCGGGCAGGGCGGATCCACGACGATCAACGGGCTTTCCGCCTACCGCACCACCGCGTACTACGACGGCAGGGCGCGCACGCGCCTGGACATCGCGTGCATCGAGCACGAGTCACGCGTCTTCACGCTCATGGGGATGACCGCGGAGGTGCCGGGTCACGATCGAAGCGACGCGATCGGCCGCGCCATCGACAGCTTCCGGCCGCTGACGCCCGAGCAGCGGAACGGGTTCACGGTCGAACGGCTGCGCGTCGCCACGGCGAACGAGGGCGAGTCGCTGTTGGAACTGGGCACGCGGGTCGACAACACGTGGGGACATGACCAGCTCACCGCCCTGAACGGTCTGGACGAGAACGTCGCATTTCGGGCGGGACAGCAGATCAAGTACGTGCGCGCCGAACGGTACGCGCCCAAGGCGTGGCGAAAGTAGTCGCGTCTGATGTGTCGACAAGCAATCATTGCGTTGCTCATTTGCTAGTGCGGCGAGACGTTCGCTCGAGACGACGCGATCGTGCCCGTTTCGGAAACGGCGCCGGAGGTGATCGAAGAAGATCTGCAGATTCCGGATCGGTCGGATGGGTCGGCGGAGCCCAGGGACTGGAGCCACACGCTGCTGACCTACGGCTGGATCATCGGCATTGACGGAGACCTGACCGTCGGTTCCTTCAGCACGGATGTCGATACCGAGTTCCCCCTGCTGATCAGCTGGTTCCTGACGAAGTTCAACACATCGGTCAGGAAGAACATCGACGCGGTTCCACGAGAGGCCATGGACGCCCTCGTACGGCTGGCCGGGTAACGTGCGCGAACTGCAGAACCTGATAGAGCGCGCCGTCATCA
The DNA here is from genome assembly GCA_002686995.1 of Phycisphaeraceae bacterium. Taxonomy (GTDB): domain Bacteria; phylum Planctomycetota; class Phycisphaerae; order Phycisphaerales; family Phycisphaeraceae; genus NYZC01. The sequence continues at coordinate 6,099 of NYZC01000411.1, read as the reverse complement.
TGTCGCGCGGTGACACGCTCGAACTGGATAGGGCTTTCGGCGTCGCTTCGCAGCCCAAGGAATCGACCCCGGACTCCTTGAAGTCGAGCCTCGTCACCATCGAGCGGCAGCGCATCGTCGACGTGCTCGAAGCCTGCATGTGGAAGATCAAGGGCGACGGCAATGCGGCGAGCCGGCTGGGGATCAACCTGAGCACACTGCGTTCGCGGATGAAGATCCTTGGTATTGCCAGACCCTGAGTCGTCGCTACGATCTGATCATCTCTCCCGCGATGATTGAATGACCAGGGTCACCCACCTCACGAACGCCGGTCGAATCCGTACCCTTCCCTGGGCGCTCGCCGGCCAGGATTGCACCTCGATCTACGTGCACCTGGTCATGGCAGGGCCGATCTTCCTGTTGTTTCTCGACAGCCTCGGCCTGGAGCAGTCCGAGATCGGGCTGGCGATGAGCATCATCCCGTTCATGGGCGTGCTGTCGCTGGCGGCTTCGCCGGTGGCCCGGCGCGCCGGGTACAAGCGCACGTTTCTGGCCATGTGGACGCTGCGCACGTTGGTGCTCGCCAGCCTGGTGCTGCTTCCGACCGTGCTCGAGCGTCGTGGTGCCTCAACGGCTTACGTGGTGCTGCTTATCGTGCTCACCGTGTTCGGCGTGTTGAACCGGGTGCTCGATCGTGAAACCGAGGAGGCCAGGGACGAGGCGCAGTACCTGATGCAGAAGGCCGTGCGCAGGCTCTCGACGGAACCGCGGCGCGCCACGGCCCGAATCGACCGGGTATTTGCTGCAGCCCGTGAAGGCGATTGCGCTGCCGCCGCGAAAGGCTTTCGAATGGTCGCGGACTCGATTCCCGAGGATCGGTTGACCCCGGCTGCTCGAACCGCGCTGGACGTGGCGCTGGAGGGGTACGGTCGCAGCGTCTCCAGGCCGAACCGCGAGTTCGGCTTCCTCGCCATCCACGCCGTGCTGGCTAACGCGTGAACGCGTTCAAGCGAAGTGGCTTTCCGTGTATTCGTTCGGGTGCAACACGCTGGACGCGGCAGGAATAGCCACAAAAAGCCACGGCGCGGGCTGACGCCCGCAACACATCGATACGCACATCCTTCAATGGGATCCCCCCCAACCCCCCCCTTACGAAGGGGGGGCTTGTATGCGTTGTCCGGGCGAGAATCCTTTCAGGAAGGCAGGATTCTGGTTAGTAATCGTCTCGACGTCCGCGGAGCGCGGGTTACGTCCTATTCGTTCGGCCGCGTCGTGCTCTTGACGCAGCGGAATCTCAGGTGCGACATGCCCGTGTCCGTCGCGGTGCCGCGGCGGGCGCTGGGGCGGTAGGCCGAGCAGTAGCTGTCGTGGCAGAGAAACGAGCCCCCCTTGGTCACGCGCGAGGGCGATCGCGGTTCGGCGGGATTCAGGCTTCTCGGAGGGCCTTTCGGATTGACGACCACCTTGCCGCGAGCGCGCCGCAGATCGATCAGGTGATTGTCGGGGCGGTACCAGTCCGCGCACGATTCCCAGACGTTGCCCGACATGTCATAAAGGCCGTACGTGTTGGGCGCGAAGGATCTGACCGGAGCGGTTCGAAGGTACTTGTCGGCCAGCTTGTTCTTATGGGGGAAGTGGCGTGAGGTCCGGTGCTGCCCATCGTGAACTTGCCGCCTTCGATCCAGACCATGCCGGGCGGCGCGTCACCGGATCGCGCAATGGCGCTGATTCCAGTCATTCCGGCAAGCATGTACAGCGTGACGAGCATTCGGACGTGATGATGCTTCATGAGTTGCGAGTTCGTTCGATCTGTTCGGACAAACGCGTGATGAACGCGTGGCTTGGATCACAGCGCGGCCGCGATCAGCTCCGCCGCGACGATCGAGATGTCGTCGTGGAAGTTCGTCGATCCGGACCAGTCCTCGATCGTGCGCCTGAACGCGGACAACGCGTCAGCGACCGACGCACCGCCGCCGGCCGCGAGCGTCGACTTGAGCCGTTCACGGCCGAAGAGCTTACCCTGCTCGTTCATTTCTTCGAACGTGCCGTCGGAGTAGAGGAAAACTCGGTCGCCAGCGTCAAGGTCGATCGTGTGCTCCTCGAACGTCGCGGTCCCGTCGATCCCGATCGGAAGTCCCGTGGAGTCGTGAAGCTCGATGGCACCGTCGCTGCGGATGACGAGCGGACCCGGGTGTCCGGCGGCGGCGTATCGTATCCGGTGCGCGGCCATGTCGAGGACCGCGTAGATCATCGTGAAGAACTGGCCGGTGGCCTGATCCATCGGGAACAGTCGGTTCAGCTGCGCAGCGACCTGCGACGGCGTCGTGATCGATCTTCTGTCGCCGGACGCGGTCCGGCGAAAGATGATTGAATGATCTGGATCGCGTTGCAGGAGGTGGTGCGTGATCGACACCGAGAGCAGGGCGGCCGGCACGCCGTGGCCGGTGACGTCGAGCACGAACAGGCCCGCCTGCCTTTCTCCAAGCTCGATGACGCCCAGCGCGTCGCCGGCAAGCTCGTCGCACGGGAGGTACAGCCATTCGAATCGCGCGGGGCCGACGTCGGGGAGCGTGTCGGGCAGCAGCGATTGCTGCAGTTGTGCCGCCGCCCGTAGATCCTTGGTCATCCTCGCGTTGGCGCTGGACAGATCGTCGTTCCGCTTGCGCAGATCGCGCTGCAGGCTCTGGATCGTCAGGTGGGTGTCGACGCGGGCGATGACCTCGTCGGCCTGGAAGGGCTTGATGATGTAGTCCACGGCGCCCAGGTCGAACCCGCGTACCTTGTCGCGCGTCTCGTCGAGCGCCGACATGAAGATGACCGGGATGTCACGCGTGGCCTGCTCGTCCTTGAGGCGGCGGCAGGTCTCGTATCCGTCGATTCCCGGCGGCATCATGATGTCCAGCAGCACCAGTGACGGCAGGGCGTGCGCTGCGGTCTTCAGAGCTTCTTCACCACTGCGCGCGACAAGCAACTCATGGCCGCGCCCGTCGAGCGTGCGATAGAGCACCTTGAGGTTTTGGGTGTTGTCATCGACAAGGAGGATGCGCTCGTCGGTCGGAACGTCGCGTGAGATTGGACGCGCCTGGGGGAGCACGTCTGCGGACGCAGTCTGACGGCTCTGCACGTAGGACAGGATCTCGCTGGCGCGCAGCTTTCGGCTTCCCGGGCCGATTCGAACGTAGAATTCCTCTTCTCCGTCGCGCTTCAGGAACACAGGTTCGGGCGAAGGCCGGCACCTGACGACGAACACCTCCTTGCCGTCGAGCGGACGAAGCCCGAAATCGATGAACGGCGTCAATTCCGCTCCGATCGCATCGCGGATCAGGCTGTTGGCGTGCAGCAGGTACCGGTCGCCGTCTTTGAAACGGTCCGCTTCGATGCCCAGCGTCTTACCGCCGTCGTCCACGCCGACCACCAGCATGCCCCCGTCGGTGTTCAGGAACGCGACGACCGTCTTGAGCCACGCGTTCTCGATCTCCTTGCCCGGGCGATCGGCCTTGAGGTTCCAGCGCAGCGTGGACTTGAGCTCGAAGCGGTCGGATTCGCCTGCGCGGATCATCGCGGCGAGATGATCCGACGCCGTGTCGTCGCCGGGCTCACGGGCGCCGGTGGCAAGCTCACGATTCCGGTCAACAAGCTCCTTCTGTCTTCGATAGTTCCTGAGGTGCCCGCGGACGCGGGCCAGGAGGTTTTCATAGCGCTGGTGCATCCGTGCGCCTTCGGCGGCGAGTGCCTGCCACAGGCACAGGGTCAGGGTGAGCACCGCGACAAACAGCGGCACCGGCATCCACCGTGGCAGTCTCGGCCCCACGAGCAGGTCCTTCTGCCAGACGAAGCAGATCAGGCCCACGCTCGCGACGATGAAGCCGACCGATGTGTGGACCGCCATGCGCGTGAGGTTGCCCCATCCGTAGGCGGTCTCCAGTCGCATGAGGTAGCCGGACAGGGCGACGGCGGATGCGGTTCGAGGTACCGGTCGGATCAGGCTACGATCTGGTCTCCATTGAATGGATCAGCCATGGCAAGACTGCGATTCGTGGTGGTCGGGTGCGGTTCGATCGGTCGACGGCATGCACGCCTGCTGTCTGACAGAAGTGACGTCGCGCTGGAAATCTGCGACATCGATGCCGACAACCTGGACCGCGTGGTCAGCGAAGCGGGCCAGGTCACGACGCACTCGGACTTCGAAGCCATGCTCGAGACGCGGCCCGACGCCGTGCTCATCGCCACGCCGACCGGGCATCATGCAGCGCAGACCATGGCGGCGCTGGCCTCCGGTGCCCACGTGCTTTGCGAGAAGCCGATGACCGACTCGCTGGAAAGCGCCCGGCGCGTGCTGGCGGCGGCCCGGCGAAGCGATCGACTGCTTGGCATCGGCTTCACGCTGCATTTTCATCCGGCGATGCGACGCATCAGGGAAGCGATCGACTCGGACCGACTCGGCAGGATCCTGCACGTCCACTGGCACGTGGGGTCCTACATCACGTTGATGAACAGCACGTCGCGGTACCAGGCGAGGCTCGAAGGCGCGCTGGCGCTCGACTATGCCCACCAGCCGGACCTGATTCAATGGTGGCTGGGCGATCGGCCGACGGCCGTGTTCGCGGCCGGGGTGCAAGGGGGCGACCTGGAGCTGCAGTCCAATCCGAACGTGATGGCGTTGACGATCGAGTACGAGGCGTCGACGGTCGCGACGATCCATCTCAATTACGTCCAGCATCCCGATCGCTGTTCGTGCGAGGTCGTCGGCGATCGCGGGTGGATCAGCTTCGATTTCCACTCCGGCTGCTTCATCCAGGGGGATCGCGCGACCGAGGCGCGGACGCAGATCGAGATCCTGCCGGAGCGCGACGCGCTCTACCTCGCCGAGCACCAGTGTTTCCTCGACGCCGTGTCGGGCGCGGCCGCGGCCGAAAGTCCGCCTGAAGAGGCGATCATCTCGATGGCCGTGATCGAAGCGGCGCTCGCATCGTGGAAGAAGCGGCAACGAGTGACCGTGCCGCCGTTCGATTGACGATGATCGCCGGCCGCCGTGCGGGGCCGGGATCCGGATTATGATCTTTGAGGATCGCCTTGATGAACGCCATGGCGTGGCTCGAATCGCGGAGCAGTCGCATGAAGATCATGAAATCCGTTCCGTTCATTGCATGGATCGTATGGTTCGCCACCCAGGGCATGGTGATTGCCGAAGAAGCTCCACGCGTACCGCTTCCCAGGGCCGACCGGGCGGAGATCGAGAAGTACCTCGGTCGCGGCGTCATCGGAAAACCCCTGCCCGCGGCGCCCCTCGAAGGCGCGCCGCAGTACTTCGACCTCGAGAATGGCGCCGAATTCAAGTACCGCATCATGCATGGCGACCTGAAGGGTGAGCAACGCGTCGCCAGGCTCACGCGACTGTCGCGCCCCGGCGTAAAGGTGTCCAAATGGCGCTTCGCTGACGGCGTGAACCAGGTGATGTATGGACGCATCACGCCGCAGGGAAACCTCGAATCACACAGCACGGAGACGCGCGACCAGGGCGTCATCTCGCGGTACGCGCCCGCGCAGCCGGTGCTGATGAAGGGGATGAAGGCCGGACAGGTTCACAAGACGAAAATCACGGTGACGGTGTTCGATCTCGCCGATCCGGACAAGCAAAAGCATTCGGGATATCTCAAGCTGGCCTACTCGTACGTCGGCACGTACGAGGTGCAGGTTCCGGCCGGCCGGTTCGAAGCAGTCCTGCTCCGCTGGCACTACAAGGGCAAGGTGGGACCGGCGAAGGTCGAAGACCGTCAGTACTGGCTGATGGCGCGCGGCACGGGACCGGTCGCGATGATCCAGCAGACCGATGTGTCGGCGTTCCTGGTGTACCAGGACCACAGCAAGGTCGCGGCGGCGCTGGTGGAGCGCCTGTGAGGAGCCACGGCGCGGGTTGGAGCCCGCAACCCATCTTGATGCCAGGTCCGGACAATGCGATACCCCCCCAACCCCCCCTTACAAAGGGGGGGCTTTCATGGCCGCTTGCCCCCCCTTTATAAGGGGGGGTTGGGGGGGTGCTCAGGGAGTGATACCGTCCAATCACCTGCGTCCCCCACCACGTCCCCCACCACGTCCCCCACCACGTCCCCCACCACGTCC
>NYZC01000410.1 GCA_002686995.1 Phycisphaeraceae bacterium | reverse complement strand
GCCGATGTGGCTCGCTAGGCCTTCATCGTATGGAACTCGCATCCACTATCCTCTGCTGGTTAACCGGCGCTCCGAAATGACAAACAACCATTGGCTTAATGAATTTAATGACTAATAGCTCAATTTGATTCAACGGCGTCGCCCGTTGTCGTGACTTCAGCTACACTCCCCATCTCCTGAGGCCCGTATCGAGAACGACCCATGGCACTGAACCTGCGTGATCGAGACGACTGTGAGTTCGACCTGGTTTCACTTGGCGAATGCATGGTGCGCCTGTCGCCGCCCGGGCACGGGCGCGTGGAGTTCGCGACGATGCTGGAGGTCTGGGTCGGCGGAGGCGAGTACAACGTCGCGTACGGCCTTGCCCGTCTCGGCCTGCGCACCGGCTGGGTCGGCGGCCTCGTCGACAACGCCGTCGGACGCATCATTTTGAACCACGCCCGGAGCGCCGGCGTCGACACGTCGTTCGCCGCGATCATGCCGTACGACGGCATCGGGCGCGAGGCACGCATCGGGCTCAACTTCTCCGAGGTCGGCCAGGGGCCGCGGGCGTCGACGACACTCTACGACCGCGGTCATTCCGCAACGAGCGTGATGAAGCCCGGTGACGTGGACTGGGTCCAGCTCTTTCACCGCGGCGTGCGATGGCTGCACACCGGCGGCATCTTCACCTGCTTGTCCCCCTCGACGCGCGAGGTCGCCGCCGGGGCCCTCCAGGCGGCGCACGAGTCGGGCACGATCGTCAGCTACGACCTGAACTTCCGAGGCAAACTGTGGTCGAGCGAAGAAGCGATCGCGACGACGCGGCAGCTGGTGCAGTACATCGACTGCCTCATCGGCAACGAGGAGGACTTCCAGAAGGTGCTGGGCTACGAGGTGCCGGGCACCGACGCGGGCCTCCAGGAGTTGCCCATCGAGGCCTACAAGAAGATGGTTCGGCAGGTCGCCGCCGACCATCCGAACCTGAAGGTGATCGGCACCACGCTACGCGAGGTGCAGAGCGCCAACGAGAACAGCTGGTCGGCGATCCTCTACTGGGCCGAAACCGACACGTTCTACGAGGGGCCGCGCTTCGAGCGCCTCCTGATCGAGGACCGCGTCGGCGGCGGCGACGGGTTCGCCAGCGGCTTCGCCTACGGGTTTCTCACCAGCGAACCGCCGCAGGCCTGCGTCAACCTCGGCACCGCGCACGGCGCCCTGCTCCAGACCTCGCGGGGCGACACGTCCCAGGTCACGCTCGACGACTTGCTTCACGTCGCGGGCGGCGGCGGCGCGCGCATCGTCCGCTGACGCACCCACTCATCCAATCACCCACCCACGCCGGCGGAGCCGGCGCCCCCTCCCTGCTCGTGGAACACGAGCAGGCTCGCCGTGTGGCCGTGGATGTGGTTGTGATCGCCGACAGGTCCGAACTCGCCCATCGCGAAGAAGCCCGCGAGCGGCACGTCGCCGAGGGCTTGGTCGATGATCTGCGCATCGGCGTGCGAGCGGCCGAACATGTTCGTGCCGCGCCCGTTGCACGAGAAGAGCAATCCCGCCGCGGGATGGTGAAGCCGCTGCGCCTCGAGCAGCAGGCTGAAGTCCTCGGTCGCCGTCGCGCCGTCGCGCACGTGGAACTGGATCGTCTGGCCGACCCGGATGTGCGGATCGCCCAGGGCCAGGTAGCCCTTTTCCTGGTCGGCGCCGACGATGTTGCGGATCAGGAAGTCGCCACGGCCGAACCGCTCCTTGTATTCGTCGATCACGCGTCCGACGAACAGCGCGTGCGCGGCCACGAGACGCCGGTCGTGCTCGTCCGCCTGCTGGATCACCTCCTGGGCGACCTCGAGCGCGCTGCGGCCGCCAAGCTCCTGCACGATGTTGTGGCTTGCCCGGGTGATGACCAGCGGCCGCCCGATGGCCCGGCAGCCCTGACTGACCGTCGGGCGCAGCTCGATCGCGCCGCCGATCGCCAGGCCGATCGCACCGTCATCGTGGGTCGTGCCATTGAGCATCAGCCGGTTGCCGCCCGGCTGGCGGGCGCCGCTCGCCATGCCGCCGACGACGGGCGTGCCGGGAAACGCCTCCGAGAGGCTCTCGATCGTCTCCTGCTGCGGCGTGCTGAACGGGTCACCGACGAGCACGATCGCATGGGGAGGCTCGGCGACGGCCTCACCATCCGCGACCGCCCGCGCTTCGAGACGGATGGCCGATGAGCCCTTCTGTCCCGGCGCGCAACGCAATGGCTCTAATGTCGCGCCGGCCATGGCGCCGGCAAGAGCGCAAAGTCCCGGTCCCTGCTCGATCTCACGGCGCGCGCCGATGACCCCCTGGCACGTGGCGGCAAGGATGAACCGGGGACGAAGCGCCCGCTTGATCACTTCATGAATGCGATCGAAGCGCTCGACGTGATGCCCGGTCGCGAAAACGACCGCGACATCGATATCCACATCGTCATCGCCATCGTCATCGCCATCGACATCGTCATGGACATCGTCATGGACATCGTCATGGACATCGTCATGGATCCCGTCGCGCAGCGCTTCGGCCACGTGGTCGAGGGCCTCGTCGATGTCCGTCGCGTCGCTGATCGAGGACGAGAAACGCATGGGGATTTATACCTATACGTGGTGGTTCGGGTACGGAGTGACGGTGGCGTGACTCTCTGCCGGCCGGCCTGCGCATAAAAAATCAGCACCGCGCTATGAAGCGACGGTGCTGGTGGGAAGAGAGAGCAATTTGAGAGCACTCAGTCTATCAGGTTCACCGGCAAAAATCAAGATCGTTGGCGCAATTTTTTTGAAAAGACAGGGGCTTTTCCTTCCTTCGTGCGCCGGTACGGGGCAAACGTCCTGATCGTGGCCCGAGCGACGGGTTATTCTACCCAGCAAGTTGCCGCGGACGCGGGAGGGTTCACATCGGCTTGCGGCCGATCGTCTGGTCGTACACCGCCAGCAGCTTCTCCTTGTCGAAGATCATCTCCGGGCGGCTGAGGCCGATGATGTCGTACACCGGCGTGAGCTCGATCGCGTCGACGGGACAGGCCTCCTCGCACATGCCGCAATAGATGCAGCGAAGCTCGTCGAGGTCGAACTTGCGGGGGTACTTTTCCCGGTCGTCCCAGGGCGACGCCTCGCCTTCGATGTGAATGCAGTGCGCCGGGCAAGCCGTCGAGCACATGAAGCACGCGACGCACTTGACGCGCCCGTCCTCGTCGCGATTGAGACGATGGACGCCGCGGTAGTTCCCGTCGCTCAGGCCGCCCTCTTCCGGCGCGCGGCCGTCGCGGCGCTCCTCGGGATAGCAAAGCGTCTTGTTGCGCTGACCTCGCCCGATGGAGCCGACGATGTGCTTGAAGGTCGTGCCGAGCCCCTTGAACACCTCCGGAAGAAAGCTCGACTGGCCGGCCGTCAAAGGCGGCAATTCGATCTCGATGACGTCTTGGTCGGCGATAGGCATGGGGGAGGTATTCTGGCTCGGTCCGGAACCGCGGTCAATCCGAGGCGGCGTTCGGGTTCCGCGCCGCGAAGATCGACGCATCCAGCATCAGGGTGCCGCACATCAGACCCGCGGGCTTACGCCGCGCGGTGCGCAGGACGGGTGGCGTACCGTGGGCGTGAGTCGGCGTGAGCCCACGGGTCTATGTACGGCGGCGTACGGCGGCGTGCAGCGGCGTGCAGCGGCTCCCGTCCCCTACTCGCCGCGCCAGAACGAAGGCATCAGCAGCACGAGGATCGCGAAGATTTCGAGGCGGCCCAGCGCCATCAGCAGGCTCAGGAGGATCTTGCTCGGGCCGCTGAACCAGCCGTAGTTCTTCACCGCGCCGACGTCGCCCAGGCCCGGGCCGACGTTGTTCAGCGTCGCCGCGCTCGCGGTCGCGGCACTCGTGAGGTCGAGACCGGGCTCGATCATCATCAGGACGAACGTGCCGATCGCGAACAGCGCGCCCACGCCGAGGACGTAGGCGAGCGTGGTCAGCTTCAGCTCGGGGTCGACCGACCAGCGCCCGACGTTCACCGTGCGCACGACGTTGGGTCGAAACACGCGCTCGAACTCGGCCAGCAGCACCTTCAGCGCGATGAAGCAGCGAATCACCTTGATGCCGCCGCCGGTCGACCCGGCCGAAGCGCCGACGAACATCAGCACCACCAGGACGCCCCGTGACAGCACGCCCCAACGGTCGAAGTCGGCGGTGCAGAACCCCGTCGTCGTCTGCACCGCGACGACCTGGAACGCGCCGTAGCGGATCGCCTCGCCGACGCCGGCCGCCTCGCCCGTCCCGCCGGTCATCAGCACCACCGGGCGACCATGAATGTCCCACGCCACGATGAGGGTCGCCACGAGCAGGATGAGCAGGTAGAGACGAAGCTCGGGATCGCGCCACGCCGCGCGCGCCTTGCCGCGCAGGACCAGGTAGTACACGCCGAAGTTCACGCCGGCCAGCAGCATGAACACGATGACGATCGTGTCGATCGCGATCGAGTCGAACGCGCCGACGCTCGCGCCGGCCGTGCTGAATCCGCCCGTCGCCATCGTCGCGAAGGTGTGGCACACCGCATCGAAGATGTTCATCCCGGCGGACCACAGCAGCATGACCTGGGCCACCGTCAGGACGAGGTAAATCAGCCAGAGCATGCGCGCCGTCTCGCGGATGCGCGGGCGCACGCCCTGGGACGCCGGCCCGGGCGCTTCGATCTGGAACAGCCGCTTGCCGCCCACCCCGAGGGTCGGGAGCACGGCCACGAACAGCACGACGATGCCCAGCCCGCCGAGCCAGTGCGTCGTGGCCCGCCACAGAAGCAGCGCCCGGGGCAGCGCACTGACATCGCCGAGCACGGTCGCCCCGGTCGTCGTCAGCCCGCTCATCGCCTCGAAGTAGCAACTGACCATCGAGCTGAACTGGTGGTCGTCGGCGCTCGCGAACAGCGCCCACATGCGATACGGCATGCCGGCCAGCGCCGCCCCGATCAGCCAGCTGATCGCGACCAGCAGCAGCGCCTCGCGCCGGCCCAGGTAGGCCTTGCGCCCGTAACCGACCAGCCAAAGCGCCAGGCCGATCACCACGCCGGCGGCGACCGTGACGAGCAGCGCCTTCTTGGCCGCCAGCTCGGTGGGCTGCATGCCGAACCAGGCCAGGATCGCGAGCGTCGTCAGCAGCATCGAGCCGCTGAGCACGAGCGTCAGCAACCCCACCAGCCGAAGTACCGATCTCACGTGAATCATGGAAATTCCTGATTTTCGATATTGATTCGCGCCGAGCTGCAAATCAGGAACCGAAGATTGCTCAGCCGACGAAGGTTTTCTTGAGGCGCGGCTCGAGACGGGCGGCGCCGATCATCACGACGGTGTCTCCGGCCGCGATCGCGTCGTCGCCGCCCGGCACGAACACGTCGTCACCGCGCTGGATCGCCGCGATGATGATCCGGTCGGACAGGCGCACGTCGCGAAGCGGAATCCCGACGACCTTCTTCGCGTTGCGCGTCACCTGGACCTCGTACACGTCCGCCACGCCTTCGGCGAGCGTCGCGAGGTGTCGGACCGGCTCGCGACGAAGGAGATACGCGATCTCGCTGACCGCCGTCTGTCGCGGGCTGAACGCGCGGTCGATCCCGACATGCTCGAGCAGGTGCAGATAGGTCTGGCGCTGCAGCACGGCGATCGCTCGCTTGGCGCCGAGGCTCTTCGCTCGCGCCGAGGCGAGGATGTTGTGCTCGTCGTCGTCGGTCAGGGCGACGAACGCGCTGGCCTGCTCGATGTGCTCCTCCTCGAGCTGGCCCGAGTCAGTCGCGCTCGCCCGGATCACCGTCACCCAGGGCAGCTTCTCCGAAAGCTCGACGCTGCGTTCCGGATCGGGCTCGAACAGACGGACGGAAAACGAGCGGCCGCGCATCTGCCGGCAGAGCCAGACGCCCATCGCCGTACCGCCCATGATCATCACGCGCTTGCGGCGCGCCTGCTCGGTGTGGAACAGCGAGAGCGCCTGCTCGAACGACTTGACGTCGCCCACCATGGTGATGATGTCGCCGCTCTCGACATGAGCCGTCCCGTCCGGAATGGACGCCCGCCCGTCGCGTTCGATCGTGGCGACGCGCACCGCGTCGGGCAGCCCGACGCTCGCCAGCGGCTTGCCGATTCCCTTCGCGTTCTCCGCCACCGCAAGCTGCTGCATCTCGATGCGCCCGTTTGCGAACCGCTCGACGGCCATGGCGCCCGGGTTGCGGAGCGTCTGGGCGATGGCCACGGCGGTCGTGTAGACGGGGCACACGAGATGGTCGATCCCCAGGTGCTGGGCGTAGTTGAGGCCGCGCGACTCGGCGTAGGCGCTGTGGTTGACCCGCGCGATGACGCGGCCGGCGCCGATGCCGGCCGCGATGGAGGCCGACAGCAGGTTGATCTCGTCGCTGTTCGTCGCCGCCAGGTAGACGTCCGCCTCGGCGCACCCGGCGTCCATGAGCACCTGCGCGTGCGCGCCGTTGCCGACGAGGCTGCGCACGTCGAGCGTCTCCTCGATCGCCCGCAGGCGGCGCGCCTGCCGGTCGAAGATCGTGATGTTGTTGCCCGCGGCGCCGAGGACCTCCGCCGCATAGCGGCCGACCTCGCCGGCCCCGCAGATGACGACGTTCATCGTGGAGTTCCGGGCAGTGCCTGATTTCCGATCTGCGATTCTTGGACCGGCCCGGTCAAAAATCAAAGATCAGGCGTTCGCGAGCCCCCCTACGCGCCCTGATCGCCGGTTTCCGCCTTTCCGGGCGATCCCGGCCCCTCGACGGCCGCCGGCGAACGGCCGAGACAGCAGACGACGAACGCGATGAGCGTGGCGAAGACCATCCGCCACGGGAACGAGATCTCCGCTTCGGCGAGCCATGCCGTCGCGTCGCCGAACCCCGAGAGCCACGTCGCCCAGATCAGCGGGTCGCACAGGAAGGCCGCGATGAACCCGACGATCAGGCCGATCGTGATGCTCATCTCGCTGCCGCGGCGCGTGAACAGGGCCGTGAGGAACGCGGCCAGCAGCCCCGAGTACGCGAAGATCATGATGCTCAGCGCGAAGTCGATCAGCGTCTGCTTTCGATAGGTCTGCAGGATGATGCAGATGATGGCGGTGTAGCAGAGCAGCACGCCGCAGCCGACGACCGCGATGCGGCCAACGACGAGGTAGTGCCGCTCGGACTGCCTGGACCGCATCGGCCGGTAGACGTCGTTCACGAACGACGACGCCATCGCGTTGAGGGCCGAGTTGAAGCTCGACAGCGCCGCGGCGAACAGGCCGGCCATCATCAGGCCGCCGACGCCGTGCGGCATCTCGTTGAGGATGAACTGAAGGAACACCTGCTCGCTCCGCTCCGGCGCCTCCATGCCCGGAAGGCGGTAGAACAAGTAGAGCAGCAGGCCGACGCCCATGAACAGGGCCGTGACCGGCAGCCCCATGAGGATGGCGCTGATCATCGACGCGCTGCCGCGCGCCGCGCTGCGACAGGTCAGCATGCGCTGCGCGAGGTCCTGGTCGGTGCCATACGCGGCCAGGTTGAAGATGGTGAAGCCGATCAGCGCGGTGATGAGCGTGTACCGATCCGAGAGCGAAAAGCCCAGGCCCGGCTCGTCGAAATCGAGCCCCAGCCTGAAAACCGTGAGCTTCGAATCCAGCGTCGTGGCGATGTCGCCGGCATCGGAAAGCCTGTTGAAAAGAATGAGCAGCGACACGAGCGCCGCGAAGACGAACACGATCGTCTGCACGACGTCGGTCCAGATGACGCTGCGAATGCCGCCGGCGAGGGTGTAGATCACGCCGATGACGGCGAGGACCACGACGCCCGCGATGATGTGCTGCGGCTCGACGCGGCCGCTCACGAAGATGAGCGCGGCCGCGAGGGCCGCCATGTAGAGGCGGGCGCCGCTGGCCAGAACCCGCCCGATCATGAACGCGATGCTCGTCGCACGGCGCGCCAGCGGCCCGAACCGGATCTCCATCAACTCGTAGACGGTCGCGACATCGTGACGGTAATATCGCGGGATGAAGTAGAGCGCGATCAGCAGCGATGCGAGGACGGCGCCGATGTTCGCCGAGAGGTAGGTCAGGTCGCCGTCATAGGCCTGCTGCGGCCCGCCGATGAACGTGGCCGCCGAGAGGGACGTGGCGAGCACGGAGATCGCCACCGCCCACGCCGGCATCGACCGGCCGCCGAGAAAATAGTCGCGCACGTCGTGCTGCTTGCGACGGCCGAACACGTAGCCCGTGACCGCCAGCAGCACGAAATACAGCGCCAGCACGCCCCAGTCCTTCCAGTCGAACCTCATGGCCAGAATGGTTGACATGTGCAAAGGGTGCCGCGGGGTGTGTCGTCAGGGGAGAATTGGCGCCTCCCGGGCGGCGCACAGGGGGTGCAGGATAGGCCCGGGCCCCGCCGGCGTCCAACAGTGTCGAGACCCCGTTTTCCGGGTGGGTGCATGACAGCTGTCGCGGGTCCCTTTGGTATCGTTCGCGGAGTGGGTGGCTGGGGTCGAGCGCAGCCACCCAATCCTCTGGAGCAATCTGAATCATGCCCGCGTCAGCCG
>NYZC01000409.1 GCA_002686995.1 Phycisphaeraceae bacterium | reverse complement strand
TGTGTCGAAACCGCTGGAGAGCGCGATCCTTCCCGACGAGCAGGATGTGGTGGAGGCGGCGCGTCGGACGGTCGGAAGATTAAGCTATTAGTCATTAAGCCAATGGTTATTTGTCATTTCGGACGCGCGCCGAACACCGGGTCCGAATTGACAAATAACCATTGGCTTAATGACTAATAGCTTAATGTCCACCGCGTTCCCGCAACGTGCGTGATGTTGTCGGCGCCGTTCATGTAGTAGATGGTGAAGATCGACCCATCCGAAAGCTCCGTCGACTCCGGGTAGCCGAGGTCCATGCCCTTGCCCTGGCCGTCCGCGCGAAGGATGTACGTGCGATCGACGTCCCATGTCCTGCCGTGGTCGCGGCTGACGCATGCCCGGATGCCCATCGGCGCCTCGCGATAGCCGTAGGTGCAGAGAATCGTGCCGTCGGAAAGCCGCAGGAGGTGCGCCGGGAAGCCGAGGATGGGCGTTCGCACGGGCGCGCTCCAGGTGCGTCCCGCGTCGCGCGACACGAGCTGGTAGAGATACGCGGTCTCGGCGGAGGTCGCCAGCTCCTGCCGCGTACGGACGGAGTGATCTTCCGGCTCGGCCCGCGCCAGCGCCACGATCGTGTCGTCGGCGGTCGCGACCACGGCGGTTTCGTTGAAGCCGATCCGCTGCGGCGCCGCGTCGAGCATCGATCCGAACTGCCATGTCCGGCCCTCGTCGTCGCTGCGCACGAAAAAGGGCTCGGACAGCGCGCTGTCCTTGCGTCTTCCGGCCATGACGTGCAGCCGGACGCCCGTCGACGTCATGGCGTTGCCGTGACGGCACTGGCCCGTCAGCCGCTCCAGGCCTTCGGGGAGCGGATGCTTCGTGATGTGCCACGTCAGCCCTTTGTCAGTCGAAACCTTCTGCTCCCAGCCGTCACCTTCGGCGCTCACCTTGACAAGCGTGCCGTCGGCCCTTCGATTCCTCGGCAGGTTGGCGGCGCATAAGGCGTTGAACTCACGATAGGACATCGCAAGCGCCTGCCAGGAAAGCCCGCCGTCGCGGGAGACCATGTAGGCCGAGCCGCCGGTGTTGTCGGTGTGGCTTCGGTACGACCGGGTGGCGAAGTCGGTGAACAGGCTGTCCTCGCCTTCCAGCTTCAGGAGCGAGGGAAAGCAGGCGTAGACGTCCTTCTTGCGGTAGATGACGACGTGCGTGCCTCGCGCGTTCTCCGTTTCCAAACCGCGCTTGCCGATGACGCGTCCCTGATCGTCGACCTCGAACCGGAACTTGCGGTCGTCGTTCACGTTCCACTTCGAGGGTGGATCGTTCGTCGGGCCGGCGCTCACCCGGTAGACGCCCGGCGGCCATCGCCGGGTCGAGATCGTCCTCGCGTAAACGCCGGCCTGCGGATCGTCGTCGTACGTCCCGTTGTCGACGTCGCCGGCAGGCCGATCGGTCCTGCCGAGGTAAGCGTACAGCCCGCCCGGTTTCATGGAGAACCCCGGCGGCGCCGCGCGCGTCGCGCAGGTCACCCGGATCCGGCACCCCCCGATTTCGGGATCGTCGTCCACCGACCTGACGATCACCCTGAAGCTGTGCTCGGTGTAGGACACGCTGAACCGCGTGATCCGGTCCGGCTTCGGCGGCGCTTCGGCCTGGCCGGCGGCGGAGCAGCCGCACGCAGACAGGGCGAGCAGAGATCTTGCGAGAACCTGTTGTGCTTGCATGGTGCGCCTCGTCGAGGCTCCGTGGCAGCCGTCATGCCCGCTGCGTCAACTTGCGTCTCTTTCACGGATACCGATCTTTCCCGGTTCGATGATGTTCCGGCTTCGGACCGTTGTCAATCGATGCGTTCCGGATCCGTCATCGCGGAGAAGGGTGGAGTATCCTGTTGTGCGGTCAGGCAATTCGACCCTTACGCAGGTGAGCAAGGGACGCGCGCGTGCAACTCGAAACCTTCGGATGAACGATGAGCGGAGCGAGATCGCGCGGACGGTGCTCGGTGACGTCGATCCGGCCAGGCTCGGCGTCACGCTGATGCATGAGCACGTGATTCACCGAATCAGCATCCATTCGGGCAACCCGGACCACGCATGCATCGACGTGGATCTCGCCGCGCGGGAACTGGCGCGATTTCGCGAAGCAGGTGGAGGAACGATCTGCGACGTCACGCCGTTGGACGTCGGGCGCGATCCGGTGGCGTTGCGCGAGGTCAGCCGGCAATCGGGCGTGCATGTCGTATCCGCCCTCGGCCTGTACCTGCTCGAGGTCTGGCCGGACTGGATGCGCGCCATGTCGCGGGCGCAGCTTGCCGACCACCTCGTGCTCGAAGCGGAAGGCGGGGCGAGCGGCGTGCCCGCAGGTCTGCTCGGCGAGATCGTTTCGCACAACGAGATGGAGTTGTCCGACTGGCGCCGGTACGAACTGCGGGAGGACGAGGTCAGGGCGTTTCAGGCCGTGGCGGACGCGCAGCGACGTACGGGTCTGTTCGTCTCCACGCATGCCGCCTGGGGTCGCAACGGCGTCGCGCAGCTTCGCGTCATTGCCGACGCCGGCGGCGACCCGTCGCGCGTGATCGTTGGCCACTGCGATGCGATGGCGCACGACGATCCGGCGCTCGACTTCGACTACTACGACCGTCTGCTGGAATTCGGGGCGACGATCGAGTTCGACCTGTTCAGCTGGGCGGACCGGAGCATTCCAGAAGCCCTGCGCATCGAGCGGCTGGCCGGGCTGGTCCGTCGCGGACACGCCGACCGTATCGTGCTGGGGACCGACACGACGCGGTTTTCGCAACTGCACGCGAACGGAGGGCGCGGGTTCGACTACCTGCAGACGTTCGTCGTGCCCGCGCTCCGTGAAGCGGGCGTCTGCGAAGCCGACATTCGAATGATGACCGTGACGAATCCGGCGCGCGTGCTCGGGCTTCCGGGGCCGTAGTGGAGGGCGCGCGTCCGCCGGCAGCTCGCCTCGTTCGACCCTGGCCACCCGTCAGGACGCGTTGGTGGTACGCTGGGCACACGGAGCAAAATACCGTTTCCCGAGGGCGCCCGAAATGACCTACGACAAGCACCGGATCGTCCACATTCGCGGCGTCGACCATCCCGAGTCGATCGGGGTCGGGCCGCGCGGCGAGGCGTACACCACCGGCACCGGGTGCCAGGTGTACCGCCTCGATCTCGAGTCCAACGCCGCCGAGCAGTTCGCTTCGACCGCGGAGCGTTGCCTCGGGCAGGTGGTCGATGCGGACGGCAACCTCTACACGGCGCATTGCGGGGGCGGCAACGTTCTGAAGATCACGCCCGACGGGGCCGTAAGTGAGTACGCCTCGGGGCCGGGCGGCGCGAAGATGGCGTGCCCGAACTATCCCGCGTTCGATCGGCATGGCGCGATGTACCTGTCCGACAGCGGCGACTGGTCAGGAACGGTCAACGGCTTCATCCGGAAGATCCCGCCGGGCGGCGGCGAGGCGGAGCCCTGGTATCCCGAAAACGTGGACACACCCAATGCGATCGCGCTCGACGAGGCCGAGGAGCATCTCTACTTCGTGGAGACGTTCGGAAGCTCGATCGCGCGCATTCGCGTCGAGGCGGACGGCTCCGCCGGCGGGTTCGAGCGCGTGCTGCACATGCCGCGCCATATCCCCGACGGCATCGCCCTGGACACCGAGGGCCGACTGTGGATCGCGTGCCACCGGCCGGACGCGATCTACGTCTTCGATCTGCGCACGAAGCGGCTGGAGCTTTTCTGCGAGGACTGGACGGGTGAAGAGCTTCGCGGCCCGACGGACGTGTCCTTCGCGGGCCTGAACCGCGACATCATGCTCGCCGCGTCACTGGACAACCTGGTGGTGCATCGCTTCGACGACACGGGCGTGACCGGTCTGGCGCTGAACCATCCGCGGCTTGGGTAGGTGGCGGGTTGGCGGAGACAGGCATGAAGCGCCACGGTGGGCGATGAGCGACCCCCCCAACCCCCCCCTTGGAAAAGGAGGGCTTTCCTGCGCCGCTCCCCCGTCAGACCTCGGGAGACAAGGGCAGCTCGACCTTCGCGCCGTCCTGCTCGGCCGAGCGGTAGATCGCTTCCATCAGCTCGACGCAGCGAAGGCCTTCGACCCAGGTCAGGCAGGGCGTCCGATCCTCGGTCACCCATCGCACGAAGTCGCCCATCTCGCGGCGGTAGGCGGGGTCGAATTCCTCGGCGACGGCGAAGAGCTCGCGGTGCGGCGACTCCTCGTCGAGTCGCTGCCAGTTGAGCTCGATCGTCTCCATATCCGGCGACAGGCACATGCCGCCGTGACGGCACTGGACCATGGGCCCCTGCGCCTGGCGAAACTTCTGCAGCGGGTTGTGCAGCGTCGAGTTGATCGAGGCCACCGCGCCGCCGTGGAACGCAATCGTCGCGTGCAGCACGTCCGGGTACTTGTAGCCTTCGTCCATGCGCGGGCCGAACACCGCGCTGACGTGACGCGCGTCGCCGCACATCGCGCGGAACCAGTCGATCACGTGCACGCCGATGATCGCGAGATGCCCGCCGCTGAGCTGCGGGTCCGCCCACCAGGTGCCGGGGTAGGCATACGGTCGCATGTCGGCGTACTGCGACACGGTGATGGCGAGCGGCGCGCCGAGCGGACCGTCGTCGCGCGTCAGGTCGATCATGCGGCCCCACGACGGGCGCAGGCGCCGCTTGTGACCGACCGTCAGGCGAAGGTTCTTCTTCCGACAGGCGCGCACCATCTCCCAGCATTCGGCGACGGTGCGGGCCATCGCCTTCTCACAGAAGATGTGCAGTCCCGCTTCGGCCGCGGCGATCGCGATCGGGGCATGCACGAAGTTCGCCGCGGTAATCGCGACCGCGTCGAGCCCGGGCCGTCGGACCGTCTGCTCGAAGTCCGTGTCGACCGGGACGTCGAGCTTCAGCGCCCGGGCGGTCTGCGCCGCGCTCTGCTCGTTGACGTCACATACGGCCGCGATATCCGCGACCTCGAGGATGTAGCGGCCCAACACCTCGCCGAAGCTGCCGCAGCCGATCAGCGCGAATTCCAGTTTCCTGCTCATGGTGGGACAAGGTACGTCGGAAAGACGCGATGATCGAGCCGTCGGGTGAGGGCTTCCGCCTGAAACTCACCGGCGGGTCGAACGGCATGGCGATCTCGTGACGTCGAACGCGCCGCTGCGCGCACCGGTCAGGTCAACGGCGTCGAGCCGTCCGCCAGCTCGATGCGCGCCGGGGACAACGGGGTGTGCCCCGCGTGCGCCTTCAATAAGTCCATGTCCAGCTCGACGCCGAGCCCCGGCCGGCGCGCCAGGTCGCCGACCTCGACGTGACCGTTCACGATGGGGATCGGGTCAGCCTGGATCTTCTCGAACCAGGGCATGAGGTGGCAGTGCTCGAGAATGTCGAAGTTCTGAACCGCCGCGGCGAAGTGGGCGCAAGCGGCCAGGGCGACGGGACCGTAAGGATTGTGCGGCGCGATCGTGATGCCGTAGATCTCCGCGAAGTGGGCGATCTTCATCAGCTCGCTGATGCCGCCGGCGTGGCTGATGTCGACCTGGCAGACGTCGAGGGCCTGCGCCTCGAACCACGGCCGGCAGTCCCAGCGCGTGACGAGGCGCTCGCCGAGCGCGATCGGCACGTCGGGAAACTGCTGCTTCAGGCGCAGCGTCGGCTCGACGGTGTCCATGTTCGTGAGCTCTTCGACGAAGTGCATGTCGAGGGGGCGCAGGGCCTCGACGATCCGGTACGCCGACCGGAGGTCGAACATGCCGCCTGCGTCGAGCATGAGGGCGACCTTCGGTCCGAGGACCTGGCGCAGCAGGGCGAAATCCTCGGCGATCACCTGTACCTGCCCGCTCATGTCGTACGGTGACGTGAGCTTGCCCCGTCCGTGCTTGAAGGCATCGAATCCCCGCTGCAGCGCGGTGCGCGCGGCCTCTTCCAGGGGAAGATGGCCAAGCTCGGGGCCCGAGCGCACATAGCAGCGGACGCGATCGCGCGTCTTCCCGCCGAGCAGCCTGAAGACCGGCACGTTGGCCGCCTTGCCCGCGATGTCCCACAGCGCCTGGTCGATTCCGCTCATGGCGCTGGTGTGCACGACGCCGCGGCGCCACCAGAAATCCCGGAAACCAAGCTGCCAGATGCGCTCGATGTTCGTCGGATCCATCCCGAGCAGTCTGGGCTTGAGCTCCGTCTCGATCTGGGACCGGATTGCCTGCTCGTGGTACTCGGTCGTCGCCTCGCCGATGCCCGTGATCCCCTCGTCGGACTCGACCTCGACAAACATCCAGTTGCGCGCCGTGCCTGAACCGTCGGGGCGCGGGACATTCATCAGATGGACGCGGATGTCGGTGATCTTCATAGCGGGGAGACTATATAGGATTCCTCGAGGCGTTTGCGAATCCGCTCGGTGCGTCCTCCAGCATCCGGTTTTCCGTATAGATTGCCCCCATGAAGATCGCCGGGCTGAATACGGCACACGGGCGCGTTGCGATACGATGGGGCCTGCGGGACGACGCTCGGCCCGCCTGCGGATCGCGTAGCATCGGACAGCTCGCCGGGCGCCGGCGTGCACCAGGTCAATTTGCAATGAAAGAGGAACCATCACGATGACCACCGAGCACATCCCGGCGATCGACGTTCACGGCCATTACGGCCCGTACTGGCGGCACGAGTGCCCGGAGCTTTCCAATCGCTTCTACAGCGGCGACGCGGAGACCATCGTGCGGCGGGCGACGGCGGTGAACGTCGAATGGACCGTCGTGTCGCCGCTGCTGGGCCTGCTGCCGCGCGGGGAGGCCGACGCGGCCGTCGGCAACGAGGAGGCGGCCCGGGTCGTCGCGGAGACGGACGGCCTGCTGCAGTGGGTGATCGTCGATCCGACGCGCCCGAAGACCTACGAGCAGGCGGAAGCCATGCTTCGGCTGCCGAAGTGCGTCGGCATCAAGGTGCATCCGGAAGAGCACGTCTACCCGATTCGCGAGCACGGTCGCGCGGTCTTCGAGTTCGCGGCGCGGCACGACGCGGTGGTGCTCATACACAGCGGCCACGAGCACAGCCTGCCCGCCGACATCGTGCCCTTCGTCAATGACCATCCGAACGTGCGTCTGATTCTCGCCCACATCGGTTGCAGCTCGGACTTCGACCGCACGCTGCAGGTGCGCGGCGTGCAGGCGTCGCGACACGGGAACGTGTTCGCGGACACGTCCAGCATGATGAGCACCACGCCGGAGATGATCGAGTGGGCGGTCGACGAGATCGGCGCCGACCGCGTCCTCTTCGGCACGGACACGCCGATTTACTTCACCGCGATGCAGCGGG
Source organism: Phycisphaeraceae bacterium (assembly GCA_002686995.1). Lineage (GTDB taxonomy): Bacteria > Planctomycetota > Phycisphaerae > Phycisphaerales > Phycisphaeraceae > NYZC01. The sequence continues at coordinate 4,219 of NYZC01000409.1, read as the reverse complement.
CGCGGATCGACCACGCGGAACTCGGCGACGACGTGAAGAAGATGATCCTGCGCGACAACGCGGCGGCGCTGCTGGGGTTGTAGGATTGCGCGGCGGCAGAAAAGGTTTCTCGCGGTGGCACCGAGAAGGAATTGCGTATTCGTGAGAGCGACGCGGATCCCCGAGGGTGGCGAAAAAAGAGGCTGCGAGCGTTGAAAGACTTCAGCATTACGAGCGCGCGGGTCGACTGGGGCCGGATGCCGGTGAAGCTGCGCTTCAGCTATGGGACGATCGATGCGTTCGATTTCCAGATCGTGCGACTGCGCGCCGGCGACGCGGAGGGGATCGGCGAGATCGTGGTGCCGCGCCACCCGTTCCTCGACGAGGTGCTGGCCGGGCTGATCGGCGCCGACGCGCGGGGCCTCGATGCGCTGCTTCCGGCGGTGACCGACGGTCTCGAGCGGCTGGTTTGCGAGGCCGTCTCCATCGCGCTGCACGACCTGCTGGGCCGGATCAGCGGCCTGCCGCTCTACGTGCTGCTCGGCGGCGCCGCTCAGACGCGCGTGCCGCTGATGCCCTGCATCTTTCCGGAGGACGCCGGCGAGGCCGGGCAGCAGGCCCGATCCTGGTTTGAGCGCGGCCATCGTTTTCTCAAGACCAAGCTGATCGGCGATCTCGCCGAGGATCAGGCCCGGGTGGAAGCGATTCGCGCCGTCGCGCCGGACGGCGCGACGCTCCAGGGCGATGCGAACGAGGGCTATACGACGCTTGACGAGGCGCTCGAAGCGGTGGAGCGGACGGGTCGCGCGGGACTCGACGTGTTCGAGGACCCGCTGAAGGGGGACGCCGACGCGTACGCGGCGCTGCGCCGACGCCGTTCCGATGACGCGGCACGGATCATGATCGACGCGCTGGCGCGCCGCACGACCGACCTGGCTGATGCGCTGCGGGTCGGTGCGGCCGACGTCGTCGGCATTCACCCGGATCAGCCGGGAAGCCTGTCCCGCGCGCTGCGTCATGTGCGGCTTGCGCAGGCGTTCGGCGTTCCGGTGGTCGTCGGCGGCACCGGCTACACCGGAATCGGCACCGCGGCCTACCAGCACCTGACGGCGGTCGCCACGCCGGGCGGGCCGTGCGGAGAGCTGGGCGGCGCGTTCGATCACGGCATGCCGCGGAGTATGGCGCGTCGTCCGCTGCCGATGGCAGACGGGTTCGTCACGCTTCCGGATGCGCCGGGCATGGGGATCGAACTGGACGAGCAGGTGCTCGGCGAGTTCGCGACGGGCCGAGCCGATTGGTGAATCGGCTCGCCGTCCGCGTGCCCCTGATCGATTGACATTGGCGAACGATCCGATGGATCATGATGCCGGTAGCGCCACCGAGCGCAGCGGACCCGGACCGGGGACGAGGATTCGAAACCATGACGCCAAGAGAACGCATCCTTACGGCGCTTGACCACGAGACGCCCGACCACACGCCGACGGACGGGTGGTTTCACCCCGAGATCATGGGCCGCTTGCAGGCGCACTTCGGCACCGACTCCGAAGAGGCGGTCATGCAGTGCCTGGGCATCGAGGGATGGTCCAGCCTGTCGGCGACGGTGTGGTTCGAACAGTTCGACAAGGTTGCCACGACCTGCCCCGCGCCCGCCGGCGCAGCGGCGACCGACCTGGACGGGCGCCGTGCGACCGCTCGGGACGCCGCGAGCCGTCAGCAGCGCGCCGTCTGGTTCGACCGTGACAATTTCGAGGACTGCTGGGGCATTCGCTGGCGGCTGGGCGAAGGCGGCCGGTACGTCGAATGGCGGTCCGGACCGTTGGAGGACGCCGGCTCGGTCCGGGATATCGAGGCTTACGCCTTTCCGACCGCCGATCACGTCCGCGGGCCCGCCGATTACGCCGCCGAAGTGGCGCGGCTCAAGAACCAGGACCGGTACGTCACCGCCGCGATCGACAATCCGTTCAAGCGGTACTGGCATCTGCGCGGCTACGAGAACGCGCTGATGGATTACCTCGGCGATCCCGAACTGCTGGAGGCGGGCTACGACAGGCTGTTCGCCCTGGTCACCGTGCAGGCGCTCTGCGCCGCCCGCGCGGGCGTGGACATGATCAAGTGCGTTGGGGATGTCGCGATGCAGGACCGCATCATCATGGGCCGCGACCTCTGGCAGCGTTACGACAAACCGCGCTGGGCGCGCTTCATCGACGACGTTCGCGCGATCAAGTCTGACATGGTCTTCTTCTTTCACAGCGACGGGAAGCTGACGGATCTCGTTGACGACCTGATCGACGTCGGGTTCACCGTCATCAATCCGATCCAGCCCGAGTGCATGGAGCCCGTCGAGATCAAGCGGCGCTACGGCGACCGTATCACGCTGCACGGCGGGATCAGCCTGCAGCGCACTTTGCCCTTCGGCTCCGTGGACGACGTGCGGCGCGAGGTGGAGCGCCTCATCCGCGACTGTGGTCGCGATGGGGGCCTCGTGGCCATGCCGTCGAACGTCATTCAGCCCGACACGCCGCTCGAGAACGTGATTGCGTGCTTCCATGCGGCGCGTGATCTGCGCCTCACGGCGTGAACGTGCCGTGATCCCGGTTCGTACGTCTCATTCCTGAAGTCCGGGGACATCTGTCGTCCGTGACGTCTGAAGGGATCGTGACGATCCCGTGGCGCAATTGCCCGGGAAACATCTTCGCGATTGAAGCGGCATGCCCAACGGTTCGACTGATACGAAGGTCGATAAGAATGCGCGCCGTGATCGTGATCTCCGGCGGCGTGGTGCTGAGGAGAAGGCCCCTTTTGGCGGTTCCCGCTCAGGATTCAGCGACGGTCGGGCAGCTCGTGGGCATCGCGAGGGAGCGTTCCGCGCTCATTCCGTCGCGACACTTCAACGCGCTGTCGCTGCACCCGTACCTTCCCGAGATCACGAAGACCAGCCACGAGGCCGCCAAGCTCGGCGCCGAGCACCACTGGTATCGCAGCCTGCCGGCGGATCTGCGGTCGTTCGCGCCGCGGGTGCTGCTGTTCACCGTTGATGGGGACATGGCGTCGCTGAGGCTCGAATACTTCGGGTATGGGAGCCTGGCGGAAAAGCTCGTCTACTACCATCTGTCCGAGGATGTCTGGACGTCCATCCTGGCCAGTTTGCTCGGGATCGTGCAGCGATTCCGCGCGCATCGCGCCGACCATGCCGTCGACGTCTGCCTGAAGGCGATGTACGGGGAGAAGACCGTGTCGCGCCTCGACGCGCTCCGTCTCCAGGATCCCATCTGGAATCGGTTGCTCGACGCCCCGCGGATCACGATCAACGGCGAGTCCGTTGCCGGGCTGCCGGCGCTTCATGAGTTTTTCGAGCGGCGGGTCGATGATCTGGTCGCGTCGGACGAGATCACCGTGGTGCACGGCGACCTCTGCTTCAACAACGTTCTCTACGACCTCGTGACGAAGGACGTGAAGCTGATCGACCCTCGCGGCGCGTTCGGAGGTGGCGGCCGGACGATCTACGGCGATCCGCGCTACGACGTCGCGAAGCTGCGTCACAGCTACTGCGGCGGCTACGACCAGATCGTCGCCGGGTCGTACCGCCTCGCTGACGAAGGGGACCTGGCTTTCCGCTTCTCGTTGCATTGCGACCGTCGGGTCCAGCGCGGGCGCCGGTTCGACGACGTGGTCGCTCGCTTTGGCTACAGCGTTTCCGACCTGCGCTTGATCGAGGCCCTGCTCTTCCTGTCGATGCTCCCGCTGCATCGCGATTCGCTCCAGAAGCAGCTTGCCCTCTTCGTCACCGCGATCAGCAGGCTGAATGGCTGCTTCCGGGAGGATCCCGAATGAGAATCTGCATTGACCTGGACGGGACGATCTGCGAACTGCGCCGGGACGGTCAGGACTACGCCGACGTGGCGCCGAAGCCCGGAGCGAAGGAGATGATCGACGCGCTACGTCGTAGCGGGCACACGATCATCGTGCACACGGCGCGCAACATGGAAACCCAGGGGCACAACGTCGGCAGGGTGCTGAGGCACGTCGGCAAGGAGACGCTCGACTGGCTCGAGCGACATGGCATCGCCTACGACGAGATCTTTTTCGGCAAGCCGAACGCCGACATCACGATCGACGATCGCGTCGTGCGCTTCGAGGACTGGTCGCTTCTGTCGGAGGAGATCCTGCTGCAGAGCGCGAGGCCGAGATAGCATGAGCCTGCGCGTCGTCATCCCGATGGCAGGCACTGGCTCCCGCTTCT
>NYZC01000408.1 GCA_002686995.1 Phycisphaeraceae bacterium | reverse complement strand
GGCGGAGGCGGCGGCGCCGCGGACGGCGCTGCGTCGCCCCGGTCGCGGTAACGGCCGAACGCCTCGTTGATCAGAAGCGACGTCGACCAGCCGTCGGAGAGCAGGTGGTGAAAGCTCCATTGGAAGCGGTGACGATCTTCCGCCAGCCGGATCAGCGCGAGGCGCGTCAGCGGCGCCTGCGCAGGATCGAACCCGCGTCGTCGGTTTTCGATCAGCCAGCGCGCGAGCCCGTCGTCCTGGGTGTCGGGATCCTGCTCGCGCCAATCCTCGATCTGCCAGTCCGGCGTCGCGTCCCGGCGCACGACCTGAAGCGGCTCGTCGAGCCCGTCCCAGAGAAACGCGGTACGAAGCACGGGGTGGCGCGCGACGACGTCGTTCCAGGCTGCCTGGAACCGGGAGGTGTCGAGCGCGCCGCGAATCGTGCAGCCGTACTGCTCGAAGTAGGCGCCGGCGTCCGGATCGCGCACCGAATGAAACAGGATGCCCGCCTGCACCGGGGAGAGCGGATAAATGTCGTCGACGTTCTCCATCACCTGTATCCGGCCAGAGGTGCGCGACATTGCGCGTCGATCGGACGATTATACCCGCTTGCGTGAGGGCGAAGCGGGTCGGCGCGAATCTGCGCGGGGTGGAGAAGGTGGATTGCGTTCAAGGTGCTCAGGCCGGATCCGGTCAGCGCGGATTTGCCGATCGTGCGGGTGCGATCGGCACGGGCGCCCTCGATCCTGCTCGAAAACAGGGCGGTTTGCGGCTATCATCATGGATTGAGACGGACTGACACGGATTGAGACGGGTTGATATGGATTGATGTCGCAGCCGTATCCGATCCTGCACGGTCCCCACGCACGATCCCCTCGGGTCGCTGACGCCGTGCCGGACCCCTGAAGAGTGAGGACACCGATGAAGACGATGCTCCTGTCGAAGGAAGACTGTCGTGCCATTGCCCGGCACGCGGGCCTCGACGTCCTGATGGATGAGCTGATCGACAGGTTGACCAGGGCCATCGACGAATACGATCCCCAGCGCACGAGCGTCCTCGCACGCGACGGGTTCCACTACCACAATCCCTACCACGGACTGCTCGAGTGGATGCCGGTCATGCAGGTCGGCGATACCGCCACGGTGAAGGTGGTGGGCTACCATCCGGCGAATCCGACGGTCAAGGGGCTGCCGACCATTCTTTCGACGATCAGCAACTACGACGTGACGACGGGACACCTCGTCGGTCTCGTCGACGGCACGTTCCTGACCGCGCTCCGCACGGCGGCGGCCTCCGCGGTGGCGACACGGGTGCTTGCAAAGTCGGGAAGCGACACGGTCGGCATGATCGGCTGCGGCGCGCAGGCCGTGTCTCAGCTTCATGCGCTGTCGCGGGTGATGTCGATTGATCGGGTGCTCTTCCACGATCGCGATCCGAAGGTCGCCGCGACGTTCGCGGAGCGGGCTTCGGTGGGCGGCCGCGTTTCGGCTCGCTTCGACCAGACCGCGACGGCGGCGCTGGTCTCGACTTCGGACGTCCTGTGCACGACCACGTCGGTCGCCATCGGCGAGGGGCCGGTGTTCGAGGACCGCGACCTGAGAGCCTGGGTGCACGTCAATGCGGTCGGCTCCGACTTCTCGGGCAAGTTCGAGCTGCCGCGGTCCCTGCTCGAGCGAAGCCTGGTCGTGCCGGACTGCCGCGAGCAGGCGCAGCGCGAGGGTGAATGCCAGCAGTTGCCGCCGGACCGGATTGACACGGACCTGGTCGCGCTGATTCAGCAGCGCGAGCGCTTCGTCGGGTCGCGCGACAAGTCGTCGGTGTTCGACTCGACCGGCTGGGCCTACGAAGACCACGTCGTCATGCAGCTTTTCCTGGACCACGCCCGCGAGATGGGCGTCGGCACTGCGATCGAGATCGAGAGCCACACTGACGATCCGCATGATCCGTACGATTTCATCGTCTCGGGGGCGAAGTCGGAAGTCGGGAGTCGGGAGTCGGAGGTCAGAAGTTAGAGCGAGGGCAGGGAGGCGGAGGGCGGTGAGCCGGGCCCGGTGACGACCTGCGAAGTCTGGCGACTTCGGCTACAGGACCTTCGACGCATGGACTTCTCGTGGACCGACGAGCAACTGGCGTTCCGCAACGAGGTGATCGCGTTCGCGCAGGCGGAGCTGAACCAGGGGCTCGCCGAACGAGACCGCGACGGGACGTTCTCGCGCGAGCAGTGGGAGGCCTGCGCCCGCTTCGGCATCCAGGGGCTCGCGACGCCCGCCGAGTACGGCGGTCGTGACTGCGACATTCTTACGGCGACGCTCGTCATGGAAGCGCTCGGATACGGGTGTCGCGACAACGGCCTGACCTTCGGGCTCAACGCCCAGATGTGGACAGTCCAGCTTTCGATTCAGAATTTCGGCAGCGACGCGCAGAAATCGCAGTACCTGCCCGGTCTGTGCGACGGATCGCTGATCGGGGCGCACGGGATTACGGAGCCCGAGGCGGGCTCGGATCTCTACTCGCTCAGGACGACCGCAGAGAAGTGCGACGGCGGCTACGTGCTCCGGGGCGAAAAGGCGTATTGCACGTTCGGGCCGATCGCGAACGTCTATCTCATCTTCGCCAACGCTCGTCCCGATGCGGGAAGCTGGGGCATCACGGCATTTCTCGTGGATGATGACAACCCGGGCGTTCGTCGCAGCGATGTGAAGCAGAAGATGGGGCTGCGCACGGTGCCGATGGGCGAGTTCGAGCTCGTCGACTGCTTCGTGCCGGAGTCGGCACGGCTCGGCGGCGAGGGCGCAGGGGGGAGCATCTCGAACAGCTCGCTCGAATGGGAGCGGGCGTGCATCCTGGCCAGCCAGGTCGGCGCCATGGAGCGCCAGCTCGAGGAGAGCGTGGCGTACGCGCGGAAGCGAAAGCAGTTCGGCCAGCCGATCGGCAAGTTCCAGGCGGTGTCGCACCGGATCGCAGAGATGAAGGTGCGGCTGGAGGCGGCGCGCCTGCTGCTCTACAAGGTGGCGTGGCTGAAATCCACCGGCAAGTCCGCGGTCATCGACGCGGCGATCGCGAAGCTGTTCCTCAGCGAGGCGTTCGTCGATTCGAGCCTGGACGCCATCCGGGTGCACGGCGGCCGCGGCTACCTCACCGAGTCCGGCATCGAGCCCGATCTCCGCGACGCCGTGGGCGGCGTGATCTACGGCGGCACGTCAGATATCCAGCGGAACGTGGTGGCGCGTCTGCTGGGTCTATAGGCGGCCTCCTGCCTCCTGAATGACCATTAACTAATAACCAACAACCAATACCTTCTGCGTGCCCTACCTCCTTCCTCAACTCGTCGACGACTCGGCCGAGCGGCACGGTGACCGGGAAGCGATCCGTTTCTCCGGCGAAGGGCTCACGTGGGCGCAGTTCGCGCGGCGCTGCAACGCGCTGGCCCACTGCCTGGTGGCGCAGGGCGTGCGGCGGCGCGACCGAGTGGGGATCTATCTCAACAAGAGCCTCGACACCGCGATCGCCATCTACGGCATCATGAAGACCGGGGCCGCTTACGTGCCGCTCGATCCGTCAGCGCCGGTGGGGCGGCTCGCCACCGTCGCGATCGACTGCGGCCTGAGCCACGTCGTCACCCAGCCGGGCCGGCGCTCGCGGCTCGGGAAGATGGCGGCCGACTGCGGTCTGCAGTGCGCCGTCGGCCTCGACCCGGATCCGGAGTTTCCGCTGCGCTGCGTCGGGTGGGACGAGGTCGATGAGCATCCGGGCGATGCCGCGCCGGACGTCGGCACGATGGAGCAGGATCTCGCGTACGTCATGTACACGTCCGGCTCCACGGGACAGCCCAAGGGCATCATGCACACGCATCACAGCGGGCTGAGCTATGCGTACTGGGCGGCGCAGGTGTACGAGGTCGGACCGACGAGCCGGCTGACGAATCATGCGCCGCTTCATTTCGACCTGGCGACGTTCGACTACTTCGCGGGCGCGCTCGGCGGTGCGGCAACCATCATCGTGCCTGAGGAGGTGATGCGCCTGCCGGCGAGCTACTCGCAGCTGCTCGAGGACGAGCGCATCACCACGTTCTTCACGGTGCCGTTCACGCTCGTGCAGCTGCTGCTGCGCGGCGTCCTCGATCAGCGGGATCTCGGCGCTCTGCGCTGGATCATCTTCGGCGGCGAGCCGTTTCCGGTGAAGCACCTGAGGGCCATCATGCAGGCGCTGCCTGCGACGCGGTTCAGCAACATGTACGGCCCGGCCGAGGTGAACGGCTGCACCTACTACCACGTGCCGCCGCTCGAGGAGGGTCGGGAGGAGCCCATCTCCATTGGCCCGATCTGCCCCAACATGGAGGCCCTGGTCGTCGATGGGGACGATCAGCTGGTGCCTGACGGCGAGCCGGGAGAGCTTCTCGTACGGACGCCGACGATGATGCGCGGGTACTGGAACCAGCCCGGGCTGAACGCGAAAGCGTTCTACCGACGCACTGCCGGAAGCGATCAGTTCGAGGAAGTGTTTTATCGGACGGGCGACCTGGTGATCCGCCGGGCGGACGGCTGCTTCGACTTCCTCGGCCGCAAGGACCGGCAGGTCAAGACGCGCGGGTACCGCGTCGAGCTGGACGAAGTGGAGGCGGCGCTGGCTTCGCACCCTGAGGTCGCGGAGGCGGCTGCCTTCGCGGTCGGTGATGGGGAGGGCAGTCATCGGATCGAGGGCGCAGCGATCGGTCTGGAGGGCAGGGAGGTGGAGGCGTCGGACCTGATCCGACACGCGTCCGACAGGCTGCCGTGGTATGCGGTGCCGGCGCGAGTCGAGGTGATGCAGGCGCTTCCACGTACGACGTCGGGCAAGATCGATCGACGAGCGCTGCGTGAGGCGGCGGAGGCCGGGGACTAGGGGCTGGGATCGGGGGTTGGGGGTCGGCGGGGGGCTTTCGTGGACGTCAGCCAGTTTTCATGGAGCAGGTAGGCTGCGATTGCTTCGGCCTTGATCCTGTGGCCGCGCTCGTTGGCGTGCGAATCGTCAGGGAAGACGTAGGGCTTCCCGTGCGCGCGCCAGTCTTCCAGGTACGCCTCCGTCAGTTCGAGAAGGGCGAGCTTTTCCGATTCGGTCTTCATTCGAAAGTGCTCGTCGAACGGCGACGCGTCCGTCGGGCAGTCGAACTCGAGGCAGGAAGCGCCGCGGGGGCCGGTCAGCAGGAGCATGCGGCGCGGCGGCGCCGCCAGCGCGGCCAGCTTGTCCAGCAGGTAATCCAGCGCGGCCAGACGATCCGGCTGCTTCCACTTCGCAATGGCCGGCGGCGGCGGCGGCCCGGGTGGCGCCTGCGACGGCGGTGTGGCGGGTGACGCGCCGCGACCCGACCACCACTGTGCAAGCTGCGCCCGTTTTCGTCGCAGCAGCCAGCCGATGCGGAGGTTCTTGTGGAGATATCGGACGGTCGCCGAACGACGGACGATGCGATGCAGCATGTCCGACATCGGATGCGGCGGATGCTCGGTGATCGCCCCGTCCTCACCGACGGAAACAGAGAGAAAGCTCACGTGGTGATCGACGAGTTCGAGATCGCGCCGCAGGTGGCTCATGCTCATCTCGTCGATCACGATCAGATCGGGTGCGTAGCGATCGACGACGTGTCGGGTGACGTGCAGGGCCTGGGCGAGGTGCATGTAGGAGAACGCGAACACGTAGACCTCGCAGTCCGCGCCCTGCTCCTGCAGCCGCTGCTCGAGGACGGCCGCGGTCGTGTCGCGGACATGCACCTCGGCGCCCAGGATGGCGGAGGTGCCGATGATCGCGATGCGCGACCGGCCGGGGGTGCGCGCTGACGCGTAGTCGCGCACACTGTTGAACCCGTGGTTGTTGATGCGAAAGAAGCCGTCTCGGATTGAGCCGGACCGGTAGTGGCCGGTTCGGTTCGCCTCGTAGCGGAGCATCGACGTGGTCCGGTCGTAGACCGGGTTGATGCTGTCGGAAGCCGGCACGACGGTGCGAAAGACGATTTCGCTCGCGACGATGACGAGGAGGAGCCCGGCCAACATCCGGATCAGCCAGCGGCGAATTCTCCGACGCGCGGCCTTCATGGCGGATCGGAATACGCCATCGGGATCGGTGTTGTCAAGGAATCATCGGCTGCCCGACCGCCGGACGCGTGCGCCTCACCGTTCCGAAGCCGCGCCGGGACGTGCCGTCGAGCCAGACGAGATTTCCCACGGGCTGACCGCCATGGCGGGCGCCGTCGGGACGTAGCTCATCGGGTTCAGGACGCGCCAGAGCCGCTGCACCTCGTTGAGGGGCATCGTGTAGCGCATGGTCGTCTTCCTGAGCGAGGTCTCGATCTTCAGCTTGCCGTTTGGCGGCAGGCCCAGGGACCTGAGCGGTCCCTTGATCCGGCCCTTCAGGCGCCACTCCTCCGGATCGAGAATCTTCGTGGGCTTGCGCGGCTCGATCTTGATCTTCACGTCGTCCGTGTTGACCATGCGGCCGATCCCCTTGACGCTGCCGTTCAGCTCCTCGAGCCGGTCCATCAGCTCGTCGCCGTCCTCCTGCTCGTTGAATCCCGAGATGACGTATTGCGGATTCGAGACGTCCCACAGCTCGTCTCCCGCGGCGACGTCGGTGGTCGATGATTCGGCAACCGTCTGCGGCGAAGCCGGCACCTGCTCGATCGGATTCGGAAGCGACGCGACGTATTTCTGGTATCGGACGCGGGCGTCGCGCATCTGCTCGGGCAGGTCAGGCGGCTCCGTCCTGGTGATGATCGTCGAGGTGCATCCCGCGAAAAGGGGAATGAAGAAGGTAAGGACCACGAGTTTCGTGGCTGCATGCATGGCGTCCGTCCCGCCGGATCCGAATCGGTGCATCTGCGCACGAACACATCACGCCGCCCGGTTCCGATCCGAGTTCTCTCCCCGCCGCACCATCGCGCTGGGGTGTATGGATGTACGAATCGCGCGGCATCAATCCGGCGAATTCATCTCTTCAGGCCGCTGCAGAGAAAAAGGCTGACAGAGGCCGAGTCGACATCGATACCGGCAACGATCGCGCCGGCTCTCCCCTTGATCGTGTGGCTGTTACTCAGTTCAGCGACGTCCCACCGTCAATAGATATCGGTCCGATACTGATGGGACTTTCGTCCGAACGTCTAATACTAGGACGAAAAACCGCCTAGTCAAGTTCGTTCGAACTTTGAATATGCGCAGGGAAAACGCTTATTGAACGGGATCAGCATCATGAGCCACCGCTCGCTCATCTCGAGCGCCATTCTGAGCACGTCGGTGGCTTTCATCGGGCATCCTTTCGGGGAGTGGGGACGATGATATGCTTCAGCTTTCGTGCCGGCATCAGACGACCATGGCATTCGACCCGCGGGCTGACGCCGCGCGGTTCGCCAGCGGCGTACGGCTGGCGAACCGTGAGCGTCAACCAGGTGTCAACCCACGGATCTGATGCGCGGCGCTCCCGACTCGCGCGGCGCCGCATTCCTTCCCCCTCGCCCCACGCCCCTCGCCCCCAGATCCTCGATCGCTTCTCGGACCTTCGCGCGCCCTGCAATGCCCGCTGCGCCGTCTGGCCGATAAGACCCGTCGTCGCCCTGGAGCCCATGCATGCCGACGGTCGCCGAGATCCTTCAGCACGCCGCCGCCTTCGTGCGCGACGATCGTCTCGATCCGGCGCGATCCCTCTGCACGATGGTCCTCGACCAGGTGCCCGACCAGCCTGACCTGCTGCACCTGCTCGGCCTGATTCATCACCGCGAGCAGGACCACGCGACGGCCCGGCGGCTGATGCGAAGGGCGATCGACCACGCGACCGGCCGGTCGGCGCTGCTCCACCTGAACCTCGGCGTCGTCTGCAAGGCGATGGGCAGGACCGACGAGGCCGTCGAGCAGTATCGACTGGCACTGAGCATCGACCCGGAGTGCGCCGAGGCGCTGTGCAATCTGGCCAGCGCCCTCTGGCAGCGCGGCGACGTCACCGAATGCCTTGCGGTGAGCCGGCAGGCGGTGGCGGCCGGGCCCTCGCTCCCGCAGGCGCACCACAACCTGGCGAACGCCCTCAAGGCGACAGGTGATCTCGAGCGCGCGATCCGGCATTACCGCGAGGCGCTCGATCTCGGCGCCACCGATCCGCAGACGCTCACGAGCCTGGCCGGAGCGCAGCTGAGCGCCGGTCATGTCGAGGCATGTGCGACCACCGCCCGGGCGGCGCTGGACGCATCGCCGGACGACGCGCCGATCGCACGTATCTATCTCGGACAGGCACAGGTGAACCAGGGGCGATTCGATGAAGCCGCCGCCTCGTTTGACGCGGCGCTGGAGTCGCCGGAAGGCAGGGCGGAGGCTCTGATCAACCTCGGCGCGCTGCACACGCTGACCGGAGCGCCACGGGAGGCCATGGCGTGCTATGACCGCCTGGTCGCGATCCGTCCCGACGACGCGCCGGCCCGTTCGAACGCGCTCGGCACGCGTCTGTACCTCGCGGACGTCGATCCCGGCGAGCTGATGCAGGCGCACGTCTCGTGGGGGCGCAGGCTCGAGGCGGATGCGGGTGCCGAGCCGCCACATCGCTTCGACCGCGCGATCGATCGACCGCTTCGAATCGGCTACGTCTCCCCCGATTTCCGGCGCCATGCGGTGGCGATGTTCATCGAGCCAATCCTCGAGCACCATGATGCTCGCGCGGTGGACGTGCACTGTTATGCCGAGGTCGCCGCCCCGGATGCGACGACGAATCGACTGCGCTCGTACGTGCCGCACTGGCGCAATACGTGCGGGCTGACGGACGAGCAGGTTGCTGAGCAGGTGCGCCTGGATCGCATCGACATCCTCGTCGATCTTGCGGGACATACCGCCAACAATCGACTCGGCGTCTTCGCGCGGCGACCGGCGCCGATCCAGGTGACTTACCTCGGATACCCGGCGACAACGGGGCTGTCGCGCGTCGACTACCGGCTGACCGATCGCATCGCGCAGCCGACGATTCAACCGTCCCTGCACGTCGAGCGACTATGGCGGCTGCCACTTGGCATCTCCTGCTTCCGGCCGCCGCCGGATGCGCCACCGGTGGATCCGCTGTCGGAGGCACGGGAGCCGATCACGTTCGGATCGCTTGCGGGCGCCGCGAAGATCAACGACGACGTCATCGATCTGTGGTCGCTGGTCCTGCGGCGCGTCGAGAATGCGCGGTTGCGTCTCGCGCGCGACTGCTTCGTCGGTACGGTGCGCGACGAGCTCATCGATCGTTTTCGTGCGCGCGGCGTTGATCCGAGTCGACTGGACATCGGGCCGCGCGCCGCGGGGGAACAGCCGCTGGACAGCTATCGCCGGATCGATGTCGCGCTTGACACGTTTCCCTATGCAGGGCACACGACGACGTGCGAGGCGCTCTGGATGGGCGTTCCCGTCGTCACGCTGGCCGGATCGACCCTCGCCTCGAGAATGTCGGCGAGCGTGCTCTGGCAGATCGATCAGGAGGACTGGGTGGCGCACCATGATGGTCGATTCATCGAGATCGCCGCCAGGCTCGCATCGGTCGAGCGCTCGCCGGACGCGCGTCGGGCGCTGCGCCGTCGCGTCGCCGACGCCGGCGTCTGCCGACCGCGCCCGTTCACGATGGCCCTCGAAGAGGTGTACCGGCGAATGTGGCGAAGTCGGCTGCTTCGCCACATTCGTCGTTCGCGGAGCCGGCCGAGGGCAGATCACCCTCAGCGCCTGCGGACGGAATCGGCACTCCCGGAACCGTAGATCGGTCGTCCAGCACGGGCCCAGCAGCCTCGTGCACGCACGTGCGTGTACGGGATTCGTCGCAAAGACAGGTTCCGGACCAGGGTCTATAATCGCCGTTGAATTCGTCTGCGGCGCCGAGGTATTCGAGGGCGGGCGTCGCCGAAAGAGAACATGCAGCGCCGGGCGCCGCAGCCCCCGGGCACAGACTGAATTCGATGAGATGTGACATCGCGATTATTGGTGGCGGGCTCGGTGGCATCGGAGCCGCGCTCGCCGCGTGCGAGCTGGGTCGGCGCGTCGTGCTGACCGACGCCACGGACTGGCTGGGCGGGCAGCTCACCCAGCAGGCGGTGCCGCTGAACGAGCACCGCTGGGTCGAGTTCTGCGGCTGCACCCGTTCCTACCGCCGGTTTCGCGCGGCCGTCCGTCGCTACTACCTGACGCATTACCCGCTCACCGAGGCGGCGCGTCACACGCGGCCGTCGGTCGATCTGCTCAACCCGGGCAACGCCATCAAATGCGGTCTTTGTCACGAGCCGAGGGTGGCCGTGGCGGCGATCGAGGGCATGCTCGAGCCTTACGTCCGATCGAACCAGCTGGAGATCCTGCTCGAGCACGAGCCCGTGTCGGCTGACGTGGACGGCGATCGCGTGCGGTCGATCACGCTCGAATCGATGGTCACCGGCGAGCAGGAGGTCATCGAGTTCGATTACGTGCTGGATGCGACCGAGGCGGGAGACCTGTTGCCGCTGACCGGGACGGAGTACATCACGGGAAGCGAGGCGCAGTCCGAAACGGGCGAGCCGCACGCCTCGATGGAAGCGCGCCCCCTCAACATCGAGGCGGTCACCGCGTGCTTCGGGCTCGACTACACGCCGGGTGAGGACCTGACGATCGACCGGCCGGAGATGTACGACTTCTGGCGCGCCTACCGGCCGGAGTTCTGGCCCGGCCCGTTTCTCGCCTGGACCGATCTGCACCCGGCGACGCACGAGCCGCGGTACGCCAATCTCTTCACGCACCAGGAGCACGGTCGGATGTGCCGGGGGCGATGGCTCGAGCACCGAATCCTCGACCGGCGCAACTTCGTGCCCGAATCGTTCACGAGTGACATCACGCTCGTCAACTGGCCGATGAACAGTTACCTGCTCGGGCCCGTGTTCGAGGTGCCCGAGGACGAGGCCCTGACCAACATCGAGGGCGCCAAGCAGCTCAGCCTGTCGCTTCTGTACTGGATGCAGACGGAGGCGAATCGCCCCGACGGGGGCCTCGGCTACCCGGGGCTCGGCCTGCGCATGGACGTCGTAGGTTCCGAAGACGGCCTGGCCAAGCACGTTTTCCTGCGCGAATCGCGGCGCATCCGCGCCGAGCTCACTCTCTGCGAGCAGCATCTATCCGAGGAGAATCGCGCCGAGGACGACCTGGCCGACGCGTTCGACGACAGCGTCGGGATCGGCTACAGCCCGATCCTCGTGCACCCAACGACCGAGGGCGACAACTACCTGTACGTGCCGGTCCGCCCGTTTCAGATTCCGCTGCGTGCGCTGCTGCCGGTGCGCGTCGAGAACCTGCTACCCGCAGCGCGCAATCTCGGCACGACGCATCTCACCGGCTCCTCGTGCCGGCCGCATCCGGTCGAGTGGAACGTGGGCGAGGCGGCGGGCAGCCTGGCCGCGTTCTGCGTCGAGCACGACGTCGTGCCGCGCGCCGTCCCTGCCGACGGCAAACGATTGCTGTCGTTCCAGTCACAGCTCGCGCGACAGGGCTTCGAACTGGACTGGCAGCGGCTGCCGGTCGACTGGAACGAGCCGTAGACTCTTCCGCCGCAACTTCTTGCCGCGGTGACGAGAAACTGGCGAAACACGGATGAAGACGGATGAACACGGATTCATTTTCTTTTGATGGGTTTAGGATGAATACTTCCTCACGCATCGACACCGGCAGCGGCGCTCGTTTCGACGAGGGACCGCAGGATCACGACCAGCGTCTCTACGAGCCGGTCGGCACGGCGTCGATGATCGCGCGGCTCGAAGACGTGGACGCGGCGCAGATCGAAAGGTTTCACGAGCAGGGTTGCCTCACCGTCGAGCAGGGATTCGACGGGGATCGGGTCCGCGGCACGGTGGACGCGATCGACGATTTCATCAAGGGTGAGAACGCGGATTTCGAGCAGATCCATTTCGAGCAGGGGGCCGAAGGGCGCGTCGAGCACCTGACGGCGCAGCAGCGCCTTGAAGCAGTGCGAAAGATCACGGACTTCACTTCGTGCGATGCGCGCCTGCACGACCTTGCGACAGACGCGGCACTGCTGGACGTCGTCGAGCGCATCGTGGGCGGCCGACCGAAGATGATCCAGGAGATGGCCCTGCTCAAGATGCCGGGCGGACGCGAGAAGCCGTGGCACCAGGATCGCGCGTACTTTCACGTGGCGATGGACGAGACGGTCGTCGGCGCGTGGATCGCGCTGGACGAGGCGACGATCGCGAACGGCTGCATGCGCGTGCTGGCCGGCGCCAACACCGCGGGACCCGTGGTGCATTTCATAGTGCGCGACTGGCAGATCTGCGACCGCGACATCCTCGAGCACGACGTGCGACCGATCGCCGTGCCCCTGCGCCCCGGCGGCATTCTCTTCTTCGATTCCTATCTTCCTCACGGAACCCCCGTCAACCACACCGATCAGATGCGCCGCGCGCTGCAGTTTCACTACACGGCGGACCGCGCCGGCGAGATCACGCAGGAGCAGCGGCTGGCGGTGTTCGGGTCGGAGGGGAAGAACGTGACGTGCTGAGGGCATCAGCCTGCGGGTCTGATGCGCGGCGCCGCAGTCACGGCGGCGCCGGTTTCGCGCGCACCCGGCTACACCCTATGCGGCTCGGCGCGAACCGGAAACCATCGCGGTTACGGGGAATTGACTATCGATTATCGGTTGTCGGTGATCTGTTATTTCAGAGGCCATGGCTCCGAATAACAGATAATCATTGATCGAAAATCGATAATCAATTCTCGCGCCCGAATCGCGCTGGCCCCTGATACAGGACCCGGCGCCCCATACCCCATTGCGCATGTCGAACCATATTGACGAGGTATGGGGTCGGGGGGCGGCCCAGGAAACCACGTCGCAATGCCATCCGACCCGCGGGCTTACGCCTCATCCTTACCCACATTTCTGCGCCCGGTATCGACCAACTGGTGCTGGGTGGCTGGGGTCGAGCGAAGCGAGCCCCCAGGGAGGGCGTCTTGCGCGCATGAGGTGATTGGCCTCCTTTCGCTCCTTTCGCGTGCTTCTGAAGTCTGGCGACTTCAGCTACATCCTGCATCGATGCGCGGACTTCGTGCGTGAGGTCGAGGGACGAGGACGAGGACGAGGACGAGGACGATTTCGGAACCCGAGACCCGGAACCCGGAACCCGGAACCCGGAACCCGGAACCCGAGCCCCGCCGCGGTATCCCAGTTCTGGGTAAGGGTGAGGGCTTACGCCGCGCGGCTCGCAGATGTCCGGCGAACCGTCGGCGTCAGCCGGCGTCAGCCCGCGGGTCGAACGGCATTGGGATCTCGTTCTGGCGTCGCCGTGCAGAAGCGACGCACCCTCGTGGAGCGGTCGCGAGTACGGGACTTCAGGGTGGTCAGACATCCGACGCGCGCGTTCGCGCGGCGGCGACGATCGCTCCGATCGTCAGCGCCAGCACGCACACCACGAAGATCCAGTTCGACGGCGTGCGAAACGTCGACGGTTGCCACGGCCAGGGGAATTCGAAGATGGCAAAGTTGAGGAGGAAGTACGTCCAGGACGTGACCAGCAGGGCGGTCGGCGCGAATGTCGACGCGCAAGAACGTCGAGTGCGGGCAAGGAGCAGGGCGGCGGCGATCATCACCGCGAGCGGCAGGACCACCAGGTACAGCCGTCCGGGGATGACCGGGACCAGGTCCGTCCGGTAGCTGAGTTGTCGCAGTGTCTTGCCGGCGATCGGCAGCGCAATCAGCGGAAGACAGAACAGGTAGGGTCCGAGGCGGCCCGCGGTCACGGCGACAATCGGGAGGAGGGCCAGGGGCAGCGCCATGTCCGCGATGAACTCGAGCCAGTCGAATGAGCCGAACTCCCAGACGACGATGATCGCGGCGCACGCGAGCAGCAGCACCGTGTCGACGACCGGATGGAGCGGTGCCGTGTCATCGCCGGTCCGGTCGCGGCCGATCCGCCTTCGCAGCAGCCAGAGCCCGATCGCCAGGCCGACCGCCATGGTCGTCCCGAAGATGATCTCCATCAGGTTCCACCAGTTCATGTGGCGCGTCAGCGCGGCGAGCGGCGACCACTCGAAGAGATCCGGGCGCCACGCATGCAGCGCCTGCACGCTCTGGCCCAGGGCGAATCCGATCCCGCCTGCCAGCGCGGCGGCGCCCGCCATGCCGCTGGCAAGGCGGTCCTTCCTGAACCATCCCGTGTAGATCCTCAGGGCCGCGAACGCGAGGAGCAGGCCGCCCCAGCGTTCACCCCGCGGCCGCAGGTCGGCCTTGTGGGGCTCCCAGTGCCAGTGATCCGAGAAGTAGATCGGCGGCAGGCGCCGCGCCGCGGGATCGAAGGGGTAGTTGAGCAGGAGCCTGCCGAGGAACATGACGCCGATCAGGACCAGCAGCAGGACGATCCATTCCCGCGTCCCGTAGCGGCGCTCGCCGAGCGCCATGCCGAGGACCGCGCCGGCGGGACCGATCCAGATCGCGCCTTTGATGAACAGGCCGAGCATGCCCCACGACAGCGCGCCCCAGTTGCCGCGCAGCTCGGCATCGTGCGTCAGGCCGACGGTCTGGCCGTAGGTCATGCACCCGCCCCACGCGATGGCGATGGCCGTCAGCGCGACGGCGCGCGCCGCGGACAGTGACGAGAGATGCCTTCCGAACTGCATGACCAGCACGAGACCGACGAGCACCCCCGGCACCATCGCGCCGGTCTGGTGCCCGTACTGGCCGCGAATCCCCCAGCCCAACCCACCCGCGGCCCCGGCGAGAAGGAGGGTGGTCCAGAGTCGCGGCGTGGTCGGGTGGTCGGCCATCAGCAATCCCGTTCCCGCTCCCGTTCCCGGCCACGTGTCACCGATCGGCAACGGGTACGGGATCGGGAACGGGAACGGGACTACAGCGCGTCCCTCAGCTTGATGGAGGAGGAGGCGGTGTCGTCGGCGGTGCAGCGTCACGCCCCTGGGCGACGGTGATGATCAGCTTGTCGGTTCTCCTGACGCTACAGGATACCGAATTGATCGACTCGATCGCGTGGCGCCGTTGCGTCGGCGAGCACGTGTGAAAGGAATCCGGACCGGGCTGGCGTACGCGCCATTTCACCGAGAATGACTCGATCGTGGAGCTGGCCGACATCGAGAAACGATCGGTGCGCCCGGGGAGGTTGCCACGCGATCGAATCCCGTTGCGATGCGATCCACATGCCTTGCGATGACTGCGTGATGAACTCGGCGACCAACCATTCGGTCGGCTCGCCGTCACACCGGCGCACGTACGTCATCGCGCGGCACCCCGAACCGCGCCGTCGGCGGCCCGGTGCGTTGCCGATCCCGGGCCGGAACGGCCCGACTCGGCAACGCTTCTTTTTCGGGTGGTTCAACCTTAATCCGCGCGAAAACAGGCGGCAATGCAACGCCGGTACGCGCGCCCGCGTTCGTACGCTGGCGCGCGCCCCGCCGACCCTCGGCCGAGATGGCCGGGCTCGGCAATGCATCGCACGGAAAGTGCCAAATCCGCGGAAACGGGGTCCGACTCAATGCTGTTCGGCACGGACTGTCGCGTCTCAACGCCGTAGCACAGGTTTCCAACGTTCCAACCTGTGCGAAGTCGGCCGCCGCTCGATTGGATGGATCGGGGCAGCCGCCCGCGCGATCAGAGAATCTCGAATCGATCGTCCTGCGCCGGGTCGACCCGCTTCCCGTCAACCAGGATGCGCGACAGGAAGTCGCCGGCGCTGATCCGGCTGTCGTCGTCCGCGGTGCCGCGGATGTGGATGCGCCCGAAGGAGCGGTCCGCGTCGATCACCTGGATGCCGCCGCGCGCGGCCGAATTCGCGAGGTCGGCCGGGATCGCGTTCAGCGCGTCGAGCGCCGACGGCGTCACCGCCTGGCCGCCGGCCGACCAGTCGGCGCCGGAGAGGTCGCCGCCGACGCGGGCAGAGCCGAACCGCGCCGCGGTGATGCGGCCGGAGGCGTCGCCCGAGGTCGTGAGACGACCGAGCGCGCCGCCGAGATCGGCCTCGAACCCGGAGGCGATGGCGCCCGCGCGGAGCACGTCGATCCCGTCCGCCGTCGTCCAGCTTCCGTCGATCGCGCCGCGCGCCGTGACCTGGCGTGCGCTCGGGTCGCCGCCGT
>NYZC01000407.1 GCA_002686995.1 Phycisphaeraceae bacterium | reverse complement strand
CGGCCGTCGAGCAAGCCCGGCCCCGGGATCGTCCGCGTCAAGTGCATGGGCTTCTCCCCGGACGGCCTCCGCTTCACGCCCAGCGCCGCCAACCCGATCCTCGATCCCAACGACAGCGTCGAGCAGGAGAACCATTTTCTGATGCTCGCGCCGCGCGGCGGCCGCTGGCTGATGCCCTACGAATACGGCTGGTACTGCCCGAACGGCCTGGGCAACTTCGGCCAGTACATGGCCGACGTCCGCCTCGCGGTGAGCGAGGACGGCGAGCGTTTTCGGCGGCTGAACCCGCACCAGAAGCTGATCGATCGCGGCGCGCCCGGCCAGTGGGACGACACGATTCTCGTCGTCGCCGACAAGCCCGTGATCGCCAGCGACACCGTTCATCTCTTTTATGCCGGCGCCGGCGCGCAATGGACCTGCTGGGCGAGCAACAACCAGCCGGAAAGCCTCGCGCACAACGTCGGCGCCAACTGCGTGGGGCGCATGGGCCTGGCGACGCTGCGGCGCGACGGGTGGACGTGCCTGGAGACCGCCGACGGCGCATCGTTCGGCAGCGCGACGTCGAAGGAGATCGAGGCGTCCGAGCGCGGTTCCGCGCTGAAGCTGAACCTTTCGCGTGCCATGCCGCAGCGCAGCTTCGTCACCGTCGAGGTGATCGACGCGGCCACGGGACAGGTGATCAAGGGTCTGGATCGCGCATCGTGTCGGCCGCTCGACCGCGACGACCTTGACGCGACCGTCACCTGGCGCGGACGCTCGCTCGCGGACGCGCCGGCGCGCCCCATCCGTCTGCGCTTCCACTTCTGCGGCGCGGTGCGCCTGCACGCGTTCGCGATCGAGCAATGATGTTCGGCGAACCGTGGGCGTCATCCGGCGTCAACCCACGGATCCGGGTTGCGATAATCCGCATCCGCGCCGCACCGTGCCTTTCCGACCCGGCGTCTTTTTTTTTTCGAAGTGTGTCTACTTCGGCAACGGATTTGCTTTCGCCTTTCCCTTCAGGTACAAGCCCCGCTGCCGTGGGGCACACGCCCCTTCGAATCTTCTCAAACCCTGTGGAGAACGGAAATGTCCATGTACATCGGTGAAGCGCTGGCAGGCGACGGCAACGAGATCGCCCATATCGACCTGCTGATCGGCTCGAAGGACGGCCCTGTCGGCGTCGCGTTCGCGAACGCGCTCGCCGATCAGAAGTCCGGCCATTCGAACCTGCTGGCTGTGCTGACGCCGAACCTGGCCGTCAAGCCCGCGACCGTGATGATCACGAAGGTCACCATCAAGGGCGCCACGCAGGCCGTGCAGATGTTCGGTCCCGCGCAGGCCGCGGTCGCCAAGGCGGTCGCCGACAGCGTCGCCGAGGGCGTCATTCCGAAAGCCGACTGCGAGGATCTCGTCATCGTCTGCGGCGTGTTCATCCACTGGCTGGCCGAGGACGATACGAAGATCTACGACTACAACTACGAGGCCACCAAGCTTTCGATCGCCCGCGCGATGAATGGCGAGCCTTCGGCCGACGAGATGGTCAAGGGCAAGGACTCGGCCAACCATCCGTTCAGCCCGAAATGAACCTGCGTCTTTCGCTCGACCGGCCCGGGACCGGTGGGCCGCGCGGACGCGCGGCGCCCAGCGGTCCCGGGACGGCGTCGGGCTCCCTCTCAAAACCAGGAAAGGCGCCGGAGAAGGCCGCGCGGCGCTATGACGCGCTCTCACCCGACTTGTGCGCCGTGTGATCGGTCGGCGGTCGGAATCGGCTGAGGTCGAGCGCGCGGAAGTAATCGATCGTCCGGACCAGCCCCTCGCGCAGCTCGACCGTCGGCGCCCAGTCCAGGTACCGCTTCGCCAGCGTGATGTCGGGGCGGCGCTGCGTCGGGTCGTCGGCGGGCAGCTCCATCTCGACGACGCGGCCCTTCGACCCGATCAGCTCGATTACCAGCTCGGCCAGCTGGCGGATCGTGAACTCGCCGGGGTTGCCGAGATTGACCGGCCCGATCGTCCCCTCGGGGGGATCGGGGCTGTTCATCATGCGGATGATCCCCTCGACGAGGTCGTCGACGTAGCAGAACGAGCGCGTCTGCGAACCGTCGCCGTAGACCGTGAGGTTCTCGCCCCGCAGCGCCTGGACGATGAAGTTCGACACGACCCGGCCGTCGTACGGGTGCATGCGCGGCCCGAACGTGTTGAAGATCCGGACGACGCGTACGTTCACGCGGTTCGAGCGGTGGTAGTCGAAGAACAGCGTCTCGGCGCACCGCTTGCCCTCGTCGTAGCACGCCCGCACGCCGATCGGGTTGACGTTGCCGCGGTAAGTTTCCGGTTGCGGATGCACGTCCGGGTCTCCGTACACCTCACTGGTCGACGCCTGCAGGATTTTCGCGCCGACGCGCTTGGCGAGGCCGAGCATGTTGATCGATCCGACGACCGAGGTCTTGGTGGTCTTGATCGGGTTGTATTGGTAGTGCACCGGCGAGGCGGGGCAGGCCATGTTGTAGATCTGGTCGACCTCGAGCCAGATCGGCAGCGTCACGTCGTGGCGGATGAGCTCGAAGTTGGGCTTCGCCAGCAGGTGGGCGATGTTCTGTTTCTGGCTGGTGAAGAAATTGTCCAGGCAGACCACGTCGTGGCCCTGCTCGACGAGGCGCTCGCAGATGTGCGAGCCGAGGAAGCCGGCGCCACCGGTCACGAGAACACGTCGCAGGTGATTGGACATCGGGTCTGAGGTCTGGGGGGAGCGGGGAGCGGGGATTATCAAGCTATTAGTCATCAAGCCAATTGTCATTGGCTAATTCGGAGTCGCGTCAGAGCTCGAACTTTGCGCCGCGCTCGACGTCGAAGCCCACTAGGGCGCCGATCTCGAAGTCCGCGGCCTTCTGGTCGGCGGTCAGGTCGCATTCGAACACGCTGCCGCCGCCGCTGCGCACGGTGATCCGGTTGGACGCGAAATCCGTGCCGGTGATGGTGCCCTGCACGCGGCGGGGCCGGCCGTAGACCGGCTCGATGAAACGCCCGCCGCAGCGCATCCGATCCACGCGCCGCGCCCGGGCCTTGATCCGGCCGGCGACGGGGCGATTCAGCGGCGACGTTACCGGCACCGCGACCTTCAGGTGAAGCCGGTAGTCGGTGCCGGCGAGGGCGAGCACGATCCCGTCCTCTCCGGATTCGATCAGGTTGGCGGTCATCGTCACCGGGGTCGTTTCCGTCTGCGCGTTGATCGTGGTCATGGCGGGGACAGTCTAATATCGACCGCGGGGACCGGCGAGTTCAACCGCACTGGGATCACGGACGCTGCTCCCGGACGGCGTCGCTGAAGTCGCCAGACCACAGACGTCCCGCTCGAGACCGTCGACGTCTCCGAAGGGGCCACCTCGGCTACTGCCCCCCCGCCACGTTCGAGAACCTGAAGTCTGGCGGCTTCAGCTACGGCCCCCCTGTGTCGCCGAGGATGTGCTCCATCGTCGGCAACTGCCGGTCCAGGATCGACCGGATGTATACGCACAGCAGCCGGTTGGCGCGCTCGATCGCCTTCGGCTGGGACGGAACGGCGCCGCCGTCGAGGTCGCGCAATAGCTGCACCGTCTCGCGCCGTACGCGCCAGGGACCTCGACCTCCGTGATCGGTTACCGCAAGAGACGCCGTCGTGAGGCCGCCTGCGTGCGCATCGAAGGTGTACGCTTCCACGTCCTCGAGCGGGCGGTCGCGGTGCACGTCGTGATCGAGGCGCGGGCGGAAGCCGCACGCATCGAAGGCGCTCCACTGGAACGCGAGCAGCGCCGCTTCGCGCGCGCCGGTGTCCGCGAGCGCCTCGAGCAGCGCCTGCATCGCGTCGAACATTTCCGGGTGCGGATCGAGATCGCCGACCAGCGCGTCGGCGAGATCCGCCGCGTACATGGCCGTCCACAGCTTGCGCAGATCGCGCCGCAGGTGACCGAACGCGTCCTGAAGATCCCACTCGGTCAGCGCCGCGAGCCCCGTCGAAGGCCGCGTCATACCGACGATCTCGCCGCGCGTCAGCAACTCGATCCCGCCGGAAAACCGCGCCACGGCGCCGGGGCTCATGCGCTTCGACCCCTTCGCCAGGCCACGCACCTTGCCGTGCTCAGGCGTCAGCAGCACCACGACCTGGCTGGTCTCCGACCAGTCGAGGTGGCGGATGCAGATCGCCTGGCATCGGATGCGGGCCATGGGGTCATTATGCCTCACGCGGCCGAGCCGCATCGTTCAGGGACCATGGCTGGACACGGCTGGGCACGGATGGCACTACGCTTGCTCCAGGTCCCTCATCTGGTCCTCGATCGCCTTGATCTGCTGCTCCGTCTCGGCAAGCTGGTCGCGCGTCTGCTGCACGAGCTTCTCCGGCGCCTTTTCGGTATAGCCGGGATTGCTCAGCCGCTTGTTCAGGTTCTCCGCGCTCTTGCGGAGCTGCTCCAGGCGCTTGTTCAGTCGCTCGAGCTCCGCTTCACGGTCGGCGCCCACGGCGCCGGCACGGAACGCGCGGACGGTCGCGTCGCCGATCTGCGCCGTCGCGATGAGCGAGAGACCTTCCGGACTGTCCGGCGGGTTCGGTCCCACGTGCGCCGCCTCGGCGTTCGCGAACGTTTCTGCGTACGGCGCGAGTGACGCCCAGACGGCGGCCACGTCGGCCGTCGTGTCCGCGACGTAGTGCATCCGCTCGCGCGGCGGCACCTGGTGGCTCGTCCGCATTTCGCGAAGCGCCGACACCCACTCCTGGAGCATCGTGAACGCGCCTTCGACATCGTCGTCGACAAGCTGATCGACGGACACCTTCGGCCACGCCGCGCGCACGAGCAGTGGATGCGCCGGCACGTCGACACCTTCGACGCCGCGCTGCGGCGCGACTTCGTCCAGGCGCTGCCAGAGCCGCTCGGAGATGAATGGCATCGACGGATGCAGCAGGCGCAGCACGACGTCGAGACATGTCGCGAGCACCCGCTGCTGGGCGGCGCAGTCGCCGACCGTGGGTTTGACCGCCTCGATGTACCAGTCGCACAGGTCGCGCCAGAAGAAGTCGTACATGCCCTGCGCGTACTGGCTGAACTCGTATTGCGTCAGGGCGCCGTCGGTGGCGGCGACCGCCTTCGCGAGACGCGAAAGGATCCACCGGTCGGCGAGCGATAGATCCGAGCGACCGAACGACGTTCCGTCGGATGCGGCGCCGCCCTCGATGCGGTCCAGCGCGAACCGCACCGCGTTCCACAGCTTGTTCGCGAGGTTGCGGCCGATGTCGAACTTCTCGCTCGTATTGCGGCCGGTCTCCGCGTCGTGCCGGACCGGCATCCGCACGTCCTGCGTGTTCGTCGTCATCGACGCGAGCGTGAACCGCATCGCATCGGCGCCGTGCGAATGAATGATGTCGAGGGGATCCACGCCGTTGCCCAGGCTCTTGGACATCTTGCGGCCTTCGCCGTCCTGGATCATCGCGTGGATGAATACATCCGTGAACGGCAGCCGGTCGAGCAGGTAGAGGTTCGTCATCACCATGCGCGACACCCAGAGCGTGATGATCTCGCGCGCCGTGCACAGTACGTTGCCCGGGTTCCACGTTTCGAGCGCGCCGCCCGGCTCCGGCCAGCCCAGCGTGCTGAACGGCCAGAGGGCCGAGCTGAACCAGGTGTCCAGCACGTCCGGATCCTGCTCGAAGCCTTCCTGCTCCAGCCTGGCCTGCAGCGCCGACTCCTGGTCGCCCGGCGCCGGGCACACGTAATCGCGATCGCCGAATCGCGCCACCGCGGCCGCGCCCGACGAAACCGCGTCGCCGACGAGCGCCGCGGCGTCACCCTGATCCGCATCCCGGCTCCACACGGGGATCCGGTGCCCCCACCAGAGCTGGCGGCTGATGCACCAGTCGCGGATGTTCTCGTGCCAGTTCTGGAACGTTCGCGCGTAGCGCGCCGGCGTGAATTGGAGCCGACGTGCCGACGCCGGCTTCCGCGCCGCACGAGGACCGTCGGCCCAGACGGGTCCGTCGCTTTCGGCCACCTGCGCCGGTTCCATCGCGTCGAGGGCCGCGCCCGCCAGCCGCTCGTCGGCAACCTTCACATACCACTGGTCGCTCAGGTAGGGCTCGATCGGCACGTGGCTGCGGTAACTGTGGCCGACCGAATGCCGGTACGGCTTCACGTCCTCGAGCAGGTCCTGCGCGCGGAACCAGTCGACCACGGCCTCGCGCGCCTCGAAGCGGTCGAGGCCCAGCACGAACCCCGCGTCGCCGCGCGCGAAGTCTTCCTGCGGCCACCCGTGCTGATCGCTGATCGTGCCGTCGGGCGCCATCACGTTGATGATGGCCAGCTCGAAGCGCTGACCGATCTCGTAGTCGTTCGGATCGTGCGCCGGCGTCACCTTGAGGAAACCCGACGAGTACCGCGCCTTCTCATCACCGTCGGGATCGGGCAGCACGACGTAGTCGTCCTCGATGATGGGCACGATCCGGTTGACGATGGGCAGCCGCGCGCTCTTGCCGCGCAGGCCGGGCGCGCGCGGATCCGCGGGATTCACCGCCACCGCGGTGTCGCCGAGCATCGTCTCCGGCCGCGTCGTGGCCACGGTGACGAACTCGCCCGTCTCATCGCCCCCTGCCTCGACCACCGGGTACTTCATGTACCAGAAGTGCCCGTCGATATCGCGCATCTCGACCTCATCGTCGGCGAGCGCGGTCTGCGTCGCGGGATCCCAGTTGACGAGGCGCTTGCCGCGATAGATCAGGTCATCGCGGAACATGCGGAAGAACGCTTCGCGCACCGCGCGGGCGCAGACCGGATCCATCGTGAAGCGCTGCCGCCGCCAGTCGCACGAGCAGCCCATGGCCTTGAGCTGGCCGGTGATCTGCGCCTCGTATTCGTCCTTCCAGGACTGGATCCTGCCGACGAACTCGTCGCGCTCGAAGTCGGTGCGCCGCTTGCCCTCATCGGCGAGCACGCGCTTCTCCACGACGGTCTGCGTCGCGATGCCGGCGTGATCGGTGCCGGGCATCCAGAGCGTGTTGTCGCCGCACATTCGGCGCCAGCGGACCAGGATGTCCTGCAGCGTGTTGTTGAGCGCGTGGCCCATGTGCAGCGCCGCGGTGACGTTGGGCGGCGGGATCACGATGCAGTACGGCGTGCCGGGAGCGTCGGGCTCGGCGTCGAACGCGCCGGCCTCGTCCCAGCGCTGCGCCACGTCGGGCTCCACCTCGGCAGGCGAATAGGTCTTTGAGAGTTCGGGCATGGCGAGCGTCGCAAGTCAGAGGTTACAAGACAGAAAGCGAATGACGGAGGACCGTGCCTCGTCGTTCCACGGCGAATTCGGGATGGATACAGGGATATTCGGAGGAGCGGTGCGGGTCGTCCGCTCAGCTAACAGCGACGCCGAAGCGAGAGGGATGCGTGAACATCGCATGCATCATATCGGCTCGTCGGGGTGGGTTCAATAAGCGGGGGGGGCAGACCCCCGGTTCGAAACCCCGACCGCTACTTCGATCGCGTCACGGGATCATCGTGCTTGATCCACAACGGACTCGCCCTGGTGATCCGAGGCGGCTCCTGGATGTGCTCCCCGACCTGGTCCAGGTATTGCGGATACCAGTCACCCGGCATGAAAGACTCGACGGCCTCGGAACTCGAAAGCAGCTGAAACGCGATGACCACGTCAGGATCTTCGTCGTCGAAGCAGAAGAAATAGGCTTCATGCGCCGGGTTCCGAGACGCCCTGGGTTTCACGTACTGCTCCCAGACCCGTCTCACGTCGTCCCTGTGACCCGGCTTGGCACGATGACGGACGCACAGCGCGGTCTTGCTCATCGATGTGCCTCTTCAGTGAAGGGAGAGGGGGCCGCGCCGCGTCCTACCGGCTTCGCCGCTTGCGCTGCTTGTGCTTCGGCTTGTTGCGCGCCGGGGCGCCGGCCAGCTTCGGGGCCTTCTTGCCGGAGCCGAGTGCCGCGAGATCCACCTGGCCCATGCCGGCCAGGGACTTCATGCGCTGGACCATGCTCATGCTCGACATCTGCCGGCCCATCTGCGAGACCATGTCGAAGCCCTTGACGAGCTGGCTCACGTCCTGCGTCTTCGTGCCCGAGCCCCGCGCGATCCGGCGGCGGCGCGAGTTGTTGAGCAGGTCGACGTCGCTGCGCTCGGCCTTCGTCATCGAATGGATGACCGCCTCGGTCCGGTCGATCTCGCTCTCGTCGAGGTCGAGATCCTTGAGCTGCTGACCGATGCCCGGCAGCATCCCGAGCAGCCCCTTCACCGACCCCATCTTGCGCATGGTTTTGAGCTGCTTGAGGAAGTCGTCCATCGTCATCTTCCCCTCGGCCATCTTCTCCTGCAGGGCCTCGGCCTCTTCCTGCGAGACCTGCTCCTGCGCCTTCTCGACCAGGCCGACGATGTCGCCCATGCCGAGAATGCGCGAGGCCACGCGGTCGGGATGAAACTCCTCGAGCGCGTCGATCTGCTCGCCGGTTCCGATGAACTTGATCGGCTTGCCCGTGATCTCCTTGACGGTCAGCGCGGCGCCGCCGCGCGTGTCGGAGTCGAACTTGGTCAGGACGACGCCGTCGAGCTCGAGCTGGTCGTTGAACGCCTTGGCGGAGTTGACCGCGTCCTGCCCGGTCATCGAGTCGATCACCAGCAGGATCTGGTGCGGGCTCGTCGACTGGTTGATCTTGCGCAGCTCGCCCATGAGATCGTCGTTGATGTGCAGGCGGCCCGCGGTGTCGAGGATCACGACGTCGCAGCCGGCCTTCCGCCCGGCCTTGACCGCGTTGACGCACACCTTGACCGCGGCCCCGACGGCCTGGCCGTACTCGGCGACCCGCTCCCGCTCGCTGTAGAAGTGGATGGTCCCGCTGCCGGGCGCCTGCTCCTCGACCTGCCGCGACAGCACCTCGAGCTGGTCGACGGCGGCGGGGCGCTGCAGGTCGGCGGCGACGAGCATCACGCTCTTGCCGCGCTTCTTGAGCCAGGCCGCGAACTTGCCGCAGGTCGTCGTCTTGCCCGACCCCTGGAGGCCGCACATCATCACGACCGTCGGCCCCGGCTGCACGAACATGAACGGCGCCGTCTCCTCGCCGCCGCTGATCAGCCCCACGAGCTCGTCGTGGACGATCTTGATCATCTGCTGACCCGGCTTGAGGCTTTCGAGCACCTCGGTGCCGACCGCCTTGCCGGTGACCGACTTCACGAACGACTCGACGACCTCGAGGTGGACGTCGGCCTCCAGCAGCGCGGCGCGGACCTGCTCCATCGCCTCGCGCACGTTGGTGTCGCTGATCTTGCCGCGCCCAGAAAGCTGGCGGAACACGTCGTTGAAACGATCGGTGAGGTTTCCGAACATCGCCCAAGTTTCAAAGGCGGCCGGGCGGGTGTCAAGCGGCGGTCGGGGAAAAGGGATCAGACCGGTCAGACCCGCGTCTGACCCAGCGTCTGACCCCTTTTCCCCGACCGCCGCTTGACATCCGCCACCCGACCCTCTCACCATTCGCCATGCGCGTCATCGCCGGCATCCATCGCAGCCGACGTCTCGCGGCGCCGGCCGACTCCGAAACGACGCGCCCCATCACCGACCGCGTGAAGCAGGCGCTGTTCGACCGGCTCTGGTCGATGGGCCGTTTCGACGCGGCGCAGCCGGCGCAGCACGTGCTCGACGTGTTCTGCGGCGTGGGCAGCCTCGGCATCGAGGCGCTCTCGCGCGGCGCCGGGCACTGCACGTTCGTCGAGCGCGACCGGAAGATCCGGGCGCTGCTCGAGGAGAACCTCGACCGCCTCGGCCTGCGGGAGACCGCGACGATCGTGGGACAGGACGCCTGCGTGGGGGCATGGATCGACCGGGTCGCGCCGCCTTCGTCGCTGATCTTCTGCGATCCGCCCTATCGCATGACCGGCGATCCGAATCGCGACGACGTCCCGCGCCTCGTCGGGCGTCTCGCGGCCGCGGCCGCCTCGGACGCCCTGCTCGTCCTGCGGGTCGAGCGCGACGTGCCGCCACGCGTCGTCGAAGCCTGGAGCGGGCCGGACCGTCACGTCTACGGTTCGATGGCTCTGCACTTCTACGCGCGGAACGATGCGGGGCATTCGACCTGATGCGCGATGCCGGCCGCGAACCGCCGCAGGCGGGCAGCCCCCATCGCCCGCACCGCGTCAACTCGCTAGATTGTCCCGATGCCGAAGGACAAGAAGAAAAACAGGAAGCACGGCAAGACCCTGGCCCAGCGCGCCGACAAGTACGACCTGTACCAGCAGGCCGTCCAGGTGCCCGAGCACGAGGTCGAGTTCTTCGATCGCGTCTACCGCAAGACGTTCGACCGGCGGGCGCAGGTGCTGCGCGAGGATTTCTGCGGCACGTTCGCCATCTGCTGCGACTGGGCGAAGAGCCGGTCCAACCGGCTCGCGATCGGCGTCGACCTCGACGACGAGCCGCTGGACTGGGGCCGCCGGCACAACCTGGCGAAGCTCAAGCCGGCCCAGCAGGAGCGCGTCCGGCTCGTGCAGGCCGACGTCAGGGCGGAAGAGGACGTCAAGGCCGACATCATCGCCGCCGAGAACTTCTCGTTCTGGATATTCAGGACCCGACCCGAGCTACGCGAGTACTTCGCCGCCGCGCGCCGCAACCTGGCGCCCGAGGGGATCTTCGTGCTCGACATGATGGGCGGCGCCGAGTCGATGGAGGAGGACCGGGAGGACCACACCGAGTACGACGGCTTCACCTACGTGTGGGACCAGGCGCGCTTCGATCCGATTACGCACGACAGCTCGTTCTACATCCACTTCGAGTTCGACGACGGCAGCGCGATGCGCCGCGCGTTCGAATACCACTGGCGCTTCTGGACGCTGCCGGAGGTGCAGGAGCTTCTGCGCGAGGCCGGGTACCGCAAGATCGACGTCTACTGGGAAGGCACCGACTCGAAGACGGGCGAGGGCAACGGCGTCTACCGGATCCGCGAGCACGCGGAGAACGATACCGCCTGGATCTGCTACGTTGTGGCCACCAAGTAGCTCATGAAATTTCAGGCACCCAAAGGCACCCGCGACTTCGATCCCCGTTCCATGGCCTGGCGCACGTTCCTGGTCGACGCCTGGCGAACGGTGTCGATCCGCAACGGGTTCGAGCAGATCGACGGCCCCATCTTCGAGCAGCTCGATCTCTACAAGGTCAAGTCGGGCGAAGGCATCGTCAACGAGCTGTTCCACTTCAACGACCGCGGGGGGCGCGAGCTGGCGATCCGACCCGAGTTCACGCCGACGCTCGCGCGCATGGTGGCCGCCCAGGCGAACAGCCTGCCCAAGCCGATCAAGTGGTTCTGCGCCGCCAACTTCTGCCGCGCCGAGCGCCCGCAGCGCGGCCGGCTGCGCGAGTTCTGGCAGTGGAACGTCGACATTCTCGGCCTTGATTCCGCCACGGCGGACGCCGAATGCATCTTCGTCGCCATCGACCTGTTCCAGCATCTCGGGCTCGCCAGCGAGCACGTGCGGGTCAAGATCAGCCACCGCGAGACGGTCCGCCACATCCTCGGCAAGATGGGCGTCGGCGAGGAGAAGATGCAGGCCGCGTTCGAGCTGCTCGACCGGCGCGACAAGATCGAGCCCGAGCAGTTCACCCGCGCCGCCGGCGAACTGGGCCTGGACGTCGAGACCGTCGACCGGTTCGACCAGATCTGCCGGATGAAGTACCCGGCCGGGCGCCTCGACCTGCTGCGGGAGCAGATCGGCCTCGACGACAACCTGCACGACCTCGAGTCGCTCGACGAGCAGCTGCGCGCGTTCGGCATCGCCGAATGGTGCGAGTACGACCTCGGCATCGTGCGCGGCCTCGCCTACTACACCGGCACCGTGTTCGAGATGCACGAGATCAGCGGCGCCGAGCGGGCGGTCGCGGGCGGCGGCCGCTACGACCGGCTGATCGAGCTGTTCGGCGGCCCGCCGATG